>JBCBXA010000057.1:0-17302 GCA_039816825.1 Pseudomonadota bacterium | reverse complement strand
ATCGTTTACAGCGACGGCCAGCTGCACGAACTGGAAGATAATGTCGTTTGGCGGATCGCGGAGCTTCTGGGTGTCTCAGCCCGGGACCGTATGCTCGCCAAGCAGGACGCGGTGCGGGACGCCCAATGATGGCAAACGCCGCCAAGGTTGCCGGCCAGAAGATCCTCATCATCCTGCATCAGGCCCATTCCAGAGCCGGGCGCGTCGGCCGCAAATTGGAAGAGCGGGGTTTCACCCTGGACATACGCCGCCCGCCGCTGGGTGATGCGCTTCCTGAAACCATGGAAGGCCACGCGGGGGTGGTTGTTTTTGGCGGCCCGGGCAGCGCGAATGATCCCGACGAGTGGGTTAGGCGAGAGACTGATTGGCTGGCCGTTCCATTGGCGGAGGACAAACCCCTTTTCGGGATCTGCCTCGGCGCGCAGATGCTGGCCAATCATTTGGGCGGGCAGGTCTATCAGCGACCGGACGAGATGGTCGAAATCGGGTGGTATCCACTACGAGACCATGACGCCGAGCAGACCTTTGGACCATGGCCTGAGATCGTCTACCATTTTCACCGCGAGGGTCTAACGGCGCCGGACAGCTGCAAAATCCTGGCATCGAGTGAGCTCTACCCACACCAGGCCTACAGCCTCAATGAAAGAACTGTTGCCATTCAGTTCCACGTCGAGCTGACGCAGGCGATGATGCAGGCTTGGACTGTGCGCGGGGCCCATCGCTTTGACCTGCCAAACGCGCAGGGCAAGCGTCAGCATCTCAATGGCCGTCTACTCTACGACCGACCGAGCGAACTCTGGCTGGATGCATTTCTGGACAAATGGATTGGCTCATCGTCCATCCGCTGATCATGGACCCGCTAACCATGGAATTACGCACCAGCTTGCACCTTTGACGCGACCCGCCTACATGCGCTGCGACACAAACTGAATCGGACCAGCCATGCTCGCCCTCTTCATCGTTCTTGACGCCATTTTGGGCTTCTACTGGTGGATTATCATCGCATCCGCCGTCTTTTCCTGGCTCTATGCGTTCAATGTTGTGAACTCGTCCAACCAGTTCGTCGGTATGATCGGGAACTTTCTCTATCAGATGACGGAGCCAGCGCTTCGGCCGATCCGACGGTTTATGCCGAACTTGGGAACCATCGACCTTTCGCCCATCGTGCTTTTGTTCGGGATCATGTTCCTGCGCATATTCCTGCGCACCTCAATCGCGCCCGCGTTCGGAGTGGCCTACTGACCACTCGGTTCTGAGAACGCCATCAGACACCGAAGCATGCTGTCGAAACTCGGTTCTGCGGCCACAACTGCCAGCCGACGAAGGCGTTCGGACAAACGGTCGCGCGCGGCGTCCGAGATGCAGACACTTTTCATTTGCTCGCCTTCATCCAAGGCAGCGCTGAACTGTTCAGCGGCCCTGGGTGACATCAGCAGGACAGCATGGATGGTCCCGAGATCCACCGCCTGAAACGGATCCGGCACAGCTCGGGCTTCATAGGTCTCGTAGACCTCATAGACCGCTGCCATTCTCGAAAGCTCCTCTTCGAGAGTCAGCGACCGGTACCGCCCGGCAAAATACACGACTGGCCAGCGCTTCAGGTCGATTCCTGCCTCGGAAGCACGGGCGATCAAAGTTTCCGCGTCGGGTGCCACGATGGACGGTTGGGGCAACCCCCAGGCAACCGAGGCGCGCGCCGTCTGTTCGCCAACGCAGATGAAATCGTGGATGAGGTCAGCGGGGAAACCATCAGGCGGATCAGCCATGAAAGCGTTGGCACTGGTGGCAATCACTCGACAGCGCTCCGAAAGAGCAATTCGGGGTGCGAGCGGCAGGAGCTCGGTCAGCGGCGCAACACTCGTCTCAAAGCCAAGGTCACGAAGGCGCTGCGCCGTGCGGCTGGCAGCCGGTTCAGGCCGGGTGATCAGAACGTGGAACGACTGGCCTATGCGGCCGGTCATACTTCAGCATGGAGAGGTCGATCGAGAATGGCGCGAGCGCCTTTGGCGAGAAGCTGATCCGCCACCTGCTGACCCAGCTTCGTTGCGTCATCAGCATCGGCTTCGCCATCGGCGTCCATGCGGTCCTTGCCGTCAGCTCCCAGAATGGTCGCTGAAAGAGCAACGCGCCCATCAACGGCTTGAGCGTGGGCCGCCATCGGCGTGCGGCAAGAGCCGTCGAGCCGCGCCAGAAAAGCACGCTCGCACTTCAGAGCAATAGTTGTCGGCTCATGATTGAGCGGGCTCAAGAAGCTCCGCATTGCCTCATCAGCTTCGCGCCTCTCAATAGCGATGGCACCCTGGCCTGGGGCTGGGGGGAAATGGGGCGCTTCAAGCTTTGCGGCGTTTGTGCGGATGCGAAGCCTGTTCAGCCCAGCGCTGGCAAGGATGGTGGCATCCACGGAACCCGCCTGAACCTTGCCCATACGGGTATCCACATTGCCGCGAATATCGACGATGTGAATGTCCGATCGGAGGTTGCGGATCAATGCCGCACGACGCAGAGAAGAGGTTCCCAGGACAGACCCTTCCGGCAACTCGTCCAAAGATGACCCGTCACGCGTCAGAAGACGGTCGGACGTATCCTCGCGCGGCAGGAAAATGTCCAGCACAAGACCATCAGGCAGATCGGTTGGCATATCCTTTGCGCTGTGCACGGCGCAGTCTATCGCGCCGCTCGCCAGCGCTTCTTCGATCTCGCGTGTAAAGAGCTCTTTGCCGCCCAGCTCCGCCAGGGGCTTCGACCAGTTTCGGTCACCCTCTGTCTTGATGGTGACGATTTCAAACGCGGACATAGGCAAATCGTGGGCCGCCATAAGTCGGGCACGGACCTCATGGGCCTGCGCAAGCGCTAGAGGGCTGCCTCGGGTTCCAATTCGGCACTGGATCGTTTGGTCGTCGACTTCAGCCATTTTTCCCCTCCGGTCGAGACATGATGCCGAAGAAGCGGTTCCACTTTGCGGCCACTTCTGGCCATGGTACCGCCCTCACACCTGTCTCGGCGCTGTGACCTTTTTGGTCAGCCACAGGTTTGTAACGAAGCATTGACGTCAATGAAAGTGGCAGTGCCAGACCATGTCGGAACAGCTGACAGTTCTCGGAATCGAAACGAGCTGTGACGAGACAGCAGCCTCGATCGTACGTGGATCGGCGGGCCGACCGATGAACGGTCCGGGCGAGATTCTGTCAAATGTAGTGGCCAGCCAAATGGCGGAACACGCCCCCTATGGCGGCGTGGTGCCGGAGATCGCGGCCCGGGCCCACGTTGAAGTCATTGACGATGTCATCCGCAGCGCGTTGCGTGACGCAAAGACGAGCCTCGACGAAGTGGATGCCATCGGCGCTACGGCGGGACCGGGGCTCAATGGCGGCTTGATGGTCGGCCTCACCACGGCCAAGGCCTTGGCCATCGCAGCTGGAAAGCCCTTCTACGCAATCAATCATCTCGAAGGGCATGCCCTGACTGCGCGCCTGACCGATGGCATGGCTTTCCCCCTCCTGCTTCTGCTGGTCTCGGGCGGCCATACACAAATCCTGCTCGTGAGGGGGGTCGGAGACTATCACCGCCTCGGCACCACCATTGACGATGCGCTCGGCGAGGCCTTCGACAAAACAGCGAAACTGCTTGGCCTGCCCTATCCGGGCGGCCCGGCGGTTGAGAAAGAGGCCGCCCGGCACCCCAGCGATCACCCGCTGCCAGACCTGCCAACGCCCATGCTCGGCCGGCCCGGCTTTGACTTCTCTTTTTCCGGACTGAAGACCGCCGTACGTCAGGCGGCACAGGAAAGTGCAGAGGACGACGGCAAGATTGGAGATCAGGCAGTGCAGGCCGTCTGCGCAGGATTTCAACGCTCGGTCTGTCGTGTCTTGGAGGACCGGGTGGGCCGTGCGCTTGATCATGCAAAACAGATGCATAGCAAACCACTGCCTCTCGTAGTGGCGGGTGGCGTCGCTGCGAATGCCGCTGTCCGCGCAACCCTCGAGAGAGTTGCGGTGAAGGGAGGATCAACGCTGCTGGCCCCACCCCTCCATCTGTGCACCGACAATGGCGCAATGATTGCCTGGGCAACGATTGAGCGCATGGCGCAAAACATGCCTCCCAGCGGAATGGATTTTCCGCCACGTCCGCGCTGGCCGCTCGACGCGAAGACAACCCCAAAAATCGGATCGGGGAAGCGCGGCGCCAAAGCCTAACACTCCTCCCGTCTACAACCTTGAACAAGCTGGAGCGCCCTGTAGGTAGACCCCTGAAGGAGAAGCCCATGCATTTTGTTTTCTACGGCACCGACAAACCAGACCAACTGGAACTGCGCAAAGCCACCCGCGAAGCCCATCTGGGATGGATCCGGGCCAACAAGGTCGCTCTTGCCGGACCGCGCCTCGACGAGAACGGCGACATGATTGGATCTTTGGTGGTTCTGGAGGCCGCCGACCTTGCGGAAGCCCGGGCCGTCTTCGCATCTGATCCCTATGCCGAAGCAGGGCTGTTCGCCTCAACGGAAATCACCGCCTGGAACTGGGTGATAGGAGCGCCAAGCTGATGCAGTACTGGTTGTTCAAGTCAGAGCCCTTCAAATGGTCATGGGAACAACAGAAGGCCAAGGGTGATGCCGGCGAAGAGTGGGACGGCATCCGCAACTACCAGGCTCGCAACAATATGCGCCAGATGGCAATCGGTGATCGCGGCTTCTTCTACCATTCCAACGAAGGCCTCGACGTCGTGGGCATCGTCGAGGTCAATGCCGAAAGCGCACCGGACTCCACCACTGATGACGAGCGGTGGGACTGTGTTCACATTCGGGCTCTGGTGGACATGCCTAAACCGGTGTCTCTGAAGGACGTGAAGGCCAATGTAAAACTGGCTGATATGTCCCTCGTGACGTCCATGCGGCTGTCGGTTCAGCCGGTGAAACCCGATGAATGGCTTGAGGTTTGCCGCATGGGCGGGCTCAACGGCAACACGCTGAAGCCGCTCTGACTCTAGGCAGCCATCCGCAGACCGATTTCAAACGGCTCGACGGAAGACACGCGGCCATTTTCGGCGATGAGAACGTGATTGCCCGGAACCGGAATCCAGTTGGGGGCGTCATTGTCCAAAGGCTCTGAAACGACCACGACGCCTTGCGGCGTTTGGCGATAGTAGAGCGACGGCGGAAACGCATCGCTCGACCAGCGCATTGCGTAGAGTTTGGAACCATCGGTCAAAGCAGCGGTGAAACGGACTGGCTTATGCACATCCTTGGCGGCGGCCGTACGGAGCGTGCACGCCAAGGCGGCCCGAAGGGCTTTCAAGGGATCCTCCACCAGGCCCAGCCCAACGGCCAGAAGAAAGAGAAGCTCGCTGTCGCTGGTCCCGCACCGCGCATCGTAGCATGCGTCTGTCAGTTCACCTTCAAGACTTCGGCGCAGGCGCTCATAGTCGCCAATCTGGCCATTGTGCATAAACAGCCAGCGACCCCAGCTGAAAGGATGGCAATTGTGCCGAGACGTGCTGGTGCCCGTCGATGCACGGACATGGGCGAAGAAGCTCCGGGCTCGGATGTGGGCAGCGAGGTTCTTCAGGTTCTCGTCGGCCCAGGCGGGCAGCGTATCGCGATAAAGGCAGGGTTCCGGCTTGTGCGCATACCAGCCAAGGCCAAACCCGTCGGCGTTGGTATCCATCTTGGCTTCTCTTGAGAGCAGCGCCTGCGCCACGAGCGAATGGCTCGGCGCAAAGACCAGCTCATCCAGAAAGACAGGCTCGCCCTGCCAGACCAACCAACGACACATCAGCCTGCGTCGGACACTGGCTTGGCTCGAGGCAGGTGAGGGGTTTGCAGTTCAGCGTTTCGGGCAACAAGCTTGTGCGCGATGGGCGCCATGAGGCGACTGGCCGTTCGCTCGAACAGAAATGGCAGGACCGCGTGGACCAACGCCGCCAACCCAGCCGCAACCATTCGGATGCCCGCCGAACCTGCAAAGCAAAGGTGCTCAAAATAGGTTTCGTCCACACTCTCTGGGTGTTGGGTGAACAGGCGGCCAAGGGCTTTCATGAATAGTGCTCCAAACGGTCTCAACGCAGGAAACATGCCCCACCAGATCGGCAACCACTTCCCAATCATGGGAGCATGTGGTCTAATTTCTGGGAAATTTTCTCACAGTCAGAGGGTTTTGCGATATGGATGTAACGGACAAGCGCCTGCTGGATCAACTCCAGACCGATTGCTCGCAGAATCTCGACACGATCGCAGAAGCCGTGGGTCTTTCACGCAACGCCTGCTGGAGACGCATAAAGGCACTGGAAGACAGGGGCGTGCTGACGGGGCGTGTGGCCCTCGCCGACCCTGCAGAGCTGAACCTTGGCCTGACGGTCTTCATGGCGATCCGCACGGTGCAGCACAATAAGGCCTGGGCCGACCGGTTTCGAAAGGCGGTGGCCGGGCTCGACGAGATCACGGGTGTTTACCGGATGAGCGGCGACACGGACTACATGATCGCCGCCCGCGTGCCCGACATGCGCGCCTATGATCGGCTCTACAGCAGACTGATCGAACGCATTGACCTCAGTGACGTTGCATCCAGTTTTGTAATGGAGGAAATCAAGCACACGACCAGGCTACCGACTCATTTTGCCTAGGTCTTAGTGGCAGAGGGGCGCCAAAGGGGCGCAATCGAACATGAGCTCCACAGCATCCGCCCCCCAAGAGCGGGCGGTCGATCCGCAGCGCGCGCTGGTCTTCATCGTCATCACCGTCATTCTGGACGTGATCGGGATTGGCATCATCTTGCCCGTGCTCCCCGATCTCATCCGTGAGCTGCAGCCGGGCAGCTATGGCGAAGCGGCGGTCTATGGAGGCTGGCTCGCCTTCGCCTACGCCTTCATGCAATTCATCTTTGCCCCGATTCTCGGAAATCTGTCGGACGCATACGGGCGCCGGCCAGTGCTCATTCTCGGTCTGGTGGCGCTGGGCGTCGACTACATCATTATGGCCCTGGCACCGACCCTGTTCCTGCTGTTCATCGGACGGGTTCTCGCCGGCGCGGCAGGCGCATCCTTCACAACGGCAAGCGCTTACATTGCGGACGTCTCACCGCCGGAGAAACGCGCCGCCAACTTCGGCCTGATCGGTGCTGCCTTTGGCATCGGCTTCGTGATCGGCCCGGCCATTGGCGGCTTGCTGGGAGAGTTTGGAACACGCGTCCCCTTCTGGGCCGCCGCGGCCTTTGCCTTCGCCAACGCCGCTTTCGGTTACTTCATCCTTCCCGAAAGCCTGCCCAAGTCCAAGCGGAGACCCTTTAACATCCTCCGGTCCAATCCGCTGGGCGCCCTGAAACAACTGGCCGGTCGTCCGGTGGTGATATTACTCGTGGCGGCCATTCTCGTCTTCGAACTCTCCCAACAGGTCTATCCGTCGATCTGGCCTTACTGGGGATCAGAGACCTTTGGCTGGGGGCCCAGAGAAGTGGGGCTCACCCTGGCTGCCTTCGGCATCTGTATCTTCATTGCCGAAGGCCTCGTGCTGCGCCTTCTATTGGCTCATTTCTCGGAACACGCGGTAATCGTGAGTTCTACATTGCTGGCTCTTGTGGTGCTCACAATCATAGGGCTGAACACCAGGGAGTGGCTCGTCTGGCTGCTGCTGATACCCAGCGCCTTCTCCGGCTTCGCAAACTCAGCCATTCAGGGGTTGGCATCGAACCGCGTTGGCGATGACCAACAAGGCGAACTGGCTGGAGCGGTGACCTCGGGCGTGTCGATCGTGTCCTTTACCGCACCCGTTTTGATGACGAGCACATTTGCCGCCTTCTCGGACCGGTCAAACGATCTTCCATACCTGCCCGGAGCCGCCTTCCTTCTCGCAGCGATCATCTGTGTTGCCACGTTTGCTCCATACAGCCTCGCGCGGACACGCATGCGCGCCTAGCGGCTTGAAAATCAGCTCTCTCTTTGCCCCACCGCACACTTGAAGGCGTTATGAGGGTGCGGCAGGCTGTCGCGCACATTGCAGGCCGTAGAAGTCGGGGGGAATGACATGAACTGGTTGATCATCGCAGGGGCAGGTGTGGCGTCGTGGATTTTCGGTGCCATCTGGTACGGCACGCTGTCGAAGCAGTGGATGGCCGCGACGGGTTTGACCGAAGAGCAGGTCACAGGCTCAAGCGGCAAACCAAGCCCCACGCCTTACATCATCTCATTCGTCCTCGAACTCTTCATGGCCTTCGGCCTCTTCATGCTCATCGTGCATGTCTACAAGGACGGCTTTGGCGTTGCCGATACTCTCTATGCAGCCTTCGCAGCGTGGCTGGCCTTCATCGCCACCACGCTCACCATCAATCACCGCTACTCGATGCAGCCATGGTCATTGACCGCGATTGATGGGCTCCATTGGCTGGGCGTGCTGCTCATCCAGGGCCTTGTGCTGGGCCTGTTTCTGTAAGCGCCGGTCAGGCCAAACTGAAAGCTACCACTCGCGCCGGGGGCCGGTGTCGATGTGGAAATGGCCTGTGCGCCGATAGTGGGCGATACCGCCCACACCATGTCGCTTGCGCAGGAAAGCCTTAATCTGGAACGGTGAAGCGCGGGTTTTAACGACGAAATCCACGGCCTTGCACTTCAGGTGCCAGCTTTTCTTCGCTCCGCCCTTCAGACGGTTCTCGCGCTTGTGGCGCTTGGTCGATGTCACGACCACCGGGCCGTAGCGACGGGACACGGCAGCCACGGCACGCTTGAGCTCGCGCGGAACGCACCAGCGCGTGTCGGACCATTTCACACCACGCTCTGGAAAAAACCAATTGACCACCGGCACGCGCGCACAGGCGGAGACCGCCAGCGAGAGCGCAACAACGGCAATGACAAGTCGGAAGGGACGCACAACAAACTCCATCCTGGAGCCGTGAAACTGACCGCAACCCGTAAAATTTTCGCCAAAGGCAAATTAACCATAGTCGCCCCTCAGAAGACGATCCGTCTGCTACCATCGGCGCATGGACGCCGCCCCTCTGCTCTGAAAAATAGCAATCGAAATTCGCCGCACGACGGGAGACGTGCGGCTTGTTGTGTTGCGCTGGCGAAACAGACCGCAGCGCTGAGGGAGGAAAACCAATGTCCGATAGCTCCATCTATCCCGTCAGCGCCGAACTGGCGCAGAAGGCCCATATTGACGCCGATAAATATCGCGAAATGTACGACCGCTCGGTTTCCGACCCAGAAGGCTTTTGGAAAGACTGCGGCCAGCGCCTCGACTGGATAAACCAGCCAACCATCATCAAGAACACGACTTATGAATATCCCGACGTCTCCATCAAATGGTACGAAGATGGCACACTGAATGTTGCGGCCAACTGCATCGACCGGCATCTGGAAACCCGCGGCGACCAGGTGGCGATTATCTGGGAAGGCGATGAACCCACCGACGATCTGAAAATCACCTATCGCGAGTTGCACGGCCATGTCTGCCGCCTCGCCAACGCCATGAAAGACAATGGCGTCCAGAAGGGCGATCGGGTCACGCTCTACATGCCCATGGTGCCCGAAGCCGCTTACGCCATGCTCGCCTGCGCCCGCATCGGCGCCATCCACTCAATCGTCTTTGGCGGCTTCTCTCCTGATGCCCTGGCCCAGCGTATTGTGGATTGTGAGAGCCACTTCATCATCACGGCTGACGAAGGCCTGCGCGGCGGCAAGCGAGTACCGCTCAAGGCCAACACGGATGCGGCCATCCAGATTTCTGCCACGCAGGGCCAGCAGGTGGATCATGTGATGGTCGTCAAACGCACCGGCGGTGCCATCGAATGGTCTGAAGGACGGGACATCTGGTACCACGAAGCCACCGAAGCCGCCTCATCCGACTGCCCGCCCGAAGAGATGAACGCAGAGGATCCACTCTTCATCCTCTACACATCGGGCTCAACGGGAACGCCCAAAGGCGTGCTCCACACCACGGGCGGCTACCTCGTCTGGGCAGCCATGACCCATGAATATGTGTTCGACTACCATGATGGCGACATTTACTGGTGCACCGCTGATGTGGGCTGGGTCACAGGGCACAGCTACATCGTGTATGGACCCCTCGCCAACGGCGCGACCACTCTCATGTTCGAAGGCGTGCCCAACTATCCGGATCAAAGCCGCTTCTGGCAGGTCTGCGACAAGCATCAGGTCAATCAATTCTACACCGCCCCCACCGCCATTCGTGCTCTCATGCAGGCCGGCGACGGGCCAGTCAAAAGCACCGATCGCTCGTCACTTCGGATCCTTGGCACGGTGGGCGAACCCATCAACCCGGAAGCGTGGGACTGGTACTATGAAGTGGTGGGCGATAAGCGCTGCCCGATCATCGACACATGGTGGCAGACCGAAACCGGCGGGCACATGATCACTCCGCTGCCTGGGGCAACCGCCCTAAAGCCGGGTTCAGCAACCGTGCCGTTTTTCGGTGTGCAGCCACAGCTCGTTGACAATGATGGCAACGTGTTGGAAGGCGCGACAGACGGCAATCTGTGCATCACAGACTCATGGCCGGGTCAGATGCGGACCGTCTATGGCGACCATGAACGCTTCGTCCAAACCTATTTCTCCACCTACAAGGGCAAATACTTCACGGGCGATGGCTGTCGCCGGGACGAAGACGGCTACTATTGGATCACCGGGCGGGTGGATGACGTGATCAACGTCTCTGGTCACCGCATGGGCACGGCTGAAGTGGAGAGCGCCCTGGTGGCCCACGAAGCAGTTTCCGAGAGCGCCGTGGTGGGCTTCCCACACGACATCAAGGGTCAGGGCATCTATTGCTACGTGACCTTGATGAATGGGGTGGAGCCAAGCGAGGAGTTGCGCAAGGAACTGCGCAATCATGTCCGCTCAGAAATTGGCCCCATCGCTTCGCCCGACGCCATTCAGTGGGCCCCCGGCCTGCCGAAAACACGCTCGGGCAAAATCATGCGCCGCATCCTGCGAAAAATCGCCGAGAATGACTATGGCAGCCTGGGCGACACCAGCACCCTGGCAGACCCCAGCGTGGTGGATGATCTGATCGCCAACCGCGTGGGGTAAAGAAGCCCTTGGCATGGCGTAGGATTTTCCCATACTTGCGCCATGCCTCGCTCCTACTCCTTCACCCACACACTCTCCCGCGCGCCTGCGCCGTCTATAACCGACGGCCTGCGGGCGGATGATGTGGGTGACCCGGAGTTTGAAACGCTCCTTTTTCACCATGCCGCCTACATCAGCGCGCTGGAAGAAGCGGGGTGCGAGACGCGGGTACTTCCGGCTCTGGAACATTTCCCTGATTCAGTCTTCATCGAGGACGCAGCACTTTGCCTGGGTTCAACCGCTATTGCCCTGCGGCCCGGAGCGCCATCGCGCTTTGGAGAGACAGCCGCACTGCGGCCGGACCTGCAACGCATCTTCGACACCGTGATCGACTTGCCCGGCGCGAGCATGGAAGATGGCGCGCTGGTTGATGGCGGCGATATTCTGGTGACCGAAACCGAAGTGTTGGTTGGCCTTTCGGAGCGCACTGACCAGGCGGGCTTCGACGCTTTGTCAGAGATCGTCAAAGACCTCGGATATCAGGCCCGGGCAGTGCACACACCCAAAGGCGTCCTGCACTTTAAGTCCGACTGCGGCCTGCTGGACGACGAGACGATCTTTTCCACGCAGGCGCTCGCAGCCAGTGGCTGTTTCGAGACCTATCGCGTCCTCGACGCACCGGTCGGCGAGGAGCGAGCCGCCAATCTGATCCGTGTCAACGATCATGTGCTGATAAGCGACGGGTATCCTCGTACAGCCGACCTGCTCACCGGCGCAGGCTACACAGTCATCACGCTTCCCAACAGCGAGGCCGCCAAGGTGGATGGCGGGTTGAGCTGCATGTCACTACGCTTCAATCTGGATACGCCATGAAACGCACGCTCATTTCCACCGGATCGCCCTTTGAGAAAACGGCAGGCTACAGCCGGGCGGTTGTTCAGGAGACACCAGCCGGTCGCTGGGTCTTCGTGTCCGGAACCACAGGCTACGACTATGCCACCATGACCATGCCGGAAAGCGTGGAGGAGCAGACGCGCAATAGCCTGGCGACCATCGGCAAAGCTCTGGCAGAAGCCAACTGTGACTTCAGACATGTGGTGCGCTGCCACTACTACGTTACAAGCCGGGACTGGGTCGAACGGGTCTTTCCCGTTCTGGGCGAAACCTTCGACGAGATCCGGCCGGCTGCCACGATGATCGTTTGCGACCTCAACGAGCCGGAGATGAAGATCGAGATCGAGGTCACGGCGCTGAAGGTGGATTGATGGCAGAGCGCGGGCCGGGCCCTCAGATTGGCAAGTCTCGGTTCGATCAGCTGCTGGTCGATAATCTGGCCGATCTGCGAAGCTGGCTGACGGACAATCAAAAGTGTGGCGATACGCTCTGGCTGGTTCGTTGGCGCAAGACAGCCGAAACCCTCGCAAACGGCCAATATATGCCCATGCTCGACATCATCGACGAGCTCTTATGCGTCGGCTGGGTGGACTCGGTGGTTGCCAAGCGCGACGCGGCCAGCTCCTACGTACGCATATCTCCGCGAAACCCCAAGAGCGCCTGGTCAAAAGTGAACAAGGACAAGGTCGACCGCCTTACGAAAGAAGGGCGGATGCAGCCGACTGGCATGGCGCTGGTAGACACCGCAAAGGCCAATGGCATGTGGGATTTTCTGAACGATGTGGATGCTGGCATCGTACCGCCGGACCTTGAAGGCGCTCTGATGGCGCAGAAAGCACTGGAACAGTTCGAAACTCTACCCTTCAGTGTACGCCGTGGAACGCTGGAACTGATCAAGACCGCAAAGACGGCTCCAACGCGCGAGAAACGTATCGCTGAAACGGTCAAATGGGCGGCGCTGGGAAAAGCTCTGCCAGCCTTTCGCCGGGACTGAGCAGCTAGACGAACCTCAATGCACTGACGGGGCCGGATCGTCATTCATTTCTGGGAAAATCAAGTCCAGCTGATCGGCATCTTCATCGTCCATATCAGCCTGCTGCAGATCGGCAATCAGTTCGCTCAGAGCGGCCTCGACGGGCAGCACATCGCTCTCGATCTGATTTGCGATACTGACCATCTCGAACATCACATATGTAGTCCGGGACAAAATGGTCTCCGGAGATGCATCTGACAGAACCAAAGCCAGAAAGATGGCGGCCATCAGATCGCCCGTCCCCTTTGGCGCAGCGTCAAAACGGGCGTGCGCCATGGTCTGCACCTCGACCGTATCCTCATTTGTGGAACCACTTTGAGGCGGCACGGTCAGGACCATGGTCATGTGACCTTCGCTGTCGGCGGGCACTGAAGAGGCGAGGATCATCTTTGCATGGGGCGCCAGAGTGTGGCTGGCAATGGCCGCGTCCTCGGCGTCCTCAATATGGGTCTGGGTCAGCCATGAGAGCTCAAACACATTGGGCGTCAGCATATCGGCCAAGGGAACCAGCCTGTCGCGAATAGCCTCAGCCACATCTTGCGGAACGTAGAGTTGGCCACCATCACCCAGCACAGGGTCGCAGAGATAAAGCAGCTTCGGATCCTGTGCTTTCATCTGCTTAACGAAGCGGGCAGTGGCCTCCACCTGTCGGGCATTGGCGAAATAGCCTGTCAGAATCCCATCCAGCTCACCGGGTTGGAGCGAGGCAAGATCGGCCAGAAGAGCATCAAAGCCCTCATTGGTAGAACGCGTTCCTGGGCCCTGGCCCGGATGCCATGGCAGTGTCACCGTCGGCAGAATGTGGGTGGCGATGGCAAAGGCTTCCAGGGCCGGCGCGATGGCACGCAATCCAACCCGGCCCATCACAACATGGCTGGAAATCGCCAGGACGGCCATATCAGGAACCCCGAGTCAAAAACGTCAGCAGCCACCAAACCAGATAGGCGGCGAACACAATGCCAAAGCTACGACCAATGCGGCGCCCCCAGACTTCGGCCCAATCGTCCTGATCCGGCGCATCAGCGCCCATCACATGATCACGCGCCTTGGTCGCGACGCGGGCAAAGGACGAGGAGCCCAACACTTCGGACTGCTCGTTCACCCGCTCAAGGTCACGGCGCGCTGCTGCTGCCTCGGCCTCATGATCTCCTGCACGCTTCCGATTGGTGTCGCTGGTTTGGGAGTCAGGTCGCTGGTTTGCGTTTCTGTCGTTCATGATCGGACCCTAACGCCAAAGCCCCGCACCAGAAACACCCAAGGCGCTTACTTGCCCGTCATGCACCGAGAAAGGGGTATGAGAATATTGGATCAATTTTGGGGGGTGCATTCGCAAGTTCGGCTGTTAGGCTCATCTTTGGGCAGTCCGGCAGGATGTTTCGGGGAGGGAGCGCCAAATGGTAAGCCAAACACGTCAATCGAGCACGCGTGGTCGAAAGAAGTCGGCCGTCAAACTCGATCAGAAATCTCTCTTTAAAGACGTCGCAGCCGAAGATCTGGTCGGCCTCAGCAAATCGCGCTTGCGGGCAGGCGTGGACCTGGTCAACGCGGCACTGACAACCCAGTCGGGCAACCGCGCAAAAATTGAGCTCAAGGATGACTGGCTGGTGATCGTTCAACCGGACCGGCCCTTCATCGTCGATAGTGTGCTCGGTGCGGTGAACGCTTTGGGAATGGTTCCTGATCTTGTCGCACACCCGCAGTTGCAGAAGACCGATGGTGGTTCGGGTGCCCTGTCCGTCATGGCCATTGCCTTTGCCGATCTCACAAAGTCCGACCAGGCCAGCATCCTTTCCGACGTAAAGGCAACAATCTCAGACGTTGCAACGGTGGTCACTGGCTGGAAATCGATGCACCGCAGGGTCGAGCAAGCCAAAGACCGCCTCGCCGCTCTGCCCGACAGGACCATTCCCACAGAACAGCGGGACGAGAGTCTGGCGTTTCTGGACTGGCTGCTGGATCACAACTTTATCTTCATGGGTGTCCGCCGCTACGACTGGCAGGGCTCGGCCAAGGGCGGGGGCCTGACACCCAGTGAGGACGAGAAGGGGCTTGGCCTTCTGGCAGACCCGGAACTGCGCGTTCTGCGCGAAGGCACGACACTGGTCACCATGAGCCCGGATATTCGGGCCTTCCTGCAGGGCGATGATCCGCTGATCATCACCAAGGCAGGCGTGCGGGCCCGAGTCCATCGCCTGGCGCACTATGACTATATCGGCATCAAGCTCTTCAGTGCAGAAGGAGCATTGCAAGGCGAGCTGCGGATCATCGGTCTGTTCACCTCTGCAGCGTACAGCCAGTCCGTGCAGAACATCCCGCGCCTGCGACGGAAAATGGAACGGGCACTGAGCCTGGCAAACCTCAACCCGCAGTCGCACTCGGGCAAAGCTCTGATCAACGTCATCGAGACCTATCCACGCGATGAGCTGTTCCAGGCCGATGCCGACGAGCTGACCGAAACGGCCAGCGCCATCGTGCGACTGGATGAGCGCCCGCGGGCAAGGATCTTCACGCGCACAGACCGGTTCGACCGGTTCGTCTCATGCCTCGTCTATGTACCGCGCGAGCGATATGATTCCGAAGTCAGGGTTCAGATCGGAGACTATCTGGCCCGCACCTTTGAGGGCCGCGTATCGATGTTCCAACCTTCGTTTCCCGAAGGTCGGCTCGCTCGGGTTCACTTCATCATTGGTCGTGACAGCGGCCCGAAGCTCAAGATCGATCATCAGGCCCTGGACGAGGCGATCAGAGAGATCATTCGAGGTTGGAAAGACGCGTTCGCGGAACAGGCGGGTGACCTGCCAGACCCCGGCTTTGACGCCGCCTATCGCGATACCCACTCCGTCTCAGAAGCCATCACTGATGCATCGTCGATCAGCCGCCTGTCCGGCAGTGAGCCTCTGATCGTTCGGTTCTTTGAAGTGGATGATCAGAGCCAGACGATCCGCCTTGATCTTTATCATCTCGGACCGCCGCTCATCCTGTCCCGACGCGTGCCGATCCTGGAAAATTTCGGGTTTGATGTTCTGAACGAGACAAGCTTCCAGGTGGCGGCTGGAGACGTTCACCTCCACGAAATGCGGCTTGCGCCGAAAGGTGGGGTGGCGTTCAAACCCGAAAGGGATGCCGAGCGCCTGCAGGCCGCCTTCATGGCGGTCTGGCAGAATGCTGTCACCGATGATGGTTTCAACCAATTGGTGGTGACGGCCGGGTTGACCATCGATCAGGTCAATGTGCTTCGCGCATACGCCCGCTACTTCCAGCAAATCAGCATCGGGTTCACCCAGGACTATCTTTGGAACGCGTTGCAGGCCCATCCGTCCATCGCGCGGCGTCTGTGGGATCTGTTTGAAGCACGGTTTGACCCCAGGACGGCAGAAAGTGGCCAGTCCAACCGCAGCACCCAGATCGAGAAGGCCATTCATGCGGCGCTTGAAGGCGTGGACTCCATTGATGAAGACCTCATAGTCCGGCGCTTTCTCCAAACCATCAAGGCGACCCTTCGGACGTCCTATTATCAGACGCACAGCGATGGGTTGACACGCGAACTCACTTTCAAACTCGACCCGGGTGCGATGGAGGGCTTGCCAGAGCCGCGGCCCTATCGAGAGCTGTGGGTGTTTGGCCAGCAGGTGGAAGGTGTCCATCTGCGCTTTGGGCCCATCGCGCGGGGCGGCCTGCGATGGTCAGACCGGGCTCAGGACTTCCGGACGGAAGTGTTGGGTCTCGTGAAAGCCCAGCAGGTGAAGAACGCCGTGATTGTCCCCGTGGGTGCAAAAGGCGGATTCTATCCAAAGCAGCTTCCTAACCCTGCCGAAAGCCGCGATGCATGGTTTGAGGCAGGCAAGGATGGCTATCGAATCTTCATACGGTCCCTGCTGTCCGTGACGGATAACATCGTCGATGGGTCCACCGTGCACCCGGCAGACACGATCATTCACGACGGCGAAGATCCTTACTTCGTGGTCGCCGCTGACAAGGGCACATCGACCTTCTCGGATACGGCCAATGGAATAGCTCAGGATGAAGGCTTCTGGCTGGACGACGCCTACGCTTCCGGTGGGTCTGCCGGCTATGATCACAAGGCGATGGGGATCACCGCTCGCGGCGGCTGGGAGGCGGTGAAAAGACATTTTCGGGAGATGGACCGCGATATCCAGACACAGCCATTCACCGCCGTCGGTGTCGGCGACATGTCCGGGGACGTGTTTGGAAATGGCATGCTGCTCTCCGAACAAACACGCCTTCTGGCAGCTTTCGATCATCGCGATATTTTCCTCGATCCCAGTCCGGATGCGGCCAAGAGTTTCAAGGAACGCAAACGCCTCTTCGACCTGGGGCGCTCCAGCTGGCAGGACTACAAGACCG
>JBCBXA010000056.1:0-17456 GCA_039816825.1 Pseudomonadota bacterium | reverse complement strand
GAATGTCGCTTCCTAGCCATGCCAAATCCCCCTCTCGCCGCCAATGTAATGGCCCAGTTCTAGGGGGGAAGGACAGTGGTGGAAGCGGAAGACATGCCTGACATCGCCGCTGACGAAAGCGCTATCGCTTTTGGTGACTTCCGACGTGGCTATCTGGTGGTGGACCGCACTGGCGTGCGCGTCCTGCGGGATCCTTATTCCGCCAAGCCATACGTCCTCTTCTACACCACCAAGCGTGTGGGCGGCGGCGTGCAGGACTTCGACGCCATCAAGCTTCTGAAATTCGGCGCATAGCGGGAAGCGCAGGCAAGGCCCCCTCCCACCGTGCCTGCACCGATGCGCTGAATGGCGATGGGCCCCGACCGAAAGGCGGGGCCCTTCGCTTTTGGGAGACGCAAATTGAGAGGAGCGGCAAACGAAATGACAGTTTTACAAATCCAACAACCTTCGGTGGAGCCAGTGTCTTTGGCGGATGCGAAGGAGCATTTACGGATCGACACAACTGCAGAGGATAGTCTGATTTCCGCACTCATTGTTGCGGCGCGCAGCCATGTGGAAGCGGTGACCGGTGTAACACTGATTCATCAGACGTTCCGTCAGTATCTGTCCGAATGGCCATCGGGAACGGTCAGCCTGGCTCGCTTTCCGGCTGTACGCGTGGAGGCGGTCACGTCCTATGACCGACAGGGCGATCCGCACGATACAATGGCAGCGGCGGGGGCGCTGCAAACCATGAAACGACCTGCCGAACTGGCACTGGATCGGGCCGCTGTTTCCGTGGTCGATCCAGGATACAATGGGGTCGAGATCGACTTTGTGGCAGGCTATGGAGCGACTTCGGTTGATGTGCCGCCTGACCTGCGTCGTGCCGTGTTGATGCTTGTGAGCCAATGGTACGAGTTTCGAGGTGCCATCGCGCCACACCAGCAGGCCGTTTCCGTGCCCGATGGATTTGATGCGCTGATTGCGCCGCATCGGCTAGTGCGCCTGTGAACGGGCTGACATTTCTCGATCCCGGCACGCTGCGCCACCGGATCGTTATCGAGCAAAGCTCAGAAATTGGCGACGGGCTCGGTGGCGCTGTTCAAAGCTGGACCGAGTGGCGGACCGTATGGGCGCATATCGAACCCATTCGGGCCGACATGCGCGAGCGGGCCTCCCAGACTGATGAATGGGTCACGCACCGGATCCATATTCGTCAGCCGTTGGAGCTTACCTCTGACATGAGGTTTCGAAAGGGCGTTTGAACATTTGAGATCGAAACAGTCCACGACCCTGATGAAGCCGGGCGCTACTGGCTGATTACCGCGCGGGAGGAAACGGCATGAGAACCACGACGCGCACGACGGCCAACGATCTCGCGATGAGCCTCAGCCGGCTCATCCGAAGCTCTGTGGATCACGCAACGCAGTCCTTTGCCGATGAAGCCATGCGCCAGCAGCGTGCTGGCTTGCAGCGGACCGGTGAACTGGATACGGATTTTGATGCAGGGGACGGGCGCATCCGACGACGGCTTTCCCGAGGCCTTGCGAGCAGGAGACAGGCATGAGCCATCCCATGATCGATTTGCAGAAGGCGGTCTATGCGCGTTTGTCCAGTGATGCGACTTTGACCGCAATGGTTGGCCCAGATGCTATGTTTGACCGTCTGGTTGAGAACGAGCAGTTTCCTTATCTCGCCATGGGTCGTGCAACCTATGCCGACTGGAGCACATCCACCGATGATGGCGCTGAACTGGTGATCACGACCCACATCTGGGATCGCAGCCAGTCGCGCGAGCGGACGGTGAAGATCCTGAACCGGGTTAGCGAGTTACTGGCCGACGATCTTTCGCTCGATGACCACCGTATTGTCGTGCAGCAGATCGAGTTTGCGGAAGTGCGGCGTCAGCCGGACAGTCAGGATTTTCATGGCCTCGTCCGCCTTCGGGCGAAGATGGAGGCCTTGGCCACCGCTGCCTGACTTTCGTCAGCGCTGATCCGACGTCAGGATCTATATCAAGACATTTGCAACGCCGCCCCGGCCATCGCCAGGGCGGCGTTTGTCATTTCCAAACGAAAGGAGATCGCCATGGGCGCTCAAAAGGGTAGGGATCTACTGCTCAAACTTCGACCCTCCGGCGGCGTGAGCTACGCAACGGTCGCCGGTCTGCGGTCACGGCAAATCGTTTTCAACGCGGAGACGGTGGATATCACCCACACTGAAAGCGCCGGCCGTTGGCGCGAGTTGCTGGCAGGAGCAGGCGTGCAGCGCGCATCCATTGCCAGGTCTGGCATCTTCAAGGATGCCGCTAGCGACGAAGCCATGCGGGAAGCCTTCTTCAACAGTGAGATCAATGATTGGCAGATCATTGTGCCCGACTTTGGGACGATCGAAGGCCCGTTTCAGATCGTGACGCTTGAATATTCCGGCGAACACAATGCTGAGGTGACGTTTGAACTGGCGCTGGAGAGTGCCGGTGCACTGACCTTCCAGGTGGCTTCATGATCGTCAATCGCCACAGGGGCGAGGTAAAGGCCCAGTTGGACGGCAAGCCTTTTGTGCTCTGTCTGACGCTGGGAGCCTTGGCCGAACTCGAAAGCCGCTTCGGTGTTGATGATCTGAACGCTCTGACGGAACGATTTGGCACCGGGCGCCTGGCCGCAGCGGATCTGACCCGCATAGTCGGCGCTGGGCTGCGGGGCGCGGGGCATCTCATTGAAGATGGGGAAGTCCAAACCATGCAGATCGAAGGGGGTGCAACCGGCTGGGCCCGACTTGTGGCCGAACTGCTGGAAGCCACCTTCGGAGAGCCAGCCTCCGACAACCCCAGCCATCCGGCCCCGTGAACTCGCCAGAACCGTTTCCCTGGGTGCGAGCCATGCAGTTCGGTTTTGGCGTCCTCAAACTCTCACCCCAAGCGTTTTGGGCGCTCACCCCTCGAGAGTTGGCCGCAGCCCTGAACGCCCACAACCCGCAGCCTGCCAGGCCTGACACGCAGGCCCTCCGCAGCTTGATTGCCCGCTTCCCTGATGAGGAAAACACCCATGGATGACACCCATGTCATAGATCTGAAGATTGATGCCGATCTGAGTTCGGTAGAGCGCTCTCTGAGTTCCATGAGCAAACTCTCCAGAACGTTTGGCAGTTCCATAACCAACGGCCTCAAGTCTGCCGTGGTGCAAGGCAAGAGCTTTGACAGCGTCCTGCGATCCATCGGTATCAACCTGGCCTCGAACGTGCTGCAGGCCGGACTAAAGCCACTGCAGGGCCTTCTGAGCCAAGGTTTTTCAAGTCTTTTGGGTGGCTTCTCGGGATTCTTGCCATTTGCCAAAGGCGGTGTGTTGGCCGGTGGTAGTCAGCCAGTTCCCTTCGCCAAGGGTGGAGTGGTCGCAACCCCATCTTTCTTTCCTGCCGGTGGCCGTGTCGGCCTGATGGGGGAGGCGGGTGGCGAAGCCATTATGCCGCTGGCCAGAGGTGCGGACGGCCGACTGGGTGTCAGGAGCGGCGATCAGAGCAACGCTTCCCATCCCATACAGGTCACTATCAACACGCCCGATGCATCCAGCTTTCGCCGGTCCGAGGGCCAAGTGACCGCCGCTCTCACACGGGCCGTCCAGCGCGGAAACCGGAACCTCTAGCTCAGTCCATGAGGAGACAGATGTGACAGCCTTTCATGATGTGCGGTTTCCCATCGAAGTCGCCTTTGGCGCGACTGGGGGACCCCAGCGCAAGACGCAGATCGTGTCCATGGCCTCGGGGGCCGAGGCGCGCAACACGCGCTGGGCACACTCCAAGCGCAGTTTCAATGCCGGTACCGGCATCAAGACACTCGACCAGCTGCACGACGTGGTGGCGTTTTTTGAGGAACGTCGCGGCGCGCTGCACGCTTTTCGCTTTCGCGACCCGCTGGATTTCAAGTCCTGCCATCCGTCAGGAACAGTCGGTGGTGGAGATCAGCAGATCGGCATCGGCGACGGATCAAGGGTAACCTTCGATCTTGTCAAATGGTACGGAACGGGTGAGCACGCCTATGCACGTCCCATTCGGCTACCCGTTGAAACGACACTTGTCGTTGAAGTGGACGGGAATGGCGTGACGACCCAGACCGTTGGAGAGGGCACCGTCACCCTGGTGAGCCCTCCAGGCAACGGCGCCGTTGTCACGGCGGGCTTTGAGTTCGACGTGCCCGTTCGTTTCGACACTGACGAGCTGTCCATGAACCTGGCAAAGTTTGCCGCCGGGGACATACCCACCGTTCCTCTTGTGGAGGTTCGGCTATGAGCGCTCAAACCGAGGGTGTGCCGCTGGACCTGCAAGCGCATCTCGACACTGCTTGCACAACGCTGGCTCATTGCTGGCGGGTCACGCGCCGGGACGGGCAGGTCCTGGGTTTCACGGACCATGACAGGCCACTTCAGTTCGATAGCGTCACCTTCGACCCTCAAACCGGCGCGGAGTCGAGTGAAGTGCAGTCACGCACAGGTCTGGCCGTCGACAATAGCGAGATCGGTGGCGCTTTGCTGAGCGAAGGGCTTGCCGAGGATGATCTTGCTGCAGGCATCTATGATGGCGCAAAGGTTGAGACCTGGTTGGTAAACTGGGCATCGCCTGACCAACGTGTTCTCATAGCCAGCGGCCATTTCGGTGCCATCAAACGGTTGGACGGCGCATGGCAGGTTGAGGTGCGTGGGCTGGGCGATGAACTGGCCCAAACCCGCGAACGCCGGTTCAGCCGTCGCTGTGACGCCCGGCTCGGAGACCAGCGTTGCGGCGTGAACCTCTCAGCCCCAGGTCGCAAAGCGACGGCAACCGTTCAATCCCGTGATGGAACGACGCTGGGGCTTGCGGGTGCTCAACTGGCCAACTTTGCGGCCGGTTCCTTTACACATGGCCGAGTCAGGCGGGCCGGCGGTGCCGTTTTTCATGATATCGCGGCTCATTGGCTGTCGGCGGGCCAGACAATGGTCACTGTATGGGCGGGTACGGCGGTCAGTTTGCAACCGGGTGATACGGTTGAACTGACAGTTGGCTGTGACAAGAGCTGGTCCACCTGTCGGAACCGGTTTGGCAACGGCAATCGCTTCCGGGGGTTTCCCCATATTCCTGGAAACGACTTCGCCATGTCCGTGGCCAAGGAAGACCAGATTCACGATGCTTCCCCTCTGGTTGTTGACAATGACTGACCGCCTCACGAACGAAGCTGTGGTCGAGGAGGCGCTTGCCTGGCTGGGAACACCGTACCGGCACCAGGCCAGCCTTAGAGGCGTGGGATGTGACTGCCTGGGCCTGGTTCGAGGTATCTGGCGCGCGCTTTATGGATGTGAACCGGAGACTGCTCCACCCTATTCGCAGGACCTTGATGAGGCCAAGGACGCCGGCCAACTGGCGCGCGTGGTGGGCCGTTATTTCACCGCCGCAGACACTTTGAGTGAGGGCTCTCTGCTTTTGCTCAGATGGCACCCGGCCATGCCGGCAAAGCATCTTGGAATTGTGGAAACGGTTGGGGATCGACGCGGTGGGCCGACATTTGTTCATGCCCACAGCAGCGTGGGCGTGTGCCGCGCCCGTCTCGAAGGCACCTGGACTTGTCGTCTGGTCCGGATTTTTCACTTTCCTCAAATCACGAGCGCTCCGGAGACTGACTGACCTATGGCTACTCTTCTTCTGCGTGCGGCGGGCGCACTTGTTGGCGGCTTGATCGGCGGTCCGTTCGGTGCCATTCTGGGCGTTGTTGGCTCGCTGGGCGGCTTCGCCATCGACAGCGCACTCCTTTCAAAGGAACAAACTAGACGCGGCCCCCCGGCTTGAGGGCATGCCTCTGCTCAACGCGTCGGAAGGCGGCGCGATACCACGGGCCTACGGCTATGTCCGAACCGGTGGTCAGATTGTCTGGTCAACGCGTTTCAGGGAGGTCCAGACCACCGAGAAGGTCGGCGGAGGCAAGGGCGGTCTTTCCAAAGGCACGCGTGTCGAAACGTTCAGCTACTACGCAAACTTCGCAGTTGCGGTGTGCGAGGGGCCGATAGCTGGTATTCGCAGGGTTTGGGCAGACGGCCATGAGATTGATCTCACGGGCTTGAGATGCGCGTTTATCTGGGCAGCGAAACCCAGTTGCCCGACCCGTTGATTGAAGCAAAGCAGGGCTTTGGAAAGGCGCCGGCCTATCGCGGAATGGCCTATGTGGTGCTGGAGGACTTTCCGCTTGAGAGTTTTGGCAACCGCATACCCCAATTGAGCTTTGAGGTGATACGGCCGGTGGGAAAGCTGGAGCCGCAGATTGAAGCGATCACGATTATTCCCGGCGCGTCAGAATATGCCTACTCGCCTGTCGAAATCACCGATCAGATTGGCCCCAGAAACACGGTTAGCCTCAACCGTCAC
Organism: Pseudomonadota bacterium; assembly: GCA_039816825.1. Taxonomy (GTDB): domain Bacteria; phylum Pseudomonadota; class Alphaproteobacteria; order Rhizobiales; family Rhizobiaceae; genus JBCBXA01. Next base: position 11,093 of record JBCBXA010000056.1, on the reverse strand, counting down.
GTCCTGCACGCAAGCTCGGACTGGGAGGCGTCGATCAATGAACTTCAGGCTCTCTGCCCCAATCTAAAGCGCGTCGCTCTCGTGGTATCGTGGTTTGGGACGGACCTGCGAGCCTCTCAATGCTCCATCGAGCCACGTGTTGAAGTTGCGGCGCGACCCGGTGCTTCCCAGCCATGGGTGGTCAGCGGCCTGCAAAGAGCTCAGGCCAATCTGGTCAGCACCGTTCAAGGTGGCCCTGCATTTGGCGGAACGCCCTCCGACGCTTCGGTTTTGGCAGCGATTGCCGATCTGAAGAATCGAGGGCTGCAAGTCACGCTTTACCCCTTCATGATGATGGACATTCCCGCAGGCAACGGCCTGCCTGATCCCTATGGAGCGGCACAACAGGCCGTCTATCCTTGGCGCGGCCGCATCACTGACGTGACGGATCAAACCTCCGCGCTGCCAAGTGCCGTGGCCAGCTTTGTCGGCTCCGTTGGGGCCGGGGACTTCTGGTTCTCGGGTAGCACCGTGCACTGCAACTCAAACGAGCTGTCCTATCGCCGACTGATCCTCCACTATGCCCACCTGTGTGCAGCCGCCGGGGGTGTTGACGCCTTCATTATCGGGTCGGAGTTGCGAGGCTTGACGCGCCTTCGCGACCACAATGGTGGATTTCCCTTCGTTCAAAGCCTGCGAACGCTCGCAGCCGAATGCCGCTCCATTTTGGGGGGCGCAACGGGGATCACGTATGCGGCCGACTGGTCGGAGTATTTTGGCTATCAGCCAACAGACGGGTCGGGTGACGTGTTCTTCAACCTTGATCCGCTTTGGGCTGACCCTTCCATTACCTCCGTCGGAATCGACAACTACATGCCGCTGTCTGACTGGCGTGGCACCCGCGACAGCGCCCGCTTGGATGATGCGAGATCAGCCTACGACGCTTCATCCATGTCGGCTGCTATCACGGCTGGAGAGGGGTTTGACTGGTATTATGCCAGCGCCGCTGACAGAGCCGCGGAGCTGCGAACGCCGATCGCCAGCGGTGACCGGGGAGACAGTTGGCTTTACCGCTACAAGGATCTCCAGGGATGGTGGACCAACCCTCACTACGACCGCCGCAACGGCGTAGCGGTCACGAACCCCAGCCCGTGGGTTCCAGCTTCAAAGCCGATCTGGTTTACGGAACTAGGGGCCCCCGCAGTTGATGTTGCCGCTAATCAGCCCAACGTTTTCCCTGATCCAAAGTCCTCTGAGAACGCTGTACCCTACCAGTCGTTGGGAGGACGGGATGATTTGGCTCAGCGGCGCTTCTTGGAAGCGCATCTGGCCCATTGGGCTTCTCGAAACGACGGCATGGTGCCAACCGATCGCATCTATCTTTGGACTTGGGACGCAAGGCCCCAGCCTGCCTTTCCCGTCCAGTCTCACATCTGGAGTGACGGCGGAAACTGGCATCTCGGCCACTGGCTAACAGGGCGGCTGGGCGCCGCACCGGCGGATGATCTGATGGCGCATTTGGCCGCTGACTATGGCTTGTCCAACATTGATGCGAGCCAGTCTGACGGCATTGTTGATGGCTTGCTGCTCAACGGCGATCACACCGCACGCAGCGTCATAGAAGCCCTTTCAGATCTGTGGAAACTGACGGCGACGCAGCATGGCGACACCCTTTGTATAGCCTCTGCTGACTGGCGGGCAGTGCCCCGCCAACTGACGAGTGATGATCTCGTGGAAGACGACGGGGAGCCAGTGGTCACGCGTGAGCGGCTGGACGAAAGCGAATTGCCCGGTCGTCTCGACTTTTCCTTCTCGGACACTTTCTTGTCCTATGAGGCGGCAAGTGTTTCGGCCTTTCGGGGCGAGGCGGGCCTGGGGACCGAAAACCTGTCGCTTTCCGTCAGTCTTTCGGAGGGTGTCGCGCAGCAGCATGCAGCGAGCGTCCTCAGGGCCCGTTGGGAAGGCCGAGAGACGGTCAACTTCGCGCTGCCGCCAGAGTATCAGGGCGTCACGGCGCAGGACAGGTTAAGCCTTGAAGGGACAGAGTACTCGGTCTTCGAGATTGAGCAGGGTGACGCTATCCGCATCACGGCCCGGTCGTCCAACCGGCTTGCGAGCAACCCGCCTGTGCAGAAACCGGAAGGCAAGGCACTGGGTGTGCCGCAGGCGATCTCGGGTGCACCGGATGTGGCCCTTCTCGACCTGCCCGCGTTGCCTGGAACGGACAAATCGACCTTTGCAGCGGCATCTGTTCGGCAGTGGCGAGGCAGTTATGGATTTTACTTCAGCCTGACTGACGACGGATTTGCGCTCCGTGCCACGGCATCGCGCTACGCGGTCGCTGGACGGTTGGTCGATCCTCTTGCGCCTGGCCTCGCATGGCGGTGGCAACCACATCAATCGGTGCTTGTCGACCTTGTTCAGGGGCAGTTGAGCTCATTGTCGCCACTTGAGGTGCTCAGTGGCGACAATGTCGTAGCCATCGAAACAGCGGTGGGTTGGGAGATTGTCCAGTTTCAGGACGCGACGCTGGTGGGCGACCATCGCTATCGCCTTTCAAACCTGCTTCGAGGGCAAAACGGGACGGAGGCGGAGATGGCAGCCGGTGCAGCCGCGGGTGCCAGACTGGTGTTGCTCGACGCAGCTCTGGTCGGACTTGATCTCGAAACGTCCGAACGCGGTGTCGAGTTGAACTGGCGGGTGGTCCGAACCGGGGAGTTCATATCGAGCCCCAACGCTGTGAGCCTTGCCTTCAGCGGTGGGCTGCGCTCGCTCGTTCCGCTGTCGCCGGTGCATCTGCGGCGCAGCGGCAGTGTCTTTTCCTGGGTCCGGCGGGACAGGGTTGATGCGGACGCGTGGGATCAATCCGATATTCCCATGAGTGAGCGTTCTGAGACCTATGAGCTCAGCCTCACGGACGCATCGTCAGGGCACCTCTTCCACAGCGCGACCGTGCCTCATTCTCATTTTGATGCGTCCTCTCTTGAGCCTGTTCCCAACTCGCTAGAGCTGCAGGTTGCGCAAGTGAGTGCGATCACCGGCCCCGGTTTTGCAGCGTCGCGGACCTTTCAAACCTAGCTAAGAGGATCTGATATGACTGAAACCAAGCCTTGGTATGCGTCCAAAACTGTTTGGGCTTCGCTCGTCGCCGTTCTGGGGGGTATCTTGTCGTTCTTCGGCCTGCCGCTTCCAGCCGGGACCGAAGCCATACTCGCGGAGCGTTTCGCGGAACTGGCCACCGTCGTTGCGGGCCTCTTCGCTCTCTACGGCCGACTAACGGCGCACAAGCGCATTAAGGTCCTGCCGCAGCAGCCTCCATTTGCCGACTTCCTGCCCGGCGACTGATCTTGTGTGGTCGGTTTTTTTCACGCTGCTGCGATGTGCTGCGCAGTTTGGCCGCTGGATCAGCGCTCGGAAGCATACCGAATGGAAAGCAGGTCAGTACCGAAGGGCACGCCAGATCCGTGCGGATGTGCGTCGTCGTTTTGATGATGCTGGTCCCGCTGAGCGGCTGCGGGACGATGGCTTCCGGCGCGATTGATGCGCCAGCCGTGGAGTGCGAGCTCTTTGCGCCCATAGCCTGGTCGCGCAAAGACACACTCGAGACCATTCGCGAAGTCAAAGTGCACAATGCCGTCTGGCTTGAAATCTGCCGGTGAGCCCATCGTTCAGATTGCGTTCAGCCAGGAGGTGCTAGCTCCTGTTCCATGATGAAGATGATGATACCTCTTGCGCTGGCCTTCAGCGTTTTGAACCTGCCGACCGTTGCTATGGCGGCGGATTGCAATGCCGTTGCCAGCCGGACTGCGAGCCAGCAGGATGCGCAGGTCATATCTGCGCGTCTGAAGGACAGCGGAGGACAGCAGGTCTGTGAGATCGTGTTGCTGAAAGCATCGGGTGACGGCCCCCGAAAGCGCGTGACTGTGACGGTGCCCGCCGCTTAGCTCCGGCATTGACCAACGCCTTCCCTACAGACATCAATCACGGTGCGGGTTTCTAGGAGGAAAGCCATCATGCGTGTCCTGGTTGTCGAAGATGACGTCGATCTCAACCGCCAACTTAAAGCTGAGTTGGAAGGCGCCGGCTATGTTGTCGATGCGTCCACGGACGGAGAAGATGGCCATTTTCTGGGCGATACGGAGCCCTACGACCTCGCTGTGCTTGATATTGGATTGCCTTCGATGGACGGGCTGACGGTGCTGGAAACCTGGCGGCGCGATGGCCGCAGTTTCCCCGTTTTGGTTCTGACAGCCAGGGACCGTTGGAGTGACAAGGTGGCTGGTATCGACGCCGGTGCCGATGACTATCTCGCCAAGCCCTTCCACATGGAGGAGCTGCTGGCTCGGGTCCGTGCGCTCATTCGCCGAGCCGCAGGCCATGCTGGCAACGAGCTCCGATGTGGCGATATTCTGCTCGATACCCGCGCTGCCCGCGTGGCGGTTGCCGGAAGTGATGTGAAGCTCACGTCCCATGAATATCGCTTGCTCAGCTATCTAATGCATCACCAGGGCCAGATCGTATCCAGAACCGAACTCACGGAGCACATGTACGATCAGGACTTTGACCGAGACTCCAACACCATTGAGGTCTTCATTGGTCGCCTGCGCAAAAAGCTGGGTACCGGCAATCTGGAGACGGTTCGTGGTCTGGGCTACCGGCTGTCGACTGAGACGTGACACTCTACCAACGCGTGCTTGGTTCGCTGACTGGGCGTCTCCTCGTCTTTTCGACACTGGTCGCGGTGCTTGGTTGTCTGCTGACTGTGATCACACTGGCGACAAGCTATCAGAACGCCGAGAAGAGAGCGTTTCGCGAGCTTCTTGAGGCGCATCTGCTGGCCATCGTGGCGCAGACGGTCGTCGACTCAGGGGGCTCGATAACCGCGGCATCGGACTCCGGTTTTCCAGGGTTTCTTCAGCCTTCCTCAGGTTGGTATTGGCAGGTGAACGGCGTGTCGGATGACGAGATATTTCGCTCATCTTCCCTGGCGGGAGCGGACCTTGGAGGCATAGAACCGCCCGAAAGAGCGCAGTTCGATGATGAGTTCGAGCGTTTCTGGGTCGGTTCGCAAGGCCCGTCCGGTCGGCCTCTGGGCATTCTGGAAACGCGCATATTTCTTGGGGACGCTGAACAGCCGACCGCGTTCCGCGTGACGGGCCCTACCGAACTTCCCGAGGCCCGGAGCGCGAATTTTACCTTCTGGCTCGCGCTGTCGGTCGGAGCACTCGCATTGCTATTGATCCTGGCCAATGTGATCGCAGTGCGCCTGGGCCTGCGCCCATTGGCGCGCATATCCGAACAGATTGACGATATTCGTATGGGACAGGCCGACACGATTGACGAGCGGGTGCCACGGGAGGTCGCTCCTCTGGTTGGCTCACTCAATGAGCTCATTGCCGGCAACAAATCTCTGGTCGAGCGGGCGCGTGCGCAGGTCGGAAATCTGGCTCATGCTCTTAAGACACCCATCGCTGTGCTCCAGAATGAAAGCCGGGCAGGGGACGTGCCTGGCCAACTTGCGCAAGAGCAAACCGAAGCCATGAAGGCGTCCGTTCAACGCTACCTCGACCGTGCGCGCATAGCGGCGGGGGGCGATGGGTTGGGCCGGACTGTCGACGCTCTTCCTTTGGTCGAACGATTGATCCGAGTGATGCGGAAGCTCAACCCCGAAGTCAGTATTGAACTCAAGTCCCGTGGCAAGACCCGTTTCCTGGGCGACGCGCAGGACTATGAGGAGGCGCTTGGCAACCTGCTGGAAAACGCAGCACGGCACGCCTCATCCCAGGTTCTTGTTGAACTTCACACCCACACCACTGACTTCATCACGACCGTCAGCGATGACGGTCGTGGTTTGGAGCCGCAGGAAGCACAGAAAGCGGTCCAGCGCGGGCAGCGACTTGACGAGACGCAACCCGGCTCCGGCTTAGGGCTCGCGATAGTAGCCGATATTGCCGATGCCTATGGCGGCACTTTTTTGCTGGAGCGAGCGCCCATGGGAGGTCTTCAGGCCAGACTGAGCCTGCCGGTCTCGAAGTTGGCCGACCGCGTTGCTGAACGCCCGGTCTCAGGCTAACTATGCACCATGGGACAAAGGCCAAACAGATCCATTATCTTGAGATGTGCTGCGCTCGCACTTTGCTCACCCATGTTGACGGCCTGCCTGTCGAGCGGCTCGGAAACATCTGCACTGAACCTTCAAGAAGAAGCGCCCGCCAAAGTAGATGATGCGCTTCTTGCAGCTCTCAGTCCCGGTATCATTCCGCCGTCTGACTTCGACGCCCTTCCAAGAAAGGCGAAGTCAGCAGCCTTGAGTGCTGAATTCCGTGCCCTCGAGGAAGCACCGGTCAACGTGCCCATCAATTGGAGCGTCGACGATAAGTCGAACGGCCAGGTTGTCGCCTCAACACCCTATCGCGTCGGCTCCACGACCTGCCGTCCGTACAGGCATTCCGGCTCAGCGGACGGGGCGCCGTTTTCGGCCAAGGGCACAGCGTGTCGCTCGCAATCGGGCGTCTGGGAACCGATCATCTAAGTGCGACAAAAGAGTCTTTGGCGTTAGCCGCCTGTTAGGCGGTTTTCTGTACCTTGCTGGTGAGGAAAACGCCCGTGCAAAACCAACGAGACCTGATGGAACGCCTCTCCGTCTTCTCCGACCAGTTGTCGGAGGAGGCTAAAGCCGCGTTTGAGGCGGACTTGTGCGGCGTGTTGGCTTACGCTGGCGGCCCGGTCTCCGCGCTCACCGCCCGCGCCATCGACTACGATCCGCACGCAGGACAGGACAGTTTCGCCGACAGCTTCTACCATGCCTGGCGGCGTACTCTGGATGGCCTCCTTCTTCCCGTCGATCGCGAAGCTGATGCGCTGACCCCCATTGGAAGCCGCAAACTTGCGGCCTTCATAGGCTGGGTTGTTCAGCATTGTGGCCATGAGATCGAAGTCGAGGTCATGCGCGATCCCTCGCCAGTGACGGCACTGGACACGACGATCATAAGTGCCACGCGCGACATTGCCTGGAAATTCATCGACGTCGAACCGAACTCGAAAGCCGAGATGCGCCTTTCCGCGAGCCTGCCGGCTGGCCTGTCTCTGCCCAGGGTTCGTGATTGCTTGACCATCGCTCCGGATGCACCGCTGCTGAAACTGGGCCTCAGCCTGATGGATCGGGCCCTACCGACCAATCCCAAAAAGACTGATCGGGTCCACGCGATTTGCCGGGCGGTGCAGCAAGTGGCGAGCGCGGCCATCCGGCCAGCGTCGAAAACCTGGTTCTACGAGATGCTGGCTCAGCGATCAGCCCATGAGGGTGATGTCGTTCTTGCTGCGCTTGATCTGCACGGCGGCAACCGCGCTGTGCCTCTGGAGGCCTCGCCATACGCACCGCTCATCGACGCGGCATTGGCAAGCTTTGACGCCCGGGTGGAGAGGGTTGCAGCCCATGTTGCTTCTGCCGGAGAATCCCATCTGTCCCGCGCGGGCTTGATGGAATTGACGGGAACAACCCAGCTTGGCCACGCTCTTTGGTCCAATGTCGAGTTTGAAACCTGTGAGGCCTGGAGCAAGCGCTTTGGTGCAGCTCGGCGTCAGCTAAGAGACCTGCTGGCTCCGCGCCTGTCACTCGGGCAGCCCACGTTTGAGCGCCTTCTGGTGTCGTCTGTTGTTCGCAACAGCGAACCCATGAAGATGGCCATGGAGCAGGCTCCCTTGTTTATGGCCGAGTTCGCTCTTGTTCGAAGCAGGCCCGATGTCTTTGCGGCGAACACGCCTGTTCGGAGCGAGGCTGGCAAAGTGGTCGGCATGTTCGAGATGGGCCTGCCGCGCCTCTTTGAACGCATTTGCGAGGCCGAAGGCGAGCAGCGCAATAATCTCGCACTCCGCATGAAGGCGGCTCTGATTGCCGCCGATACACTTTTTACTGATGGCTACACAAAGATGATGCGTCAGCGGCTGGACCGCGAAATGAGCCGCTAGCGCGAGCGCCTTTAAGCGGCCTCAGGTCTGCCTTTTCAGCGCCGCAATCGAGCGACCAACACGCTATCATTACCATCATTTAAGAAAGCGGCAGGTTCCGCGTAAGCTTTGCGCTCTTACCTTAACGGTCGAAAGCCACGGAGAACGGCTTCCGAACCAACTGACAAGGTGAGACAATGAATCGAACCCAACAAACTCCCGTTTCAAATCCAAATCGTTTCCGCAGCACGACACGCAACCTGCTCGCAGGGGCTGTTGCCTTCGGTGTTGCCGGTGGGATTGCAACCCCCGCTTTTCTTTCCGGCCAAACATCTGCCCTTGCGGACCCCGTCCGTGTTGATGGTGCGCAGATTATTCCTGGCTTCTCCGAAGTCGTGTCTGTTGTTTCGCCAGCCGTCGTCAGTGTGCGCGTGGAAGGGCGTTCTCAACCCCAACGCCGTGACCGCTCGGAGCGGCGCAATGAACGGCGTAACCAGATCCCTGAGCAGTTTCGCGGCACGCCTTTCGAAGATTTCTTCCGCGACTTTGGCGACCGTGGCCAGCAGTTTGGTCAACGCGACCGCAGGCAGCAGCCGCGTTTCCGCGCCAGCCAGGGCTCCGGCTTCTTCATTTCTGAAGATGGTCTCGTCGTTACAAACAACCACGTCGTAGCCGGCGGTACAGATTTCACCATCGTTCTGAACGATGGCGAAGAGATTGAGGCAGAACTGATTGGTACCGACCCGCGCACTGATCTGGCGGTTCTCAAGGCAACCGAAGAGCGCGAATTCACTTATGTCGATTTTGCCGACGAAATGGGTGCCCGTGTTGGTGACTGGGTTGTCGCTGTTGGCAATCCCTTCGGCCTGGGCGGCACGGTCACTGCGGGCATCGTTTCCGGCATTGGCCGAGATATCGGTTCGGGCCCCTATGACGATTTCCTCCAGATCGATGCAGCCGTAAACCGCGGCAACTCGGGAGGTCCTGCCTTCAATTTGTCCGGCGAAGTTGTGGGTGTGAATACGGCCATTTTCTCTCCGTCTGGCGGCAATGTGGGCATCGCGTTTGCCATCCCGGCTTCCACAACCAAAGCGGTTGTTGCCGAGTTGATCGACAATGGCGCTGTGGAGCGCGGCTGGCTGGGCGTTCAGATCCAGCCCGTGACCGATGAGCTTGCCGAGGCTGTGGGCCTGCAGGAGGCGCTTGGAGCGATCGTGGCGGATGCCACTGCGGACGGACCGGCCGAAGCAGCGGGCATGCGCACGGGTGACATCGTTCTTTCGGTCAATGATCAACAGATTGAAGACCCCAAGGATCTGGCAACGACCATCGCAGCCTTCGATCCCGGTTCAACTGCCGACATTCAGATCTGGCGCGACGGCGAGAGCCAAGTGATTGCGGTGGAACTGGGTGAACTTCCCGACGCCCCAATGCAGCGTGCTTCACTCCGCGGTTCTGGAGCGGATGATCTGGAGAAGATGGAAGATATGGGTCTCGCGCTGACACGCGGTGAAGGTGGCGATCTCGTCATCGACGATATTGATCCATCTTCCGAGGCTGCACGCCGTGGCTTCCGTCCGGGTGACGTCGTGGAGAAGGTGAATGGAACCAGCGTCTCGACGGTCCGCGATGTTGCCGAAGCGGTAGCGGCTGCCAAGGACGCTGGACGTGAAGTCGTCCTGTTCCAGCTCCGCAGTGAGCGGGGGACTCGCTTTTCGACCTTGCCCACCGGGCAAGCGGGCTAAACCCCCGGCAATTCGTATCCGCGTGGGTTCTGTCGCCCCTCTCTCACACGCGGTATGAAGGGCGGAGGCTGGGAACAGCCTCCGCCTATTTTATGGAGATCACCTTGCGCATATTGCTCATTGAAGACGACCAAGACGCCGCCGATTATCTGGCAAAGGCCTTCAAGGAAGCAGGGCATGTCTGCGACCATGCGGCTGACGGTGCTGTGGGAGACGAGAAAGCCCGGATCGGTGGCTATGATGTTCTGGTTGTTGATCGAATGCTTCCGAAGCTCGATGGGCTGTCGATCATAGCCAACCTTCGCGCAGCCGATGATCAGACGCCGGCGCTGGTCTTGTCTGCTCTTGGCGAGGTTGATGATCGGGTGAAGGGTCTCAGGGCAGGGGGGGATGATTATCTGCCGAAGCCCTACGCTTTTTCAGAGTTGCTTGCCCGCGTGGAAACGCTGGGTAGACGGCGCTCACCGGAAGAAGCGGAAATGCGATACGAGGTTGGAGATCTGACGCTGGACCGCCTGAGTCACGAGGTCCGCCGTGATGGCAAGAAGATCCTGTTGCAGCCACGGGAGTACCGGTTGCTCGAATATCTCATGAAAAATGCCGGGCAGGTCGTCACGCGCACCATGCTGCTCGAACATGTCTGGGACTATCACTTCGATCCAATGACCAATGTGATTGATGTTCACATCTCGCGGTTGCGCGGAAAGATTGACCGGGATTTCGACATGCCGCTTCTGCACACTGTGCGCGGCTCCGGCTACATGCTGAAGGCCTGAGATTGGCTGCTTCACCCTCGCATTCCATCTCCCCTGAGAAGCTCTCCTTTGCCCAACGCCTGCGGATGTTGTGGCGGGTTACCTCCTTTCGCCTGACGCTCATTTTTATGGGCGTTTTCCTCCTGTTCTCGATCCTACTGATCAGTGTTTCGGTATTCACTGTCACATCCGCTCTCCACCGCGATGCCCGGTCGATCATTACCGAAGAACTGCGCCTGCTTCAGCGTGCCGAGCGCCGCAGTGGCCTTCGTGGGTTGCGGCGCGTCGTCGACAGCCGCTCCCGCGCTCCCGGTGCCAGCCTCTATCTGCTGTTTGACGGAACCGGGCAGGTTTTTGCGGGCAATGTGCGGCGTCTGCCGGGCCGGATTCTGAACCGGACAGGGTGGATCAACCAACCATTCGAGTACCGTTTGCTCGACGGGCTCGAGCGGCGAAGACCCCGACCGGCTGGACCGCTGCCCGCTCTTCTGCCGCCTGCTGGTGATCGGGTTGCCATCGCCCGCATTGTGAACCTTGACCAAGGTGTCCGCCTTCTCGTTGGACGGGACTTTGGTCAACCAGAGCGATTTCGCAGGATCATTTTCCTCGTCCTCACCTTGATCACTGTGTCCTTGGCTATGATCGCCCTTCTCTCCTGGTTCTTCCT
>JBCBXA010000055.1:0-17599 GCA_039816825.1 Pseudomonadota bacterium | reverse complement strand
GAGGGGAGCCGGGCAGGCATAGAAACACAACGGTGGACGCGGCACCAACGGCCGACGCTGTCTTGGCTTCAGTTGCGCCACGTGCGACCAGGTCCTCCACCGGAGCCCGGTTCTTATTGCCCAGAATGGTGACGGTGTAGCTGGCGGTCAGGAGATTAGCCGCCATGCCCGCGCCCATGAGCCCTACACCGACAAAGCCAATGGTTTCGTTGGGAATTCTTCCGGTCATGTGCGGTCTCCAAATGTGCGAGCGGCAAGCTTCGTTCCAGCCATTACCTTGGCTGCGGGCGCGGCGTCCAGCACTACTCACATTGTGAAGTGCATGGTCCGGTGCGTTCATCATTAACAAAGGATTAGCTTCGGGGTCGTCTCTCGACAGCGTATCTTATGGAGGTGACGGTTGCCGGAGCATGGTCGAGCCGTGGACGATGAACGCATGACGGAAGCATGATGGATGCACCTCTTACCCAGCCGGTGATGCCACCTCGATGGACCGCTCAAGGTGATGGCGAGCAGCATACCGACGCTCCCGTTGGCATGGAGTTGGTCGAATTGGACGCGCTGGGCCTTGCACAGAAGGCAGCGCTCCGTCAGCGCTGGAGCACTTTGCAGCATAAGGGGTTCCAATGGCTTGGATCGGCCGGCTCCGACTGGGCTCGTGTCCACGCTTGTGGCTTCACACACATATTGAGCGCCAGCAAAGCGCAACAGCCTTGCTTTATGATCGCTTTGCGGCTGCTGGGTCGGCGGATTTTGGTGTGTAGCGGAATCGAAGACTCGCTGAACCTCTATACGGCTGTGGTGTGTGCTGACGCGATGAGCGCCGGTCTGGTTGGTTCAATTGTGGAACAGGCATCTGAACTGGGTTTCGACGGCCTGCATCTTGGGCCGCTTCCCGCTGCCTTCTTCCAGTCCTTGGAGGAGCATGATGTTTGTGTTGACGACACTCATGCCAGTGAAGGGCATGCCGGCGAAGGGATCGTTACGCCTTTGCCCGTGGCACGAAGGTCTTCATTCGAACTGGCATTGCCGTCCGGCATGTCTCGAGCCGGTACGACTTACAGCCTGCCAACTGGCAGCCTGCCGATTTGCGCGGCATCCCGCTCGCACCTTCCGTCGCGAAACGCGCGTCGATCGCTTCGCAAGAGTCAGAAGGTGCTGGAAACAGTCGGAGAACTCAGCACAGTCTGGACCGGCAGCGGCGACGCTGCCTTCGACAGCGCCTTGGCTGAACTTCTGGACTGGAAGCGCCAATGGCTTGAGCGCAAAGCCTATTGGGGTGGCAGCCTCCGTTCGAGCAGGATTCATCGTGAGATTGACGCTTTAGTCTCCGCCGGGCATGAGGGCATGGGCATTCATTCATTGTATGTAGGCGACAGGGCGGTTTCACACCTTTTGGTGCTGACGGGCGACAACGGCCAGGCTCGGCAAACAACTGAAGACTACGGCTATGCGACCGGCCTGATATCGGCGTCTTCGCCCGAACATCAATCTGCATCTCCGGCGAAAGTGCACATGAGCCTCTTGCAGTCGGGTTGGGGGCCGATTGCACCACCGACCCATTTCGACATGCTCCCGCAACATGAGGAGTATAAGCTGCGTTTAGGCGCGCAACCCATACCCCTGTTTGAGCGCAGCCACGCGACAACCCGACGAACGCGGTGGCTGTTCCGAGGGCTGAAGCTGCGAAAGATGCTCCGAACCAAAGTCAGAGAAACTCTGGAGCGGCTGCCGCTCCCGGTGAGACGGCTGATTGTGATCAGTCTGGGCAAGCTGAAAGAGTTGAGCGGATCCAGATAGGGCATTACCCGTCTTGTACGCTTAAGGCGGTCAAGTAACCGCAGACCGAAATTTATCGGTTGCTTGACTGGATCCCGGACATAGGGCGGCTTGCAGTCTGGGTGCCCGGCCTGCTGCGGTGGCACATTGCTGCGACTGCTATCAGACAACCTCGCAAGACGGTCACGCTGACAGGGACGGCCATGAAGGCCAGTGTGGCAGAACAGTCAAAGGACTGACATCTCGATGGTGGCCCCTGACGGCACAACAGATGAACGCATTCGCCATACAGTTGGACAAAGACACGTGTCGTGAAAACGAGGTGTTGGTTGCGGGGGCATGCACTCGCCACCGCTTGCTGCATGTAGCATGGGACATCTTTGATGACCAGAAGCAGGACTATCCCATTGATAGGGAAATGCTTCTAGGCATCAAACCGCCAATGCCCTCGTGAGGGCACGGCGATGTCTGACACTCCCAACTCACCCCGGCTGGAAGTTTTTCGGCAGGCTGCCAAGAAGTCCCGCCGAAGAACAAGACAGCGCACTAAGCGCATTCCTCCACTTTCTATCAGGCTTACGCCTGGAGAGCGCGCAGACCTGGAAGCGCGTGCCGGTGATATGCCGATCTCCACGTACGCGAAGAGTCTGCTCTTCGCGGTGACGGCAAAGTCAGCTCGGCTATCTCCCCGCAATCCCAGCCTTGATCATCAAATACTCGGGCAGCTTCTAGGTGCGCTTGGTCGCTCGGAGATTGCGCCTCATCTGCGTGAGCTGGCAGAGGCCGCCCGCTCGGGATCAATTCCCCTGGATGAGCTCACGACCGCCCAGCTGCATGAGGCGTGTCATGACGTAGCCCTTATGCGCTCGGAGCTGATGAGCGCGCTTGGCGTTGGAGGTGACTGTTGATCCTCCACGGCAATCAGCGCGGCGGTGCAAAGGCGATGGGCCTGCACCTGCTCAACACGCGAGACAATGAGCATGTCACCGTCCATGAGGTGCGTGGCTTCATAGCCGGTGACCTCATGGGCGCACTGCGCGAAACTGAAGCTTTCGCCAAAGGCACAAGATGTCGTCAGTACCTGTTTTCTCTGAGCTTCAACCCACCTGCGGGAGTAGACGCATCCCAGCACGACTTTGAGGAAGCGTTTGAGAAGGCTGAACAGGCCCTGGGGCTTATAGACCAGCCTCGTGTCGTTGTCTTTCACGAGAAGCACGGACGCAGACATGCTCATGTCGTCTGGTCACGCATCGACATAGATCAGATGAAGGCGATCAACCTTCCTCACTCCAAGAGGAAGTTGAACCGGCTCGCGCGCGAACTCTTCATTGAGCACGAATGGGAGCTGCCTGACGGTTTCAAGCATCTGGGCGGTGCATCGCTCAATAACTTCACCATGCCGCAATGGCAGCAAGCTCAGCGCTATGGCTTGCACCCCAATGAGATCAAACAAGCGCTGAATTCTGCCTGGACCCAAAGCGACGATCTGAAGAGCTTTGCCGCCGCCATCCGGGAGCAGGGATATCGTCTCGCAGAGGGAGATCGTCGGGGCTTTGTGGCTGTCGATCTCTACGGCGAAGTTTACTCCATCGCGAAATGGCTTGGCCTCAAAACCAAAGAGGTCAAACTCAAGCTCGGAACACCGGCGTCGCTGCCGAGTGTCGAGTTAGCTTCAAGCGAACTGAAGCATCGGGTTAGCGACCGTCTTCTTGAGCTGATCGAGCGGGCCAAGGCGCGGCAGTCAGAAGAGCTTGCGCCCCACAAGGCTGGCAAGCTCGCTCTGACGCGCCAGCACCATGCTGAACGACTAGCACTGCTCACCCTTCATCGGGAACGAAACCAGGAAGAGACGGCGAACCGCGTGCAGCGTTTTAACAAAGGCTGGAGAGGCCTTTGGGATCGCCTGACTGGGCGCGCCGCGAAGCTCCGTTCTGAGAATGAAAAAGAAGCTGCTGCCTGTCTGCGCCGCGACCAGTTGGAGCGTGATGAGCAGCACTCGAAGCAGTTGGCCGAGCGACGCGCCCTTGAGGCCGGGATCGAAGCCGTGACCGCCAGGCATCTCGACGAACGCAAACGGCTTTTCGGAATGGTCGCTGAGTATCTCGGTTCAGACCATGCCGCTCGTCGGCGTGAGCGCGAGCGCCTGCGCAACTCTCAACTTTCCCTCTCACTGTGATCTGCAAAGGAGAAACCTATGGATGATCCGCTCGAAACGCTCTCAGCATTGTTGGACGGCACGCCAAAGCCACCGCTTGTGCCCATGCCACCTCTGCCAGTGAAAAAGGCGACTTTGGCAACAGCAACGTTCGAGAGCCCGAATGCCATCTATGTGGGCAAACCCAAAAGAAACACGTTCTTCATCGGCTGTGGCGAGGAGCGGGGAACTGTTTACGGCACCAATGATGATCGCCATGTTCTCCTGTGCGGCGGTCCAAGGTCAGGTAAGGCCGTCAGTGTCGCTATCCCAAATCTAAGCCTCCACAAAGGTTCAATGGTTGCGTTGGACGTCAAAGGAGAGTTGGCCACAACAACCGCCCGCATGCGAGCTGGTGGATCGCTCTACTGTTACGGCATGGAGCAACGAACCTTTGTCTTTGACCCCATGAAAGTTGCTGGGCGAGAGGATGATCGTCTTGACGATCTAAGGGCTTGCTACAATCCGCTCGACTTTTTTGATCCTGGTAGCCCGGAATGCATCGACGATGCGATGCAGATCGCCTCATCTCTCTGCCCGGAGGATACCGGTGGTCGAACCGATCCATTTTTTGAGGAGACAAGCAGAGCGCTCATTCACCTGACAATCCTGCACGTTCGAACCAGTGAGGACGTCGCAGAAGAGGACCGAAACCTCAACAAGGTTCGGGAGCTGCTGGCTGGAGGTGATCATGAGAAAGCGGAATTCTGGCGCGAGCTTGAGGCAGAAAATGCGCCATCACCTTACGGGCTCCTGTTTGAGTCCATGCGCCGCAATAAGGCGTTCAATGGTGAGATAGCCCGCGTGGCTTCGCGCTTTGAGGATGTCTACGACAATGCCCCAAAACAGTTTCTAGGATCGCTGGAGATTGCCAATCGTAGGCTGGAGTTCCTGCAAAGTCCCGGGATGCGTGAGATGTTCTCACGCTCCGATCTTGATCTGGCAGACCTGAAAAGGGACCCGAAAGGCATATCCATCTATCTTTGCCTGCCGCCTCGATTGCTGGAGACCCATTATGGGTTCTTCAGAACGATGATCACAATGATCATCCGTGAAATGGAGAAGGATACTCGTCCGCCAGCATCGGGGGCTCCTGTGTTGATGATGCTGGACGAGTTCGCTGCTCTCAAGAGGATGCGTGTGATTGAAAACGCGGTGGCGCAAATCGCAGGCTATGGCGTGCGTATGGTGTTCGCGGTCCAATCGCTCTCCCAACTTAAGGACATATACAAGGACAATTGGGAGACCTTCATGGGCGCTGTTGGTCTCAAGCTGTTCATGGGTAATGAGGACCACTTTACCCGCGACTATGTAACCAAACTGGCCGGTGAATCACAGGTCAGCGTTCACAACAGCAGCACGAGTAGGGGTAGTTCCGAGAGCAGCACGTCGGGAACGACGGCTACACGCTCCGAAGGTCAGTCGCTCAATCGCGGTGAATCATATGGCCATGGGTCTGGCACCGGAACCAGTGTTGGACCGGGCTTCCTGAACCTGACCAGTTCCCGCAATCGATCAACGAATAAAGGCACATCCTTTTCAGAAACGACAACCCTATCGGAGTCCCTCGCTCATAGTTCCAGTACGACCACAGGAACGAATGAATCCAGCGGCGAACAGGTCAACCAGCAAACCAGGCCGCTCATAAGGCCTGATGAGGTCGGGCGAACCGGTGCGCGGATCGATAATGATGCGGATGTGAGGTATCCCGGCGCTCTAATTGCCTTCGTCAGTGGATTAAACCCGATCAAGCTGCATCGCGCCCTGTATTTTCGCGATGAAATGTTTGAGGGCAGGTTCGATCCTCACCCCTCACATCCTTACCCCCAAAAATTGGCAGGGCGTTTACAGGCCCGTCTGATGGGTCAGGAGTACCTGCTCGAAGAACAAAAGGCGTGTGCAGCTCAACAGCTTGAGAGCCAGAAGCGGGAGGCTATAGCGGCTGCGCGCAAAGCCTATGAAGACGGAGCAAAGGCCACAGAGGACGAGTATGAGGAGTGGCTGGCACGTGAGGCTGCGAGCAAAGACGCCTCTTTCAAAAAGTTCCTCATAGGGCTGGTCGTTATTGGTCCATTCTTGCTGGCAGCGCTGATCATGCTCATAGCCTTTGCGGGGTACTTTGGCGATCGACTGCTCAACGCCGACACCTTCACATTTGATGCTGCCTGGCGGGCCATTCTGGACTTTCCGATTGCGGAACCAGAGCTATGGGTTCGCCATCTAGTGAATGCTTTCCTTGCTGTTATTTCTGGAATAGGGGCAGTTATCGGAGCGATCTTCGGCTGGCGACTCCTTCGCTGGGGAACGCCCAAGGTCTGGAGGATGGTTCGTGATGCCTAATCCAACCAAAAACTACAGGATCGACGGTGTGAACTGGCAGCTGAACCAGACCGCGCTGCCACAGTCTACGCTTAGTGCTCGTGCCAATGATGGAGAGAAGCTGGCGATTGTCATGCCCAAGGATTGGAACCTGCCAATTCAGGCCAAGGACAATGCAGTTTTGATGTCTCGAACAATCGATAGTCCACGCTGGAAACAGTCTTCGGCGATGGACTATCGGGATGCGGTGAAGCGGGGTTCTAACACTGTGAAAGAGTACGAAAACGACAAACAGATCGCGGCGATGAAGGCGGAGGAATATTCGCCGCAAATGGCCAAATCCATTCGCGCCATCAACCGCAATGAGAAGCCGGTCAAGCTGACCAGCCGGAAAGGCCGTGAACGCCTGAATGCCGCGTCAGAGCTGTATCAGGATCGCGGTGGACAGAGGCAGGCCGGTCAAAAGGCCGCCTCCGGCTCCAACGGGAAGGATTGGGACATGGAGATGTAAGCGATCAGGCCGCCGGAGGTGACGGCCTGATTTGTGCGGCGTCACTATGAGATATCTTCGGTAGCCAACGGCTTCCTCAAGACGATGCGGCCATCAAGGGGCATGACATCCAGCTGGATGGTAAGACCCTGTTCGTCCTTGTGAGGCCAACAGGCACCAACCTTCTGCCAGAAGGCTTTATCGCCTTTGCTGATGATGTTCCAAGCGATGAAGCTGGGTGCATTAGCTGCCGGTTGAGTTTGGGTTTCGGTGTTCTTTGCCATGATCAATCTCCTTTGTTTGGGTTGGCGTGATGGAACGCCGACAAAGGAGAACGGGCGGAGAAGCAGCCGGGGCATGGCTAACACGGCTCATGAAATGAGTTGGTGCGGGCAGGCCATTGCGCCGGATGCGCGCCCGATCACGACGGAGGCACAGGGTTCATCACGCCACGCGCCAAACACGTCCCCCGCAAGATTGATGGCGAGAATAAATGAAATAGGAAACGGAGCTGGTGGCGACTGCTACAATTTGCTCGCGGATGGGCGTCGAGTGCCATCAATTATGTGGATTTCCGAGGCTCTTTTCCCAGATGAAGCCGCTTCGTTTTTCTCCGCGATGAGCCTCTGATCTTTGTTCCCCATGCCGCCAACATCTATCACCACATAATGGGCTCTGTCAGTTTGCTCCGCAGCTGCATAGGTTTTTAATTGTCGAGAATAGCCTTGAACGACCTTTGGATTGGTTGAGAGCTTTATTTCAACCAACACTCGGCCAGTGTAGCCTTGCGATACCTTGAAATCGACAGGACCGTTTCCGGTGTCAGCTTCGGGAGTAATATCCAGATTATTCGCTTTACAGTATGCGTCAGCAACGATGAAAAATAATCGTTGCGCGGACTTCTCGGGTCTGGGTCGGCCTCCATGATACAGCTCTTCCGATATGCGGCGATTCTCAATAAGAAACCGAAACTGCTCGATAATTTGCAGGACAATACCGTTTATCCCGTCCCCATCCAACGTAGATGGGTTTGTGAGCTGAAGCGGGCAATTCCGTGCAACGGTGGCACCAAGTGTGCGCCAGAATACTTCTCCAGCTGGATCGTTGTCGATATCGTAAGGAGCGCCTTCTACGCTTCGCACCATCACGAGAAAGTCTTCGAAAGAGGTCTTTCCTGACAATGCCCAGCTTCTGATGGCCTCTTTATCTTTTCGGCTTTTGATCTTCCATAGCTTCGTAATCTGTCGGTTCACACGACCCCGGAGTGATGCGTTCTTGGACGCAGCGTCGGCGACACTTGACCAGTCGGTCGCGATTGGTAGGTCTCGCAAAACATCGGTCGGCACCAGAACGACCGGCTCGTTACCTGGTATGCACGGATTTCGCGGCAGCTCGGCTTGGTACTCATTGCCATTAGCGAGTTGCAGGTCATAGCGCCGAACAGGGACGCCTAGCTCGCCCAGAACGCGTTTGTTGAACTCTAACAAATCGCCCAGGATGACATTCGTGGCCATGTCGCTGATACGATCTGGCCCGACCCCTTCTTCGAAAAGAGCCATCGCAACAAACAAATCGGGATCGTCGACACCAAGTGCCACAATTTGGCGTGCAGTCTCGACATACTGGGACGTTAATTCGCCGCCAGATCCACTGCCGGAAACTGAACCAGAACCGTACCCTAAGCAGGTCCATTTTACTTCCGGGAACGAGAGAAGCCGTTTGGCAGTCCTCCAAGCAACGTCACTTGGGTGAGGTCGCGCCACTCGTTTCAAGAACTGAATTATCCGTGCGAAGTGCGCGTCGTAACTGGCTTTGGCATTTTGCGCGATTTCAGGATGAACGCTAGCTTCGAGCAGCATCGGATCGATAAAGAGACGGGTATCCACGTTTAGAGTTAGGTCGAGTACCCCAAGGGCATTCAACCGAGATGGGTCGATCCCATACTCGCTAGAGAACAGCCGTGGACTCCGGATTCTAGCCATCAGCCACTCTCAATACGGCGGATGTCAGCCTTACCTGGATCGTAGAGTGCATAAACCTCGGAATTCAAGGTGGACATGGCCATTGTCGTGAAGCAATGGCACGTCAACAACTTTTGCCCTCCAGGGTCTGCTTCAAGAAAACACATCACGATCAGATTCTATCATGCACTATAAAGAAAAGCGCGACTTAAATCGCGCCCTCTTGTGCAATCAAACACCGAACGGCTTCGAATGCCTTAATCGTATCACTAGCCGTTGGCTGTGTTTAATTGGTGGAAAAGACTCAGCTTGACGGACGCCGGAGACCGCCAAAAACAGACACAAAAACGAGACTATATAACGTAGTCGTCCGCCACCTCGTTTTCATAAACCTGCCTCACAGTCACGGCTGATTTGACCGCCGCCCTCGCTGACGCTTCGGTCAGGTCGATGGTGCGAAAGGTTCCGCCGACTTCAGCGACAACCTCGATCCGCCGGTAGATGCCAGCATTGGCTTCGGCGTAATCCGCTAAGCCCTTCAGTTTCGGGAGAGCATCACCAAACTGAATACCGTGGGGATCGACGATATCGGCGACCACTGTGCCATCGTCCAGATCCGCGAAGAAGATAAAGTCCGGCCGGACGATCTTGGTATCGCCGCCCTCTTCATAGGTCACGCCCAGAGAGTCCTGGCTGGCGCGGGCAGGGTTTCGATACCAGGCGACCGTACCGGCTCGCGCCAGCTCTGCATTGACGACCTTGCCCTCCCACGAATTGAAGTCCCCGGGAAACAGGCCGCCATCATCGCAAAGCATGTGCCTCTCGAAACGCGGAAGCGGCTCTTCCGTGCCATCAGCCTTGCGGGCTATTGTCATCTGAAGCCAAGTGTTGGGCCGTGCAAGATCAACGTCCAAAGGATCGGCGCTCATTTCCCGAATTTGGCGATAGACCTCCTGCCGTTCATCCGAAAGGCTTTTGACTTGAACCCGGTAGTTGGTCAGCCACTGGTTCGAGAGCTTCTCGGCAGCCACCTCAAGGTCATCCTTCAAGTCAGGTACAAGTCCAAGGGCGGCTATGACGGTATGGGCTTCGATCAGCGCTTCCTCAGGATCGTCATCCTCGCCTGCTTTGCTGGCGAGGTGTTCGCTATAGGTTTTGGCAAGGTCGGGGCTGATGACGCGCGCCGCGCGCTTGTATGCGTCCTCAATGACGGCATAGTCGGCAGCTTCGACAAAATCGTCGAAAGTCATTTCCTTAGTTTCGACATCGGCCTTTACGGTCTTTCCTTCAACAGTGAGTACGGAATCGCGGGCCTTCTTGATTTCTTCAGCATACCTGACCTGAGTACCGTCGAGAACCTTGTGCATCTCGGCGTGAGCCTTCTTCCCGGCATCGGGTAGAAGCCCATCGACTGCCAGTTCGTGTGCCAGGGCCGTGAGCCGTTTAACTGGCCGGGCCTGCCGTTTGGGCAAGGTCTGCGACGGTAAGGAAAGCAGCTTTTGCCAAACGTCCTCAGGGATTGCAGGATTTGGCTTCATTTCATGCGGATTAATAAGCACACGCCGACCGGGCAGCTCGTCCCCAGCCTCACCGCCTGACATCAGCGCAGTCACAACGGCCTCCACCGATTTCTTGTCGAAATGCGGAAGCAGGCAATCGACCGCGTTCAGCCTGTCGTTACCGGGAATGCGCCGTGCCAAAGGCGTTCGGACCATGCGTCCAAGTAACTGGGTGATGTGGGTCTTGTCGGAAGCCGCCCTAAAAGAGACCATCACTTCTGCGCGCGGACAGTCCCAACCTGTGCTGATGGCGTCCTTTGCTATCAGAATGCGCACCCACTCGGATTCTTGCACGCGCTCCGGCGCGATGTAGGGGGCCGTGTGTCTGCCAAACGTCTCGGTCTTGTGTTCGCCGAAGACGTTCGCGATGGCGTCTTGCGGAAGTGCCGGCCATTGCTCGAAAACTGTGTCGAGCCACAGGCCAATTTCGTTATGGTCCGGGGAGTTTGGCACCTGCAACACCATAAGCGGCAGAACGGTATCCGCGTCGTCCTGCTGGTTGGCGTATTCCGCCCAGGCGCTCGAGGTTTCACTTAACTTGGCCGTGCCGCGCCGCAGAAGCACGGTTGAAAAGTCGCCGGTCTCGTCGGGGACATCGAGGTTGATCGTATCCTTCAGAAGTCCGGAATCCTGCACTTTCTTTGCATCGACGATGACGTTTGGCAGCGTGCCCCGGTCCTGCATCCCAGCAACAGCATCGTTGAACCGTTGAACGGTCGCGGAGATACCCCAAACAATCGGAATACCAGGTACTGCTCCGGAACCGTTGATGAGCTGCTTGACGATCGTCGGCTTGCCGTCACCGTTGGACCGCCCACCCTCTTTCATGCCGCGATGGGCCTCATCGAGGATCAAGTAAAGGGTAAGGTCGGGGTCCTCGACAGTATTCTGGATCGTGTCCCAAATCGTGTGAGATCGCATGTCCGGCATGATGCGTTGCCCATCAACCGTTTCCTGCGCCTGATCGTCTTGGTCATGGCCACGCACTAGGAGGCTGTTCTTGGAAAGCTTCTGCGTGTTCAAAAAATAGATTTTGCCCGGCTGGAACTTCTCTCTTGCGAAGCTGTTTCCGACCGTCACCAGATTGGAGATGGTAAGTTTGTCTGATGCTTCCTGAAGCCGCCAGCGGGACTGTTCGTTCAGCGATGGATCGTCGCTGAACCAGATCACCACCGCTCCGGGATCGGCCTCGAAGTCGTAATCATCATTGCCATAGAACAGGGATTCGAAGACTGCCGCCGCCATGACGGTCTTGCCCGCGCCGGTCGTCGCTGTAAGTGAGAAAGCATGCTT
The DNA here is from genome assembly GCA_039816825.1 of Pseudomonadota bacterium. GTDB lineage: Bacteria > Pseudomonadota > Alphaproteobacteria > Rhizobiales > Rhizobiaceae > JBCBXA01. The sequence goes on along the minus strand of JBCBXA010000055.1, from coordinate 6,004 downwards.
ATCGCGGTCTTCGTGCCAACGTTTGCGGGCTTTCTTCAGTCGATCCAGAACCTCTTTGACGGCCTCATCCTGATAATCTTTGAGCGTGAACTTCATGACTCAACGCCCCATCGAAAATCGGAAATTGGTTAGGTACGACTCGTAAAGCCGGACCGGCTCGACGGCATCAGGCAGATGGCGCGTCACGGCCTGGAAGCGCCGGTCGTCATCCGTAACAATGTAAGCAATTCGAATGGTGCCCACATCTTCCACCGCTTTGCAAAAGACGCTTGCCTTGTCCAAGTCTGTAAGGAGGCCGTAGGTGTCCGCGACTTCCCACCCGCCAGCGGGGATTGCGTCAATCCGCCTACCTTCGCTGCCTGCCCGCATCCACAACATTGGTGCAATTCGGGCGAATGCGCGATTGTGACTGATCGCAACCGGCGTTTCATAGGTGAGGGTGAAGAACTCTGCGTTTTCCTCAAAGCCTTCGGCCATGGGGAATTCATCTGTGAACTTGTATTCGCCCTTGATGGGGTCACCCTCTGGCGTCTCACCTAAGATTGCAGCGGCGATACGGGGCTTAGTGATGTGATCGCAGATACCCCATTGCTCCCAATCCGGATCGCCGGGACGGAGGCCAGCTCTACGTAACGCTGACTGCTCTTCGGCAGCCACTTCGTTGTTGGTTATCGAAATACACTGACGGAAGCCACCGTCCTGACGGTTCAAACGCATTACCGCCTGCGCAGTCGTTCCAGAGCCGCTGAAAAAATCTAAGAGTGTTGCGTTTGGATTGTCAGAAACGATGAAACGCAACGCGTCTTCAACAGCGTAGAGAGACTTTGGAAATGGAAACCTTCTTCCTGGAAGAAGGGCGGAAAGCATGTTTGTTCCGCCGGTCTCTGCGTTGTGCGAACGCATATTCCAAACACGTTTCGGAGACGTACCAAGACTGGCCCCTTTTGCGACATGCCCCTGAACTGAACCGTCGGAGGCATAGCCAGTGATTTCAATCTCACCAGAACGTATTCGCTTTATCACGCCTGTTTGAAGGTATTGCACTGAGCCGGTCAGCTTCTCAGGCTTCCAATTGTTTACCCGCACGTACCCTTCTTCCAAATTGCGCCTTAAAACATCCGGTGTAAGACCCCACAGCATTTCAGTGCCATCGGGTTTGAGTGGCCATATAGCAATTGCCCCCTCGGGAGCTGTTATGGAATTGCGGTCTACATCTGGCGTGATCGCATCGCCGATTGAGTGAATTCTGCCATCCACGGTGGATACAAATATCGGATAGAACTGATTTGGTCGCGCTGCACGTATGCTGGTTGGCTCTCGTCTTCTGAGAAGGAGCCACTCAATGGGCGCGAGTTCCTTGTGGGAACTCTTCTTGTCATCATCCTTTCCAGTGGGAAGCATATTGCTGTTCCACCACTGCACGGTGGAATGGCCAAAAAATACAAAAAAGATATGTTCCTCAACGCGCGAAAAGCGTCCCGGGCGAACCGCACCTTTTGCGCTTATCACGCTCGTAATCATCACGACGTCTGCATCGGGAAATGTTTGCTCGAGGAGCAACCCAAGTCGCAAGTATTCCTTTTCATCTATGCTGATAATGAGGCAGGCTTTAGAAGCGTTGAGAAGCTCTTTTGCAACCTTTAGGCGACGCTCCATAAATGCTAGCCACTTAGAGTGCCTGTACAGGTCTTCTGCCTCAACGTAATCATTGTTGTACTTCCAATCCTTCGCCCCGGTGTTGTAAGGGGGGTCGATGTAAATCGCATCGATCTTTCCGCGATGCGTGAATGTCAGAGCCTCCAGAGCGTGAAAGTTTTCGCCATTGATCACGGTGTGAAAGGGCTTGTTGTCCCTACGCTCGACCTTTCCTGTACTCACAAGGCCGGGATAGATGTAATCGCGAAACTCCGCGACCACCACTAGGTCGACAACAGGCACCTTTTGCGTTTCCGGCTCTTCTGCGCCGATTAGCTCGACATTGGCCTGACGCTCTGCACCCTTCCCGAAAAGGCTCCGTACCCGCCAAAGACGCTGGTCGCCCTTTATGGTCTCCCCACGCGGTGGCAGGACTCGCACCTTGTCGCCTTTGCGCACGGGACGGCCCGGCAGCTCGACACTTTCAGGGCGGTGACGCTCGAAGTTGAGCCCGAATGAACGCCGAGCGGAAAGGACCTGGAATTCCCGTTCCAGCTCCTGCCCAAGAGACGGATCTTTGGCTTTCGCTTGCGCAATCAGATCGGTCAGTCGCGACATTTTTTGCCCCCAAGTCTATTGTGCGGCTTACCTTCCGATTGAAGGTCATTTGCCGGATCATGCGTTTGAATATAACTCCGCATGAATTCTCGAATGACCTGGGCGGCGGGTTTGTCTTGCGCACGGCAGACTTGCAGGAACCTCTCGCGGAGATTCCGGTCGATTCGAATGCGAAGGCCTGCGTCTTTCATTGTCATCGAATAAGTGTAGCCAGTGGATACACGTTTTGCCAGCGCGAATTGGAGGTGAGCGCGGACATCAAACGTGACCTTACGGCCTAACGCTGACCCTAGGGCTTGGGTAGTGGGCACTCCTCATTCGGCCTGTTTGGCCGGACGGTGACAGCCGTGCAGCGGCTGAGCGCTCCGAGGGATCAATCGGCGATACGATTGCATTGCGTGGTTTTGGGTTCGATGCCCATGACCCGCCATTAGGCCGGAGGGGATGCAACGGGGAACGCGCAGCGGGTTCCCCTTGCCAAGTGGTGCGGTGGTACTACCGCACACATCTTGCGGAAGATGCGAAGCATCCCGATCTCATGACTCAGTTCTAAAGCGTGAAGATCACATTGAGGCGCAACAGTCTCCACTGATCCGGCGCCTCATGCATCCATGAGGCCATACGATCGAGCAAAGAAGTCTCCACAATACCGCTGCTGTTCGTTTCCTCAATGACGTTCATGAGAACCTCGAGTGGAGCAAAAACAAAGACAAAATTGTGCATCCCAACGCTCTGACTTTCGACCAGCGGTGACGGCGCTCCTTGTTCATCATGTGGAAGGACAGAGAAAGGAAGAGAGTGGTCAAGATAGGCATCGTATCCTGAAACTGGCAACAGCTCCCAGTTTCGTCGTGCAACCCTCTGGAGAGCCATTACTGGTCCCGACGTTGACTCGCCAAAGACAAAATGAAACTCGTCACCCCGCCTCGGTGTCACTGTTGATTTTGGGTTTCTGTCGGGTGGTGCAACCGATTGCTGCTCTTCACCATCACCCACTGAGTCAAGGATACCCCGGATTTGCTCAGGTGTAAGTGACTGCTTTGGTTTTTTAGTTTCAGCTTTCAAGAATTCTGGAATCTCAGGCGGTGGAGCCAACTCTGGGATTGGTTGAGATGAGGGCTTGCTAACGATGATATCGACTGCACCAAACTGTCCTTTGTTGTCGATCAGCCTCTCCCAATTTGCCTCTCTTCGCCGAGCTCGCTTCTTTTCGCGTTCAATACGGATCATATCCCGGAACGGAATGACCTCGGTCCTCAACAGCGGATGTGGCATATCCACGGCACGCTCGATCCTAGCTGCGTAACCCCATTCATTCCGTTCGAACCACTGCCAGATTAAATTCACTTTGATCCGGCTGAGTTCCCCTTTCGAGAAACTGTGTCGATCGCTTTTGGTAGCTTGCGGCCTTTCAGTACCGGTGCTGCCTGCGGTCTCCGCATAGATGTGATCGAGGAATGTCTGCCAGTTAAGGGCTCTGTTTTCGACATAGCTTTTCACGTAGCCGTAGAACGTCTGGCACTGCTCCTTTGTGGCTTCCTGCCAGAAGAACATGAGCTCGATTCCCCGAAAATCCCATTCTCTCCCATCGTAATCCCTGCGACAGGCCGATTCGCGATGCCTAGAATAAACACAGCTCCATCTTACGGAAATGCATAGATTTTCCTTGAGAAAAACTTTGCGTTTACTCGAACATATATGTTATTTGTTCACTATATGTTCTCTCAATAAAGAGGAGCCGAAAGATGAACTTGTAATGGAGAAAATGATGTTGACTGACAAAGGAGAAATGCTTGAGCATGATAAAACAAAACTGAAAACAGCCGCCAAGAGGCAATACCTTGCCGACGATCGGTTTCGGGCATTGGTGCGTCTGCTGGCAAAAAGTGCCGCGACCAGAGACCATGCTCTTCAGTTGAAGATTGAAAGGGAAACGGACCAACAGCTTCAGAAAGGAAACAACTGATCGATGCGTGTAGCCATCTATGGACGACATTCAACGGACATGCAGAACCCCATGTCCACCCAGGACCAACTAAGGCTCTGCAAGGAAGAGGCCAAAAAGCACGATTGGCAAGTGGTGGCAGAATACTCCGATGAGGCCATTTCTGGATCATCGCTCCACCGACCTGGCATCAGAAATTGATGAGTGATGCTGGCAACGGTTTGTTTGATGTTGTGCTGGGTGAGGCGCTCGATCGATTCTCGCGAGACCAGGAAGACACTGCCGGTTTTTACAAGAGGATGCACTTTGCAGACGTGACGGTGTTCACCGTTACTGAGGGTGACATCACGCCTCTGCATATCGGCCTGAAAGGCACGATGAACGAGCTCTTCCTGAAGGATCTTGCAAGAAAGACACGGCGCGGGCTCCGTGGCCGGATTGATCAGGGACGGGTGGGCGGCGGAAACTCATATGGCTACGACGTTGTTCGGGAGCTAGGGCCCGATGGGCTGGTTGATCGTGGCCGACGGTCGATCAACGAAGTAAAGGCCGAGATCGTCCGCTGGATATTTGAACAGTATGTTCTCGGCGTTTCCCCGGCCGCCATGGCCAAAGACCTGAACCGCAGGAAGGTTCCATCGCCCAGCGGTGGTGAGTGGGGCCCCAGTACGATTTACGGCAACCGTCAACGTGGCAACGGCATTCTGAATAATGAGCTCTACATTGGCCGCTTGGTCTGGAACCGGCAAACCTTTCGCAAAAACCCCGATACCGGGAAGCGCGTTTCCCGCATGAACCCTAGAGAAGAGTGGGTCATCAAGGCAGTCCCGGATTTCCGCATCATTCCTCAAGAGCTATGGGATGCTGCCAAGGAGAAACAGGGCAACTACAACAAGCGTGAAGTGCCACTGCATAAGAAGAACCGCCCGGTTTATCTCCTGTCACATATGGTCAAATGTGGGTGCTGCGGCGGTGGATATGCCATGCACAACAAAACCCACCTCGCTTGTTCCACCGCCAAGAACAAAGGAACCTGCGACAACCGCAAGACAATCATACGCGTTGATCTGGAAGAGCAGGTGATCGGTGCCATCCGGGAGCACTTGATGAATAGTGACCTCACGGCGGAGTTTTGTCGGGCCTACAATGATCAGCTCAATCTTTTGAACCGACAGCACAATCAGAGCCGCGAGAGATACAATCGCGAACTGAACGGGCTGGAGAAAGAACGCCAATCAATCATCCAATCGATTTCCGGCGGTGTTCCGCCGGAGCTGATCAAGGATCAGGCTGTCCGCGTCCATAACCGAATGACAGAACTGAAAGAGCTACTGGCAAACAGCCGGGAAGAGAAAGTTATCTTCCATCCCAAGATGGCCGATCGGTATCAGCAGGAAATTGAGCGGCTGATCGAGACACTGAATGAAAAGGAAGCCAGACCAGAGGCACGGAACATTCTGCGCTCAATGATCGAGAAGGTGGTCTTGACCCCAAGCGAGGACGGCGAGCGACTGGTTGTCGATCTTGTCGGTGACCTGGCTGGGATACTGACTATTGCAACGGCGAAAGACCGTCGAACAATCGACCATACACTAAGGGATGCGCGGCCTGTCACCGACGATAGGGATAAAACATCTGCCGGATCAGGAGATGATGAGATGCCACAAGTGGCGATGGTTGCGGGAGCCGACAGCCGCCGCGACTTACCAATTCAATCTGGTGGTGATGTCGAGCCACAAGCGGCGATGGTTGCGGGGGCAGGATTTGAACCTGCGACCTTCAGGTTATGAGCCTGACGAGCTACCG
>JBCBXA010000054.1:0-17877 GCA_039816825.1 Pseudomonadota bacterium | reverse complement strand
CGGTCCAGAGCGGCCTGATCTTCGGCAGAAAGCCCGTTCTGAGCCTGCGCCACGGCCCCGCCGAACAGCATGGCCGAGAGACACAATGTCAGCAGGGATGCGAGATGCCGATGCACGCGCAAGCCCACCTAAACCAGCATGGTCATCGGGTTTTCGATGTAGCCCTTGAACGCCACTGCCAGTTCGGCACCGAGCGCACCGTCAATCACCCGGTGATCAAAGGCGAACGTCGCGTTCATCACCGTTCCGACGGCCAACGCACCATTCTCATCCACCACGGGCTGCTTGATGCCTGCACCAATCGACACGATGGATGCCTGGGGCGGATTGATGATCGAAGTGAAGCCCGTGACGCCGAACATGCCCAGATTCGAAACTGAAGTAGAGCCGCCTGTATATTCCGCCGGCTTAAGCTTGCCGTCGCGAGCACGCTTGGCCATGTCTTTGACTTCAGCCGAAATGGCGCGGAGCGTCTTAGTCTCAGCGCTGCGCACGATGGGCGTGAACAGACCATCATCTACGGCAACTGCAACGCCCACATCAGAAGATGTGTGCATGAGCCGCGCTGTGGAGGTCCAGGACGCGTTGGCCATCGGCACGTCCTGCAGAGCCAGAGCCAACGCCTTCACAATGAAATCGTTGACGGAGATCTTGAAGGCGGGCTTGCCATCCGTCTCAGGCGCTCCGGCATTGATCTGGCTGCGCAACTTGAGCAGCGCATCCAGACGGCAGGCCATATTGACGGTGTAGCTTGGAACGGTCTGAGAGCTTTCCGTGAGGCGGGACGCAATGGTGCGTCGCATGCCGTCATGCTTCTTCTCTTCAAACGATCCGTCCGCAAACATTTTGCGAACAGCATCGTCGGACGGACCAGCCGCCATCGCGCCGTTGCCAAACTCCGTTGGCACCTGGGCTTGCGGCGCTGAAGTGGCTTCAGCAGCACTTGACGCACCGCCGGCAGCCATCGCCGCCTCCACATCGGCCAGCACAACGCGGCCGCGCGGGCCAGAGCCAGCAACCGAGGCGAGATCAATGCCATTTTGATTGGCCACGCGCCTTGCCAGAGGTGATGAGAACACCCGCTCGCCATCTTTGCGCGGAACGGGCCCGGCCTCAGCATCGCCCTTGGCTGGCACCGCTGTTTTAGCCAGGCCTTTGGTTGCGGGCATCGGGGCCGCGTCGGCGGCGGGCGCGACTTCGGACGCCTCGTTGTCTGCAGCAGGCGCAGCGTCAACCGCATCAACGCTTTCGCCGTCTTCGGCGAGCACGGCGATGACGGCATTGACCTTCACGCCTTCGGTGCCGCCTTCGACGAGAATTTTGGCAATCGTGCCTTCGTCCACGGCCTCCACTTCCATGGTGGCCTTGTCGGTCTCGATTTCAGCGATGATGTCGCCGGGGCCGACGTTGTCGCCTTCCTGCACCAGCCATTTGGCAAGTGTTCCCTCTTCCATAGTCGGGCTCAGGGCGGGCATTGTGATGTTGATGGCCATGTCCGCGCTCCTCAGCCCTTTGTGCCGGAAGTGTAAGTGACAGAGTGGACGGCCTGTACGACCTCGTCGATGTTCGGCAGTGCAAGCTTTTCAAGATTGGCCGCATAAGGCATCGGCACGTCCTTGCCTGCAATCGAGATCACCGGCGCGTCCAGATAGTCAAACGCCTGCTGCATGATCTGGCTGCCAACCCACGAGCCAACGCTGTTCTGCGGGAAGCCCTCTTCCACCGTCACGCAGCGGCCGGTTTTCATCACCGAAGTCAGAACCGTTTGCATGTCGATTGGGCGAAGCGTCCGCAGATCGATGATCTCGCAGTCAATGCCCTTGCCCGCCAGTTCTTCCGCAGCCTTGATGGCGTAGGTCATGCCGATGCCAAAGGAGACCAGCGTACAGTCAGAGCCGGCCTTATGGATGCGTGCCTTGCCGATCGGCAGGGTGAAATCATCCAGCTTCGGCACTTCGAAGTGCTGGCCATAGAGGATCTCATTTTCGAGAAAAATCACCGGATTGGGGTCGCGAATGGCGCTCTTCAGAAGGCCTTTGGCGTCTGCCGCTGTGTACGGCATCACAACCTTAAGGCCGGGTACGTGGCTGTACCAGGCGGCATAGCACTGGCTGTGCTGCGCGCCCACGCGGGCAGCAGCGCCATTGGGGCCGCGGAAAACCATGGGAGCGCCCATCTGGCCGCCAGACATGTAGAGTGTCTTGGCGGCGGAGTTGATGAGGTGGTCAATCGCCTGCATGGCGAAGTTGAAGGTCATGAACTCCACGATGGGGTTGAGCCCTGACATGGCCGCAGCAACGCCAATACCCGCAAAACCATGCTCGGTGATAGGCGTATCCACCACGCGCTGCGCGCCGACCTCATCGAGCAGGCCCTGAGTGACTTTGTAGGCGCCCTGATACTCGCCGACTTCCTCGCCCATCACAAACACGTCGCCATCGGCGCGCATTTCTTCGGCCATGGCATCGCGGAGGGCTTCACGAACGGTGGTTTCCACCATTTCCGTGCCTTCGGGAATGTCCGGATCATTGGGAAGGGGCTGTGCTTCGGCCACAGCAACAGCGGCGGGCGCTGGTGTTGCTTCCGGCTGCTGACTGGCAGGCTCGGCTGCGGCTGACTGGGCTTGCGCGGCTCCATCACCGCCATTGGACCCAGCTTTCGCAGCGGCGGCGGAGGCGTCTTCACCTTCTTGAGCCAAAACGGCGATGACGGAGTTCACCTTCACGTTCTCGGTGCCCTCTGCGACGACGATCTTGGCTATGGTGCCTTCGTCAACCGCCTCAACTTCCATGGTAGCTTTGTCAGTTTCAATTTCGGCGATCACGTCGCCGGACGAAACGGTGTCGCCTTCGGCTTTCAGCCATTTGGCGAGAGTGCCCTCCTCCATGGTCGGGCTCAGCGCTGGCATCAAAATATCCACAGCCATGATTAAGCCTCCACCTGATCATTTGCGCCGATTTCAGACGCGTCCACGCCAACTGGCAGCAGAATATCGGTCCAAAGCTCTTTCGGATCGGGTTCGGGATCGTTCTGCGCAAAGTCCGCCGCTTCCGACACGATGGCGCGAACATCCTTGTCGATGGCCTTGAGGTCTTCTTCCGTTGCCCAACCGGCTTCAATGACGCGCTGCTTCACTTGCTCAATCGGATCGCTCTCGGCGCGCATTTTCTGAACTTCATCTTTGGTGCGGTACTTGGCCGGGTCACTCATGGAGTGGCCGCGATAGCGATAGGTCAGCATTTCGAGAATGATCGGTCCTTTGCCAGACCGCGCGTGCTCCAGCGCCATCTCGCCGGCAGCCTTTACGGCGCGCACATCCATGCCATCGACCTGATGGCCAGGAATGCCAAAGCTGTCACCACGCTTCGAGAAGTCGTTCTGAGCGGCGGAGCGGGTCGTCGATGTACCCATCGCGTAACGGTTGTTCTCGACGATGTAGACGACCGGCAGATCCCACAGCGCCGCCATGTTGAAGCTCTCATAGACCTGACCCTGATTGGCCGCACCGTCGCCGAAATAAGACATGCAGACCGAATCGTTGCCGCGATATTTGTTAGCGAATGCGATGCCTGTACCCAGGCTCACCTGGCCACCCACAATGCCGTGGCCACCATAAAAGTGCTTTTCCTTGGAGAACATGTGCATCGAGCCGCCCTTGCCGCGGCTGTAGCCGCCCTGGCGCCCGGTCAGTTCGGCCATGACGCCTTTCGACTCCATACCAACGGCCAGCATATGCCCGTGATCGCGATAGCCGGTGATGACCTGATCGCCTTCTTTCATCGCCATCTGCATGCCGATGACCACAGCCTCCTGACCGATGTAGAGATGGCAGAAGCCGCCAATGAAACCCATGCCGTAGAGCTGGCCGGCCTTCTCCTCAAAGCGGCGGATCAGCAACATTTCGCGATACGCGTGCAGTTCCTGATCTTTGGTGAATTCAGCCTTGGCGGCTTTTGCGCTTCGGGCGCGTGACTTCGTTTTGGGGGCAGCGGCCATCGAAAACCTCGCTCGGGACATTCCAAGACAGCTTACACGCGAGAACAGTACGCCACAAGTGATACTAAAATCACATCAAATATCTGATTATAAATAAATAATATAATTTGAACTGTATTTGAAGTCAGCGCAGAATCAGGACATCCCGCGGGCCAGCAACACCTAAAACTGCGCGCGCCCGCTCATCAATCATGTCACGTTCAATGGAGCCGTCTTCCAGCAGCTTGACCTGCCATTCCAGCCGTTCCCGCTTGGACGAAAGCTCGGCCAGCTCGGTTTTCAGCTGCAGGGCACGCTCAGACAGTGCTTCGCTAGAGCGCAGTCCATAGGTTCCCTCATAGGCGTGATGGGCAAAGTAGCTCAGGCAACCAACACTGAGCACGGGCACGATGAAGTAGCGCAGGCGGGTGCGGCGTTTCTGACGGGTGGCGAGCATTCGGTTAGACATCCTGTCGTTGCGGCACCACTATGCGCGAACAGGCTTAAAGCGCGCTCAACAGGCTTGGTTAATGGAAAGCTAAACCTTCCCTTCGTCACCGCCGGCACCGGTCGCGTCATGCTTCGCATGCGGCAAGAAAAGACCCGCGATCAGAATTTCGACTGCCATCGCGAAAGTAATGCCCGGCCCGACCCGCTGGGCAAACAGTTCAATCAGTCCAAACAGGACGAGGCCAAGCATTGCCAGCACGATTGCGAATGCCAGCTGGGTTCTGAGATAAGATGGCGGCTCATTCCGCGACGCCCACAGCAAGCTGGCGAACGCAGCAAACAGAACCCCGGCACGGCCCATGATCACTTGAGCCGCTGCTCCATCTTCAGTGCCAAGAAGCGTCGCGACAAGCCCGGGTGCTCCCCACAGGGATGCAGCCAGAATGGCAAACACAGTTGCTGTTAGGGACGCGCAGGTTTGGAACGCGACTCCGCTAGGCTTTGACAACGCCCCGCCCCGCATAGTCAGCTTGCGGTCCGAGCATTTCTTCAATCCGGATCAACTGATTGTACTTCGCCAGCCGGTCCGACCGCGCCAGCGAGCCGGTCTTGATCTGCCCGCAATTGGTGGCAACGGCGAGATCGGCAATGGTGGAGTCTTCCGTTTCGCCAGACCGATGAGACATCACGGCAGTGTAACCGGCGCGATGAGCCATATCGACGGCCTCAAGCGTTTCGGTCAACGAACCGATCTGATTCACTTTGACGAGGATCGAGTTGCCGACGCCCTGACTGATGCCATCGGCCAGACGCTTGGTGTTGGTGACGAACAGATCGTCGCCCACCAGTTGCACTTTGTCACCGATAAGGTCCGTTGTGATCTTCCACGCGTTCCAGTCATCTTCGGCGAGGCCGTCTTCAATCGAGTAGATCGGGTAATCGGCGGAAAGCTTGGCGAGATACTCAGCCTGCTCCTGCGCGTTCCGGGTGACGCCCTCGCCCTTGTAGACATAGTTGGTGCCGTCGAAGAACTCGGTGGCAGCGCAATCCAATGCGATCTGCATGTCGTCACCGGGCTTGTAGCCAGCCTCTTCGATGGACTGCATGATGAAGTCCAAAGCGGCCTCAGCGGTCTCCAGGTTGGGCGCAAAACCGCCTTCGTCGCCGACATTGGTGTTGTGGCCGGCCTTGCTCAGGCGCTTCTTGAGAGTGTGAAAAACTTCAGCACCCATGCGTACGGCTTCACGAATGTCTGATGCGCCAACCGGCGCAATCATGAATTCCTGGAAGTCGATGGGGTTGTCTGCGTGTTCGCCGCCATTGATGATGTTCATCATCGGCACGGGCAGCATATGGGCGTTGGGCCCACCAAGATAGGCAAAGAGCGGCAGACCAGCGGCTTCAGCAGCCGCCTTTGCAGTTGCCAGCGAGACACCCAGTATCGAGTTCGCGCCGATCCGCCCCTTGTTCTCAGTGCCATCAAGTTCGATCATCGACATGTCGATCAGACGCTGGTCTTCAGCATCAAAGCCAACCACTTCGTCGGCGATCTCGCCATTGACGGCGGCAACGGCTTTTTCAACGCCTTTTCCAAGATAGCGATTGCCTCCATCGCGCAGCTCAACCGCTTCATGCGCACCGGTCGATGCGCCTGATGGAACAGCAGCCCGGCCCATCGATCCGTCTTCAAGCGTGACATCCACTTCCACGGTCGGGTTGCCGCGGCTGTCGAGAATTTCGCGGCCTGTGATGTCGACGATAACGGTCATGCTGAGTTCCTCATTGGAAAGGTGTTTTGGGGGCCTCATAAGCCGGGAAGATCACGATCACAAATGACGGTGCAATGAAAGTTGCAAAGCCATGCCTGATTTGCGCCCTTGGGGCACGAAACGATGTCTCCGCTAACCCTCAGGAAGGACGACATCCATGTTCGAACGAAATTCCACCCAATCCATCAACGATCAGTTTGCAGCAAAACCCGTTGACGACGATCTGCAAGGAAGCCCGAAGGTCCGGTGGCTGGTTACCATCGCGACGATCCTGATGCTTGGAATCGCCAGCGTGTCTCTGTCAGCCTGTGATTCGGAGGGCACCAACACCGACCAGACAGGCACGCCACCAGCGGCGGACGACACAACCACCACTCAATAAAACCGCTCAGCCGTCCGGTTCGAACACCATCCAATAGCCCTGCCCCGGACCGGGCGGCACAACAATCCGATCCGCAAGAGTTTGCGCGGGGATATCGGCTTCTGCCAACGCTTCTAAGGTCACGTTGAAATCGGTTGACGCGAAGCTCAGCGCCATATGCTGAAGGCCTTCAGAAAGGGGCCGGAATATCGCAGCATCAGCACCCAGATAATCTGCAAGTGCCTTGGGGGTTTGAACAGTCCAATGAGCCGGCCACTGCACCGGACCGAGGTCAAATGCCAGGCTGTGCTGAGTGGTAGAGGCTAGCTGGTCGGTCAGTGCTTCCAGAAACTGTCCATGGCTCCCGGGATCCAACGCAACAGTATGAACGGCTGACAGACCTGCAACCGCGTTTCGATGTGTTCTGAGCTCGGAGAAGTCGATCCCCAAGGGGGTGAGGCTTTGGCAAGTGAAGAAACCTGCATCCGGCGACCGGGTGTCGGTTGCGAAAGTCAGGTCAAAGCTAACCTCCTGGCTTTCTCCTGCATCATTGGCTGCGATGCGCTTGAACTGCGTGCGACCACAGAAGATGTTTTGCGCTTGAAAATGTTCTCGGTCAGAGCGAGCGTCGAGCGAACGAAAGACGAGATGCGAAAATCCTTCAGCACCGACGGCCTCCACGTAGCGCCTGTGCCCATCAACGAAGGCAGCATTGTCGCCTGACCAAAGGGTTGCGTCGCGACGCGCAGCGTCGTGCAGCGCCAACGGCTCTAGAAAACCTCCGCGCCGCAGAAAGATGCAACAATTGGCCGTGCCGAAAGGGTGGATGCCGTCCGGCGCAACCGTGAAACCAAGCGCTTCATAGCGCTGCCTTGCCACGACCAAGTCAGCAACCGGCAGCACCACATGATCAAAGGAACGGCTCAAAAGAAGTTGGCGTTCGTGAAGAAGAAATAGGCTGCAACAAACAGGGCCGCGAGCAAAATGTAAGGCAGAAGGCTACCGATACGCTCGAGCAGCTTTTGGGCGTCTTCTCTCAGATTGGCGGCAAAATCGACGGGCCCGTCACCCTCCCCGGGCCGCCGCGCAGCACGCCATAAGAAGAAGGCAACGCCAATCAAAACGACTATGAAAAGCGCCAACCGCACCATCACGAACTCCTAAACCAGCCGCGACTGTTCCTTGGCCGCCTTTACAAAGCTGGCGAACAAGGGGTGAGGTTCAAAGGGGCGTGACTTCAACTCCGGGTGATATTGGACACCGATAAACCAGGGATGGACGTCCCGCGCGTACTCAATGGTTTCCGGCAGCAGACCGTCGGGGCTCATGCCGGAGAAAACCAAACCGGCTTCCTCCAGTTGACCCTTGTACTCCACATTCACTTCATACCGGTGGCGATGACGCTCCGAGACGTTGGTATCGCCGTAGATTTCGGCGATGTGGCTGTCTTCGGCCAGCGGATGCGGATAAGCGCCCAGGCGCATGGTTCCGCCCAGATCGCCGGCTGCTTCGCGCTTTTCCAACTGATTGCCGCGCAGCCACTCCGTCATCAAGCCAACGACCGGTGAACCGCCCTCCCCAAACTCACTGGATGATGCGTCTGCGATCCCCGCCAGATTGCGAGCGGCATCCAGAACAGCCATCTGCATCCCATAGCAGATACCGAAGAAGGGTATCCTGTTCTCTCGAGCATAGGTTGCTGCGGCAATCTTGCCTTCGGCACCACGTTCGCCAAAGCCACCGGGCACCAGAATCGCGTGGACATTCTGCAGCGCCGGTGCCGGGTCTTCCTTCTCGAAGGTTTCGGATTCAAACCACTCCAGATTGACCTTCACGCCATTGGCCAGCCCCCCGTGGACCAGCGCCTCGATAAGAGACTTGTAGGCATCTTTCAGCACTGTGTACTTGCCCACAATGGCAATGGTCACCTCGCCTTCGGGGTTGGCCAGTCGCTTCGATATGTCTTCCCAGACGTCCATGCGCGGCGCAGGTGCCGGATCGATGCCGAAGGCAGCCAGGACCTCCTGATCCAATCCTTCCTGATGGTATGCCATAGGCACGTCATAGATACTTTTGGCATCAAGCGCCTGAATGACGGCGCTCGGCCGCACGTTACAGAACAGCGCGAGCTTTCGACGCTCTTCGGCCGGGATCTCGCGATCAGCGCGCACCAGCAGAATATCGGGCTGAATGCCGATGGACCTTAGCTCTTTCACGGAGTGCTGAGTCGGTTTGGTCTTCAACTCGCCAGCTGCAGCAATCCACGGCATGAAGCTGAGATGCACATAGATGCACTGACCGCGCGGCAGATCATTGCCGAGCTGACGGATCGATTCGAAGAACGGCAGCCCCTCAATATCGCCGACCGTGCCGCCAATCTCGCAAAGCACGAAATCGACATCATCATTGCCCTCGCGAACGAACTCTTTGATGGCGTTGGTGACGTGCGGAATGACCTGCACAGTTCCGCCCAGATAATCGCCTCGACGCTCTTTGGCGATGATGTCCTGATAGATCCGGCCTGTCGTTATGTTGTCGTGCTGAGTCGCGGGTCGGCCTGTGAAGCGTTCATAGTGCCCCAAATCGAGGTCCGTCTCCGCGCCGTCGTCGGTCACAAAGCACTCGCCGTGCTGATAGGGACTCATCGTGCCAGGATCGACATTAAGATATGGGTCAAGCTTGCGGAGCCTGACCTTGTATCCCCGTGCCTGCAGGAGTGCCCCCAATGCAGCAGATGCGAGGCCCTTGCCAAGAGACGAAACCACACCGCCAGTGATAAAAATATATCGCGCCATGGGATTGAAGACCTACTGAATCAAAGACGGATTTGGAAGAACGAAAACGGCCAGAAGGACCTGCTCAACAGGAAAGCGCCCAAGCGGTACAGCTGCCTATAAAAAAGGGCGACCACAGCGGGTCGCCCAAAATCAAGACGTCAGGTCGCAAACCTAGTTGCCAGTGGGCACCGAAGGTGATGCAGGCTCAACGGGCACAGCCGGAGAAGTCGGGGCCAGTTCGCCGTCCAGCGCATCAAGAACACCGCCGCCACCGCCATCGCTGCTCGATGGAGCTGTATTGGTCTGGATGCGTTCGAGAATGTCGCTGGCGTCGTCGGTGGTCTGCGCGATGATCGCGATACCAATCGACGTCAGAAAGAAGCAAAGCGCCAGAACGGTTGTCACCTTGGTCATGAAGTCCACGGGCTGACGCGTAGACTTCATGTTGCCGCCGCCACCACCGCCAATACCAAGGGCCCCGCCCTCGGTCCGCTGCAAGAGCACCATCACGATAAGAGCGATGACCACCATAATGTGGACGACAAGAAGGACGGTTTCCATGAGGTGCCTAACGATTCGTGGGGTAGTAGCAACCGCCAGCAGGCGTCGCGTCTCTTGGGGCTATCTAAAGAGCCGTGCGCCGCCTTGCAAGATGACAATCCATCCTCAAGACCCGCTGATTTCGAGATAAGCTTTGGCAATGCCCAGGAAATCGTCAGGTTTCAGCGAAGCTCCACCGACCAAGGCACCGTCAACATTGGCAACCGCCATGAGTTCAGTCGCGTTTCCTGGCTTCACTGAGCCACCATAAAGCAGTCGAAACCCGTCTCCCAATGTTCCAAAACGGTCCGTCAGTGCAGCCCTCATCGCAGCATGCATTTCTGCAACATCCTGGGCCGATGGGACCAGTCCCGTTCCGATGGCCCAGACAGGCTCGTAGGCGATCACCAGATCAGCCGGAACATCGTCGGGCAGCGACGCTGCGACTTGGCCTTCAACAACCGAGATCGCGTTTCCAGACTCGCGCTCGTTCTGGGTTTCGCCAACACAGACGATCGGTGTTGCCCCTGCAGCCACAACGGCTTCTGTTTTCTGGCGGATGAGAGCATCGCCCTCGCCATGGTCCGAGCGCCGCTCCGAATGCCCAACGATCACAAAGCGCGCGCCCGCATCAACGAGCATTGCGGCAGACACGTCGCCAGTGTGGGCGCCGCTTTCCGCCACATGACAATCCTGCGCACCCAGCGCGACCTTGGCACTGCCTGCCGCAAAGCCGGCGATCAACGTGAAGGATGGGCAGATTGCCAGATCAACCACGGCTTCGAGATCGGGCGAATAGCCATGGTTGATCTCGGAAAGCTTGGCTTTGTCGGCCTGATGACCGTTCATCTTCCAGTTGCCACAGACCAGAGGCTTGATACCAGGTGTCATCTTGTGAACGCTCCGCTTCGCTTGCACAGTTTCGTCAACAGCTTGCATCGACACTTTGTGGCTCTATACGATGCACAGCAACATACAACCCGCCCGCATATCGCCCAAGGAGCGGCGGCCATTTGCGGGAATCACAGGACCAAATTCATGCTTGAAGCACTTCGTGCCAGCCTTGGAACATGGGTCGCCAAGGCCTTCATCGGCCTTCTGGTCGCTTCCTTCGCCCTGTGGGGTATCGCCGATTACGCAACATCCGGTGCAACCAGCACGGCTGTCACCGTGGGCGATACAAAAGTTGGAGTGGACGAATATCGGTTCGCCTTTGATCGGCAGGTGCTGGTGACGTCCCAGAGCTTTGGTCGGCGCCTTACCAATGAAGAAGCACGCGCCTTTGGGGTGGGTGAGCAGGTTGTGGGTCAACTGGTGACGGGCGCGGTTCTTGAAGAACAAGCGCGGCGCATGAACCTAGGCATTTCTGATGACCGGCTGGCCGATACCATCGCGGCAGATGCTGCATTTCAGGACGCGTCCGGCGCGTTCAACGCGCGTATTTTCCAACAGACGCTTTTCAATGCTGGCCTCACACCCAATGACTATGTCGATCTGCAGAAGGCGGCAGCGGTTCGCCAGCAACTGGTTGCCGGTGCCATTGGTGATGTGACGCCGCCCAATGCCTTTCTGGAAGCGCTGGCACAGCATCAGAACGAAACGCGCAATGTCAGCTACATCACTCTGACACCTGAACTGGTTGGCGAAATTGGTGATCCCACAGACGAGGTGCTCTCGGACTATTTCGAACTGAACAAAGTGGGCTACCGCGCCCCTGAGTACCGGACCGTCGAAACGCTTCAGATCACGGCGCTCGATATCGCGGACAGCGCCGCGATTTCGGACGATGCCGTGCGCGAAGAATATGAGCGTGTGAAGTCACGTTTCACCCAACCTGCGGAACGCACTGTCCGCCAGATTGTTCTCGACAGCGCGGAAATCGAGCAGGCCGAAACCATCCTTGCAGACGGTGGAGACCTGGACGCACTGGCCGAAGCGCTCGACAAGCAGGCAACCGATCTGGGCAGCTTCACTCGCGAGACGTTCCCGGATCAAAATCTGGCCGAGACCGTGTTCAGCCTGCCCTCCGGTTCGACCAGCGAAGTTCTCGACGGCATGTTTGGATCCATCGTTCTGGCGGTCGAGGAGACGCGCGCGGAAGTGGTTGAGAGCTTTGAGGCCGTGCAAGGCGTCCTGCGCGAAGAGCTGGCGGTTTTTGAAGCCTCTGATCAGCTGACCGGCACGTTCGATGCTGTGGAAGACGCCCGGGCCGACGGTCAAACATTATCCGAGATCGCTGCGGAGCAAAATCTCGAACTGATGACAGTTACATTCGATCAGAATGGCGAACAGGCGGACGGATCCCCTGCCCAGCTTGTGGCGACGACTCCGGAACTGCTCACCTCGACCTTTGAGACAGAAGTTGGTGTCGAAACCGATCCCATTCGCCTGGAAGGAACAAACACCAATCCGGGCGCCGAAGGTTATGTCTGGTACCAAGTGACAGAAATTGCCGAAGCCCGCGACCGCACACTCGATGAAGTTCGGGAGCGAGTTCTCGCCGACTGGAAGTCGGATCGCGCCACGGAACTGCTTCGCTCCACCGCTGATGGCCTTCGCCGTCGAGCCGAACGCGGAGCAAATCTGGCAGATCTCGCCGGACCTCTGGGACTGGAAGTTCAAACTGCAGAGGGCGTGCAGCGCCGCAGCCAGGATTCGGGCCTGTCCGAACCTGCGCTGATATCGGCGTTTGAAGGCCCATCCGGGCTGGTCTCTGTCTCAAATGGCACCGATGACAGCCATTTGGTGGTGCTCAAGGCCGAAACCGCCGAAGCGTCAGAAGCCGACGAATTGTCGGCGGAAATCACGGAGCGCATTGAACAGACCGTCGCTGATGATCTGTTCGCCCAGATGGTTCAGCGCCTTCAGACCGATCTGCAGCCCCAGGTAAACCAGCAGTCCATTGAGGCGATCTTTGCGCCCGTGCAGCACTCTAACCGCTACTGATCCATGGCCGACCTCAAACCCTTTATTGCCCAGCTCGCCGACGGGCAGCACCTGACACGCCAGCAGGCGACAGACGCGTTCTCGCTTCTCATGTCAGCAGAGGCCACGCCTTCGCAAATCGGGGCGTTCCTCATGGGCCTGCGCGTCAAGGGGGAAACATCGTCCGAGATCGCGGGGGCCGTCTCGGTCATGCGAGATCGGATGACCCGCGTCAGGGCTCCCGAGTGCGCAATCGATATTGTCGGCACGGGCGGAGACGGCAGCGGAAGCTACAACGTATCCACCGCAGCCGCATTGGTGACAGCTGCCTGCGGGGTTCCAGTAGCAAAACATGGCAACAGGGCGGCATCTTCCAAGAGCGGAACAGCCGATACATTGGCCGCCTTGGGTATCAATCTGGACGCTGAACCAGCCGTGCTCGAGCGCGCCATCATGGAAGCAGGCATTGGTTTTCTGTTTGCCCAGAAGCATCACGCGGCCATGCGCTTTGTGATGCCAACACGCGTTGAGATGGGCACGCGCACGATCTTCAACTTGCTTGGCCCCCTCTCCAACCCAGCTGGCGTGACACGTCAATTGCTGGGCGTGTTCGCGCCTCAATGGGTTCGTCCTATTGCCGATGCGTTGGCAGAACTTGGCTGCCAGCGAGCCTGGGTCGTTCACGGATCGGGCTTGGACGAAATCACAACCACTGGTCCGACCAAAGTGGCTGAGGTGCGCGGCTCTCAAGTCACTGAGTTTGAGATCAACCCGCAGGACGCCGGACTTCCTGTTGCCCGCATGGCTGATCTGAAGGGCGGAGATCCACAGCACAACGCCGCCGCGCTCACAGCGCTTCTCAATGGTGAACCCTCCGCCTATCGCGACATCGTTCTGATGAACGCCGGCGCCGCAATGGTCATTTCGGAAAAAGCTGAGAATCTTGCGGATGGAGTCCGTGTGGCAGCCGAGGCAATCGACAGCGGCGCTGCCAAAACAACGCTTGCCAAACTGGTGGCCGTGACCAATGGCTGACATTCTCTCACGCATTGGCGACTACAAACGCGAAGAAATTGCGGCTGCGAAAACGAACCGCTCACCCGCAGACACCGAAGCGGCAGCGAAGGCCGCGGACCGCGTTCGGCCGTTCAAGGCTGCTCTGGAAACGAAGCGCGCTGCCGACAAGTTCGGCCTGATTGCCGAGATCAAGAAAGCCAGCCCGTCAAAGGGTCTCATCCGAGAAGACTTTGATCCGCCAGCCCATGCCAAAGACTACGAGGCCGGAGGCGCTGCGTGCCTGTCAGTTCTGACCGATACTCCAAGTTTTCAGGGCGACCCGTCATTCTTAGTCCAAGCAAGAGCAGCCTGCACGCTGCCAGCACTTCGCAAAGACTTCATGTATGACACCTATCAGGTGGCCGAAGCACGATCCTGGAACGCAGACTGCATTCTCGTGATCCTGGCCGCCATCGATGATGTTTGCGCAGCAGAACTCGTGGCATCGGCTGAGAGCTGGGGCATGGATGCCCTTGTTGAAGTGCACGACGAAGAAGAGGTGGAACGCGCCATCGCGCTCGGGTCGAAGTTCATCGGCGTGAACAACCGCAACCTCAAGACCTTTGAAGTTGATCTGGAAACCTCAACGCGCCTTGCTGCGATGGTGCCCGATGACGTGCTGCTCGTGGGTGAGAGCGGAATCTTCACCCACAATGATGCCATGCATCTCAAGGCTCACGCAGGCATCAGCACTATCCTCGTTGGTGAAAGCCTCATGCGACAGACCGACGTGGTTGCCGCAACTCAGGCGCTCCTAACGGACAGCCCATAGCCATGTCCGACGGGCTGACCCACCTTGATTCCGGCGGAGCCGCATCCATGGTGGATGTCGGCGAGAAAGCGCACACCGCGCGAGAGGCGACGGCCACAGCCCAGATTACCATGGCTCCTGAGACATTGGAGGCCATCAAAGCGGGTAACCTCAAAAAGGGCGATGTGATCGGCACCGCGCGGATTGCGGGCATCATGGCGGCGAAACGCACGTCTGATCTGATACCGCTCTGTCACCCGCTCGCGCTGTCAAAGGTTTCTGTTGAAATTGAACCCGATGACGATCTGCCCGGCCTGAAGGTGCGCTGCACGGCGCGCCTAAAGGGGCAGACCGGTGTTGAGATGGAAGCGCTCACCGGCGCATCTGTGGCGTGCCTGACGCTCTACGACATGGCAAAAGCCATCGATAAGCACATGACCATTGGGGCGATTACCCTTGTTGCCAAGTCGGGCGGCAAAAGCGGCGACTGGTCCGTCGAGCAGGATCGTTGAGCCGCCCACCGCTCATGCCGGTCCAGAAAGCGCTTGAGATCTCACAGCGCGACATTCAACTCGTGGCAACCGAGCGCGTAGATCTCGCCAGCGCGGCTGGCCGGGTCCTGGCGGAAGATGTGACGGCCAAGCTCACTCAACCGCCTTTCAGCGCGTCGGCCATGGACGGCTACGCACTTCGAAGCGCAGACCTCAATGGCAGGGGTGCCGAACTGGCCATTGTGGGAGAAAGCGCGGCCGGTCACGGCTACAGTCAACCGCTCGACCCAGGGACGTGCGTTCGCATTTTCACAGGCGCCCCCCTTCCGCCCAACGCAGATACGATTGCGATCCAGGAGAATGTTGAGCGCTTGGCGGACACGGCGCGCATCTCAAAAGCCGAAGCACCGGGGCGGTACATTCGCCCATCCGGCGGGGACTTCCAGATTGGCCAGATGATTGTGGCTGGTGGCACGAAGCTCAACGCCCAGCAAATGTCTCTTCTTGCGTCAGCCGGACACAACACCATTGACGTTCGGCGGAAGCCCCGCGTTGCTGTGATTTCTACCGGCGACGAACTAGTACCCGTCGGCACCCTGCCCGGGCCCGATCAGATCATCTCATCCAACGCCACCGGCGTCATCACCCGGATAGAGGCCGCCGGTGCCGAGGCATTGGATCTCGGCATTGCGCTAGACAGGAGCCAGGCTCTTCAGCGAGCCTTCCAGCGGGCCATCGATGCACAATCGGACGTTGTGCTGACATTGGGTGGCGCTTCCGCAGGCGATCATGACCTGGTGAAACCGGTCTTCACGGCGATGGGTGGTGTGCTGGACTTGTACCGCATCGCCATGCGGCCGGGAAAACCCTTCATGGTTGGACGGCTTTTCGGGGCGCATGGCGAAACCCGCCTGCTGGGCCTGCCGGGCAATCCGGTTTCCAGCCTCGTCTGCACCAAGCTGTTCGTTGAGCCATTGATCCACGCCTTCCTCGGCCTGCCAAACACGCAGGAACGCATGTGGGGCCGCCTGACCAAAGCACTCGGGCCCAACGACGAGCGCGAAGACTATTCCCGCTGTCACGTCACAATGAATGATCAACAGGGCTGGGACGTCACGCCCTTCGAGAAACAGGACTCTTCGCTGCTGCACGTGGCCGCCGCAGCCAACGCGCTCTTATGCAGGCCGGCGCATCAGGATGCTCTACCGGTCGGATCGCCTGTCCAATTTATCTGGTGGTAGACAGCAAATTTGCAGAACAAGCCAAGAACATGTATGTTGTTCTTGATTTGTTTTTATTGGATTCGCCATGCTTACGCGCAAACAGCACGAACTGCTCATGTTCATCCATGAACGCCTCAAGGAAGCCGGTGTTCCCCCATCCTTTGATGAGATGAAGGATGCTTTGGACCTAAAGTCCAAGTCCGGCATCCATCGGCTGATCACCGCTTTGGAAGAGCGTGGCTTTATTCGGCGCATGCCAAACCGCGCCAGAGCGCTGGAGATTATCAAACTGCCGGAAGGCGCTGCGCAAAGCTTGGCCAGGGGTCGTCCGTTCTCGCCAAGCGTGGTGGAAGGCGGCCTTGGGAAACCGGCGCCGGTCACAAGTGAAGTTGCAGCCAACAATGACAATCCGGGCATTCAGTTGCCTGTTATGGGCCGCATTGCAGCGGGCACGCCTATCTCCGCCATACAGCAGGAAAGCCACCAGATCGTTGTGCCGCCAGACATGTTGGCTGGCGGTGAGCATTACGCGCTGGAAGTCAAAGGCGATTCGATGATCGAAGCCGGCATTCTGGATGGCGACACCGTCATCATCCGCAAGTCCGACACGGCGAACGCCGGCGAGATCGTCGTGGCTCTGGTGGACGATGAAGAAGCAACGCTCAAACGCCTGCGCAAGAAGGGCGGGTCCATTGCTCTCGAGGCTGCAAATCCCGCCTATGAGACGCGTATCTTCGGTCCGGACCGTGTTGCCGTGCAGGGCAAACTCGTCGGATTGCTGCGTCAGTACTGACGGTCTGACTTGCCGAGGCTAGTGGCCGGGGCTAGCGGGGCGTATGGAACTGAATGCTCTGACGTTGGTTCCAGATGCGCGCACGGTTGGTCGCAGACGTCTCAATATGCATGGCATGATGCTCGCCATCTGCGTCAAAGCGTATGGCGAGTGACGCTTTAGGACCAGAATTGCTCATCGAGAGCAGCTTTGCGGAACAAGTCCGTGGCGGTGGTAGGTTCGTCACCACCAGTCCGGCCTTCTCACAATCCTCTCGCAGAGCTTCCGGGGTTTTGGCCCAACTGACAAATACGCCACCCGGCGCCTGGGCAAGACATCCATCCCGGTCACATACCATTTCCGGCACAGCTTCGTCGGCTCCATGGGCGGGCGCGAAGGCCCGCAGCCAGATATCCCGAGTGAACGACTGGGCTCTTGTCGTGTTAAAACGGTAGCTGCCATCGTCGGCTCTGACCGCCACAAGCTTACCGTCTGCCGAGATCAGGACATCCGGGCTGGAGACAGTGGCCACGCCGGTGGTCCATACCAAAATTGCACCAACGAAGACTGGAGCCGCCAACGCTTTGCCTATGCCTTTCAGACAGACCGCCAGTGAGAACGCGACCAATGCAACGGCAAACACTGCAGGGGGCAGGAGACCCACATAGCCACTTGGCCCCTGGGCGGCGATCCGTTGAGCCACCCCCCTAACATGATCGCGCTTCCATTTGGACTTGATCCCTTCGCCCTGGCATGGGCCGGTTGGGGTGTCGATCAGGTTAGGGGG
>JBCBXA010000053.1:0-18119 GCA_039816825.1 Pseudomonadota bacterium | reverse complement strand
TTTCCTTTGAACAGGGCGGCACGCTCAACGAAGTGCTGGTGAATGAGGGCGATGCGGTCGTCTCCGGCCAATTGTTGCCGCTCGTAGACCGATTCGCTTGAGCGAGGTGGAGAAAGTTCTGTTGGACATGGAATGCGCCCTTCAAGTCAGATGGTAGCGTGGCTATGTAAGTGATACTTACATATGTAAGTGGCAATCACATTGTCAATGATGTTAGTAGTACTTACTTTGTGGGTGACTGGATCACCAATGTGGAAAAAATTGAGCCATGGCCCAATCTGACGGCACCCAAACAGGCAACTCCAAGCGAGATGCCTATCATCACGGCAATCTGCGAGCGCAGCTTCTGGAGGCTGTTGAGCAGCTGGTGGAGGAGAAGGGTGCAGAGAATTTCTCAATTGCCGAAGCCGCCCGCCGGGCCGGCGTTTCCAGTGCTGCACCTTACCGGCACTTTGCCGACAAGGATGAGGTCCTCAAGGCCTTGGTCATGCAAGCGATGAATAGGATGATTGAGTCCATGAGCGCTGTCATGGCGGAGTTTCCGCCCGGCGATGTGGATCGCATCAACGCACTTGGACGTGAATACATCGACTTTGCTCGCGATCATCCCGGCATGTTTCGCCTAGTGTTCGGCATTTCGGAAAGCCATGACGGCGACGAAGACCTGGCGGAGCAGGGGGCTGCGACCTTTGGCATCGTCATACGGGCCGTTGCCGAGCATCTTGGCCTATCAGCAGATGACCCGGAAGCGACCCGAAGGGCTTACATTCTTTGGACCATCGTTCACGGTCATTCCTGGCTCACCATCGACGGTAAAGCCAAGCAGCAAGGCGTCGATTTTCCGCTTTCAGAAATGCTGAGCGCAGTATCCAATATGGTGTTGGCTCAAGGGGACTCCGGTCGCTGAGCCAAGTGGCTTAGAGGCCTTCTGAGAACCAGAGCGCTCGCCAACGGCGCCGATTGAACAATGTCCGAGCTGTTGTCGAAGTCCCCCGCGTGAGTGCCACTCTAGTGACGCGATTCAGGCAAGTGCGGAGGCTAGGTCGGAGAGCGTTGTGCCTTCGATTTCCTTTTGGAACTCGGCTTCGGCCTTTTCGAGCCCGCGATGGATGGCACCGGCAAGGCCGATCTCAATGGCGCATTGGGGTGGGTTTTCATCGCCGCCGCGATTGCCGACGTAGAGGCTCTCGCCGAGCGAGCGGTAGACGTCGGCAATGGTGATTTGGTCGGGTCGCCGCGAGAGGCGCCATCCGCCCGATTTGCCGCGTTCGGACGTCACCAAGCCAGCCTTCTTCAGTTGACCCAACGCCCGGCGAATGACCACCGGATTGGTGGCGGCAAATCCAGCCATCTGATCGGATGTATAGGCCTCGTCCGGTTTGACAGCCATGTGCCCCAACACATGCAGAGCGATTGACAGCTTGCTATTTCGTTTCATGTAACTATCATAGTTACAAAATAAATTGATGGTGAGGTCATGTTCATGGAACGGTTCGATGTTGTTGTGGTGGGTGGCAGTTTTGCAGGCATGTCGGCAGCTTTACAACTCGCGCGGGCGCGCCGTTCCGTGCGTCTGTTTGATACGCGCAAACCCCGCAACCGCTTCGCGGCTTCGGCGCATGGCTTTATCGGCCATGACGGCCGGACGCCGACTGAAATTCAGGATCTTGGGAGAGGCAATCTTGCCGTTTATCCCACGGTCGACGTGCATGAAGCAGCGGTCACTTCCATCAAGCCAGATGACGGCGTGTTCATCGTTGAAGCCCATGACATGGGCCCCATTTGCGCCTCCAGGATCATACTGGCTTACGGATTGAGGGACGAGCTACCCGCTATTGAGGGGTTGGAAGAGGCGTGGGGCCGAAATGTCATGCAATGCCCCTATTGCCACGGCTATGAGGTCCGGGATCAGAAGCTTGGTGTTCTCTACACGTCAGAAGCTTCGCTCCATCAGATCAAGCTGACTCCAGACTGGAGCCCCCACGTATCGCTGTTCTTGAACGGTCACGACGTTTCGAGTGATGACCTGAGCGACGCTCAGGAACGTGGGATTGCAATAGTGCCCGACCCGGTTCGCAGTATCGAGCTGGATCAGGGCCGGATGCGCGCAGTGCAACTGCCGGACGGGTCCTACGATCTCGATGGGCTGTTTTTGATAACCCGGACCCATCAAGCAACCGACTTGGCTTCCCAGCTTGGATGTGCGCTGGAGGATGGTCCGTTCGGCCCGTCTGTTACAGTGGACAATCTCCAGGAGACCAGTGTGCCTGGCGTTTATGCGGCTGGCGACATAGCGCGACCAATCCACACTTCGGTATGGGCCGCTGCCGATGGCATATCCGCGGGTGTTTTCTGCCACCAGTCGCTGTTGAGCCACAAGAACCCATACCAGAAGAAGCTGGCCTAATGGGAAAGTCGGTACGCTGCCAATGGCAGCCCACTTGTGGGCCTAGAACGTCGTGACCACTGTGGCGCCGGGTCCGCCCGGCCCATCCATATGCATCATGGCCTCGATACTTTCTCCAAGACTGATCTCCTGTCTCACGAGTTGGTCAGGTTTCAGTGCGCCCGACTGTATCATGGCGATCATCGCGTCGTAGCGGTGGGCCTGCATTCCGTGGCTTCCAAGGATCTCCAGCTCTTTTGCAATCACTAGATCCATGGGCACGGCAGGGGACGCATGGTCACCTGTCATCAGTCCGACCTGAACATGACGACCGCGAATGCGCAGATTGGCAATGGAGTTGAAGCACGTGGCCGGGTGTCCCAGCGCGTCGATTGAGGCATGAACGCCGCCGCCGGATGCGTCAGCCACCGCTTCCACGACATTGCCCACATCCCCAGCATTGACTGTCACTGCCGCTCCCATGTCTTTGGCCAGGGCCAACGCTTCTTCAGACAGATCCACGGCAATCACATTCGCCCCCAAGGAGGACGCGATCATCACGGCGGACAGGCCGACACCGCCACACCCATGCACCGCGACCCATTCTCCCGGGGAGACCCGTCCCTGATCCACCACTGCGCGAAAAGAGGTGGCGAAACGACATCCAAGACTGGCAGCCGTGCCGAATGACATGTCCTCTGGGAGCCGCACCAGATTGGTGTCGGCGCGTTCGATGGCGACGGCTTCGGCGAACGATCCCCAGCATGTGAAGCCCGGTTGCACCTGATGTTCACAGACTTGCTGATGACCCGCATGGCATTGTGGGCACCCTCCGCAGGCCACGACAAACGGGACTGTGACCCGGTCGCCTTGGCGCCAATGGCGTACGTCTCGACCCGCATCCAGCACCACGCCTGCAAACTCGTGACCCGGCACATGCGGTAGCTCGATGGACGGGTCATGGCCGACCCAGCCGTGCCAGTCGCTGCGGCATATGCCCGTGGCACGAACCTCTATGACAACGCCGTCGGCCGGCAGTACCGGGTCAGGAACTGACTGAAGCTTCGGTCGTGCGCCGAACGCTTCGTATACCACTGCACGCACAGGCTTCTCCCTTCAGATGGCCCTCTCCAGAGCCACGGATTTCCCAACATATTTGTCTTCGATGCAAGAGACGTTGGATCGGAATTGCTTGGATTGCGCTCTCTTGTGCAGCCCTATTTGCGGAGCGGGTTGACCCCCTTCGGCACCAGCCAGACCTGTGCCTGCGACAGGATGAAATCGACCAGCACAGCCAGCAGGGCCACGGGGATGGCACCGGCTAGCATCATGGCGAAATCGTTCAGTGCGATGCCCTGGAATATCAGTTCGCCAAGTCCGCCGCCGCCGATCAGAAATGCCAATGGAACAGTTCCGACATTGATTGCCAGTGCCGTGCGGATGCCTGCAAAAATGACGAACAACGCGTTGGGAATTTCCACGCGGCGCAAAATTTGGCCCGGCGTCATGCCCATGCCGGTCGCCGCTTCAATCAGATGCGGTGCGACGGCTTGGCAGCCGGCATAGGCATTCCGCACAATCGGCAGCAGTGTTGCGATGAAAAGCCCGAAAATGGCCGGCGTCTTACCGATGCCCAGAACCGACATGGACAGGGCGAGAATGGCAAGTGTTGGAATCGTTGTGCCAACGTTGAGCACTTGCATGAGCGCTTCAGCATATTTCCGCATGTAGGGGCGTGACAGAAAAATGCCCAACGGGACACCGACCAGAATGGCCAGCCCACCGGAGACGGCCACGAGGTAAAGATGTTCGTTGAGGAGAAACAGAATATCGTCCCGCAAATCCCAGATCGCGGGCAGCAGTCCGGAACTCCAGGACCAGACACCGGCCAGGAAAACGAGGGCGAGAACCCCAAACCTTATCGCTCGGTTGACGGCATCGGACTCCAGTGCGTCCGTGAGGCGGATGGCCCCTGCGAGCCGGTCAATGCCGTTTCGAAGAGGCGACAGCCGCTTGCCGCCGGCCGCATAGTCTGCGTTCATCAGGTCTGGCGGACCTGAGGAGTTGGCGTTGGGTTTCCAGCTCTGCGCCATCTCAGGCGTCCCTGTATGTGGCGCCGAGGATGTGGGTTATGCCCCGCTGAGTTACATATCCCTTGTAGATCCCGTCGGAGTCCACGCATGCGAGGGATGTCTCATCGTGCATGAACATGGAAGAAACGGCGGTTCGCAAATCTTCATCCATGTGGACAGTTCCGGGCAGCTTTTTGTGGTTCTCGCCGACCTTGCCCTTCGCGCCGCGGGCATCCGACAGATAGACAACGCCGCGCGCGCGCCCCTTCGGACCCACCATGACGATGGAGATGTGCCCATGCTCTTCCATAAGACTAACCGCCTTGGACAGACTGTCGTCGGCGGTGACGCGGGGCGGATCCTTCATCATGGCATCGGCGACCGTGATAAGGCGCAGCCGTTTGAGGGTCCTGTCGCCGCCCACAAAGTCGGCGATGAATGCATTCTTGGGATGAGCCAACAAATCGTCAGGGCTGTCATATTGAATGAGCTTGCCGGCATCGAAGATGGCAATTTTGTCGGCCATCTTCACCGCTTCGTCGATGTCATGGCTGACGAACATGATCGTCTTCTTGATGTCGCTCTGCATCTTCAGAAACTCGTCCTGAATGACCTCCCGGTTGATGGGGTCGATCGCACCGAAGGGCTCATCCATAAGCATCACCGGTGGGTCAGCGGCCAGTGCCCGGATCACGCCAACACGCTGCTGCTGGCCTCCCGACAGTTCCTTGGGAAATCGCTTGAGGAATGTTCCCGGATCGAGTGCCACCATCTCCAGCAACTCAGCGGCTCGAGCGCGGGATTTTTTGCGGTCCCAGCCCAGCATGTCTGGCACCGCGCAGATGTTGTCCTCAATCGTCTGGTTGGGAAACAGACCGATCTGCTGGATCACATATCCAATGTTCCGGCGCAGCTCTATCGGGTCCTTGGCGGTCACATCCTCATCACCGATGAAGATCTTCCCACTGGTCGGTTCGACCAGACGGTTGACCATCTTCATCGTGGTGGTTTTCCCGCATCCTGACGGCCCAAGAAGAACGCAGATATTGCCTTCTGGAACCTCCATATTGATGCGGTCAGCTGCCGTGATATCGCCGGACGGCGTTTGGAAAATCTTGGTCAGTTCATCCAGTCGGATCATGCTCAGCTTCCAGAAAGTTGAAGGCCACGCGGGGTGAACCGCTTTTGAAGCCAAAGAAGGAAAAAGTCGGCGGCTATGGCCAGGATAGACACAGCCAGCGCGCCCGCTATGAGCTGCCGTGGGTCCGTCTGGGAAATGCCGCGGGATATAAGGGTGCCCAGACCACCGGCGCCGATATAGGCAGCAATCGCCGCCACGCCGATGTTCATGACCACAGCCGTGCGGACGCCCGCCATGATCACTGGCACTGCTAGAGGGATCTCAACTTTCCGCAGTCTCTGCATCGACGTCATACCCATTCCCCTGGCAGCTTCCCGAAGCGCGGGGTCAACATTGGCAATGGCGGTGTAGGTGTTCCGAATGATCGGCAACTGCGAGTAGAGCAGGATGGCGATCACTGCCGGCACATAGCCGATGCCTTGGCCGATGGTGGACAGAATGGGGATCATCACGCCGAAGAGCGCAATAGACGGAATGGTGATGATGATGGCTGCCACGTAGAGCACGATGTCGGCAGCGCGCTGATTCTGGCTGATGGCAATTCCCAGCGGAACGCCAGTGATGATCGCCAGCCCAACTGCGACCGAAACGATGGCGATGTGCTGAATCGTGAGATCGATGATGTTGCCAAAATTGGCGATGATGAAGTTGAGCGTTTCCACGCCTGTTCGCCCCCGCTGGCTACCCAGTTACTTTCGACATACCCGCACGCAGGTTTAGGCTGCCTAGGCTTGTCGTAATCATTGGCTCAGCGTTTACCGTGGTCCGAACTGCGTCAACCGGACCAAATCATGGGCATGGCAAAGCAGAATGCGTGTCATGGGAGAGCACCTGCCTTCCATGTCTTGCCTCTGCAGTGGTCCGCCATTCGCCCACCGCCAAACCAAAATGGCCGCCCATATTCTGGGCGGCCATCTGAAGCTTCCGAGGTGGGTGACTAGATGAGGCCGTTGTCGGTCAGGAAGGATGTGGCGACTTCCTCAATGGTCTTCTTGTCGACATCCACCATCGCGTTGAGCGCCTGCATGGTGGCGTCGTCAATGGCTGCTGCCATAGCCGCAAGCGGCTCGCTGAGGCCCGGATTGGCTTCAAGCGTCTCGGTGCGCACGACAGGCGCGATCGCGTAAGCCGGGAAGAAGCCCTTATCGTCTTCGAGGACCCGGAAATCGAAAGCCTTGATGCGACCGTCGGTGGCAAACACGAGCGCCACATCGACCTGACCTTCATTGAGCGCCTGATAGGTCAGACCTGACTCCATCGACTTCAGATTGCGACGCGTGACGTCGAAGCCGTATGTTTCCTCAACGCCGGGCAGGCCGTCAGGGCGCCGGGGGAACTCTGCGTTGACCGCAATGTCAGCGCCATCACCGTCATTGAAGACCTTTGCGAGATCCGAGAGTGAGTTCACGCCTTCAGTGTCGGCGTCGCCGTTCTTTACAGCAAAAGCATATGTGTTGTTGGCGTTGGAGGGGTCGAGCCAGGTCAGGCCTTTTTCGGCATCCAGTTCGCGCACTTTGGCCAGAGTGGCGTCTGCATCCAATTTCTCTTCGACCTTATTGTAGGTCACAAGTGAGGTGCCGGTGTACTCCCAGTACAGATCGACCTGACCATTCTCCTGTGCCTGCCGCAGCACTGTTGAGCCCAGACCGTCCTGTTTGGTGACGTCAAAGCCCTTGGCCTCGAGAAGCTGTTTGGTCATCTCAGCCAGCAGAAGCTGTTCGGTGAAGTTCTTGCCACCGACGACGATTTCCTGCGCCACTGCCGCGCTTGTACCCAACGAGAACGCCGAGAGGGCAATCGCTCCCAGCAGGTTGCGGGCGGTCTTGAATTTGAACATGGAGCACTCCGTCGCTTTGGATCTGTGTCGTCTGCGGGCACAGGTTTGAAAGGGTGCGACAAGACTGCACGGGTGCTGAACCCCTCACAACAGGACAAAAACGGGGTCACGGCATAAGGATTTCGTTGGTTGGTGCGCGTTGGAAAACCTCAATCTTCTGCCGGCAAGGCACTGCCGATCCGGGCCATTTGCTGGCACAGTTACTGGGCAAGTCACTGAGGCAGCCTACGTGTTGGTGGTACCCGGTGGGCGACGGCGTTCGCCGGCCCTTTGCGGACTCACGACGATCGAAAATCGTCGGGAATACCGAGATTGACGGCCAACCTCTCGGTCTCGCGCTGCATCAGAGAAAGGTTGCTGTCACGCACGGTCGGCAGCAGCTTGCGCGACAGCCTGACAGCCTCATAGTCCAGTTCGGCAACGATCAGTTCCTCGTCGCGTCCTGCGACGGCTAACTCCCGCCCATGCGGATCTATGATCCGCGAGCCGCCCCAGAACGTGAGGTCGAGTTCTGTTCCGCATCGGTTGGCGATGATGACGGGCGCGCCATAGACCATGGCGTAGAAACGTGCGGCCACCTCCCAGCCTGCCGGATTGTCGAACTCGGCACCCACCGCTTCTTCTGCCGACGAGATGGGCGAGACAAGCATGGTTGAACCGTGCAGAAAGGCGAGGTTGGTGAGCGCCGGGTTCCATATATCGGCACAGATAAGAAGACCCATGCGCCAGTTCTGATCCATCTCCAGCGTCTCAACGAAACGCCCCGTCGCGTAGAACTTTCCCTCTTCCAGGCGCCCGTAGTTAGGGACGTTGATCTTGCGATGCAGGTGCTCGACTTCCCCGTTCCGCAGCACGACACAGGAATTGTAGAACTGCGCTGCCGGTCCTTCCTCGATGAAGCCGACCACGGAGCGCATCGGCCCGCTTTGTTCGGCAAGGCGTAACAGGCGGGGATCATCGCGTCGCATGGCTGCCGAAAGAAGCTCCGCGCCACCATGGTGCCCGGTCAGGGACACTTCAGGAAAGACCGTCAGTTCACACCCGGCGTCGCGGGCGGCTTCGATCCATCGGGCATGGACTTCGATGTTTGCATCGACCTCTCCAATCGTACTGGCGATCTGTGCCACGCCTACCTTCATGAGTGTGCCTCCGCGAGCATCCAGTCCATCAGGCGCGATGCAACTCTTGGGTTCGGGCCCACACCGCGAGAGATGTAGCAACCCCAAGGGCTTTCCGGCCGCCAATCCACGGGCTCCACCACCAACTGGCGATCAAGATAGTTGCGCGCCAGACTGCTCGGTGCAACCGTGGCGCCCAGCCCATGGGCCGCCATTTCCATTGCAATGTTCAGAGAGTTGGCCTGATGCCTGACCTTGCCAGTGGCAATGGGCTCATCGAGGTCTTGGCGGAAAAGTGCCCAATAGTCGTGGCGACCCAATATCGTGATTGGTGGCAGCTCGGCCAGGGTCAGTCCGTCCTCCAGCTTGTCCAGCCAACTCTGCGAGCACACCAGCACCATGGACTCGCGCCACAGCAGACTGCTGTCGGGTGGTGCTTCATGGTCGCGGTGGAAGGAGATTTTAAGATCGGCGACGGACTCGCTGGCATTGTCCCAGATCGCGCCGTGGACTGACACCCTAACGTCGCGATTGTCGGCGAGGAACTTGGCCAATCGTGAGATGATGACACCCTCCGCCAAACTGACCGGGCAGCTTATGACTACCTGCTCTCCGCGACGGGCGGTTGCGATGGCTTCGGTGGCTGAATCAATCTGACGCAAGGCATCGCGCAGGGTGGGCAGGTACGCCTTTCCTGTCTCTGTAAGGACGAGGCTTCGCGCATTGCGATGAAACAATGGATGGCCGACATATTGCTCCAGCGATCTCACATGTCCGCTGATCGCTGCCTGCGTGAAGCCCAGTTCTCTGGCCGCCACGGTGAAGCTAAGATGGCGCGCCGCGCTCTCAAACGACCGCACCAGATTGAGCGGCGGCGGTGGTCTATCCATGCTTGTATCTTTCCACAGACGGTGCCTTCGATGGACGTACACGCTCCAAGCAACAAAAAAATGATGTCATGGCGCAAAATTTATGGAGTTTACTATCCCATGAACAACTTTAACGTTGTCATGAGGAAAAATGCAAGGCCGGCGCCGCAGCCGACCGTTTGGAGTTCTGGATATGGGTGAACGGCGATCGGGGGGGCGGAGCTCAAAAGGCGGTCGCGCGCGCGCGGGGATACCGCAACTGCCGTGGCAGGATGTGCGCAACCCATACAAACCGATAGAGTTGCTGGATGAGGAGCAGATGGATGCCATCCATCGCACCTCTCTCCGCATCCTGTCCGAGCTCGGTATACGTGTGATGAGCGGAAAGGTGATGGACCTTTTCGAAGAGGCAGGGGCAATCGTTGATCGCGAGCAGATGCTCATCCGCTTCGATGAATCAGTGGTCAATGCAGCGCTTGCAACTGCACCGTCCCAGTTCACCCTGACCTCGCGAAATCCAGCCAAGAAACTGACGATTGGCGGTGATCATCTGACCTTTGGTCTGGTCGCGGGTCCGCCCAACGTCCATGATCGGGTGAATGGTCGGCGGTCCGGCAACATGCCCGACTATGAGAATTTCATTCGACTGGCCCACCATTTCAATGCCATCCATCTGATCGGTAATCAGGTGCTGGCGCCCATGGAACTGGCAGCCAACTCGCGGCATCTGGACACTTATCGGGCCAATCTCACTCTCAGTGATCTGTGCTTCCATTGCACGGCCATCGGGCGTGGCCGCGCGCAGGACGGCATCGACATGATGGCCATTTCGCGCGGCGCAACGAAGGAACAAATGGCCGCCGAGCCCGGCGTCATTACCATTATCTCGGTCAACTCTCCGCGGCTGTTTGACGAAGAGATGGGCAACGGTCTCATGGCTATGGCCGAGGCCGGGCAACCGGTCACCATCACCCCGTTCACGCTGATGGGCGCCATGACGCCGGTGACGCTTCCCGCCGCCATGGCGCAGCAGAATGCGGAAGCTCTGTTCGGGATCGTTCTGACTCAGCTCGTCAATCCCGGCGCCCCCGTCATGTATGGGGCGTTTACCTCAAACGTTGACATGCGCACGGGCGCGCCTGCCTTTGGGACGCCGGAGAACACCAAGGCCAATCTGATTGCGGGGCAACTGGCGCGTCGCTACAATCTCCCCTACCGCACCTCCAATGCCAATGCTTCCAATGTCGTGGATCTGCAGGCTGCCTACGAGACGGGCATGGCAACATGGGGCGCGGTTATGGGCGGCGGCAACATGATCTACCATGCTGCGGGCTGGCTGGAAGGCGGTCTGACTTCGTCCTTCGAGAAGCTGGTCCTGGATGTCGAAATCCTGCAGAACATGATGGAGTTTCTGCGCCCCATTCCCTTCACCGAGGATGATCTGGGTTTCGAGGCCATCGCGGCCGTCAACACGGGCGGACACTTTTTCGGCTCGGCGCATACGATGGAGCGATACGAAACAGCCTTCTA
Source organism: Pseudomonadota bacterium (assembly GCA_039816825.1). Lineage (GTDB taxonomy): Bacteria > Pseudomonadota > Alphaproteobacteria > Rhizobiales > Rhizobiaceae > JBCBXA01. The sequence continues at coordinate 7,166 of JBCBXA010000053.1, read as the reverse complement.
TCGGCCCATGCTTTCTGACTGGCAAAACCATGAAAATTGGGAAATGGCCGGCGGCAAGGACGCGCTCGAGCGTGCAACCAGTATCTGGCAAAAGGCGCTTGAGGAATATCAGGAGCCCGTGCTGGACCCAGCCATCGCCGAAGAACTGGATGCATTCGTCGCCAAACGCAAGGAAGCCATCGGTGCCGGTGAACCATAAACAGTTTGGCCTTTCCCCACTGCGGCAGGGCCTGCAGCGGACATCAACCCATCATCTCGGATTAGCACTATGAAAACCCACGCCCAGGCGGTTGTCATTGGGGGCGGCGTGATCGGCTGCTCCATTCTGTATCATCTTGCCAAACTTGGCTGGAATGACGTCGTGATGCTGGAGCGGGATGAACTCACCTCTGGCTCCACCTGGCACGCGGCAGCCAATATTCACGGCCTGCACGATTCCACCAACATCTCCCGGCTTCAGCATTACACGATGCAGCTCTATGCGGAGCTGGAACAGGAAACCGATCAGAGCTGCGGCATTTTCCAACCGGGCAGCCTGTACCTCGCGCAGACTGAAGAGCGAGAGCACCAACTGCATCTTCAGGAAGCCAAGGCCCGTCGATACGGCATGAACTTCCATAAAGTCAGCCGCGATGAGGCGGAACGGCTTCATCCGCTGGTCAACTATGACGGTGTGCGCTGCATCATGTTTGAACCCGATGGCGGCAATGTCGACCCGTCGGGTGTCACCAACGCCTACGCCATTGGCGCACGGAACCGTGGCGCAGAAATTCACCGCTTCACGCCTGTGACCGGCACTGAAAAGCAGGATGATGGAACCTGGATTGTGCGAACGCAGAAGGGAGACATCGCGACGCTGTGGGTCATCAATGCAGCCGGTTTGTGGGGACGCGAGGTGGCGGCGATGGCCGGCCTTGAGCTTCCCCTGCTGCCCACCGAACACCAGTATTTCGTCACGGAAACCATCGCCGAGATCGCTGCAATGGACCGCCGCCTGCCATCGGTCGCGGATCGAGATGGCGAATATTATCTGCGTCAGGAAGGGCAGGGTCTTCTGGTCGGAGCCTACGAGCGGGACGTGCGGTTCTGGGCAGAGGACGGGACACCGCTCGATTTCGGCCACGAGCTTTTCCCTGATGATCTGGAGCGCATTGAAGACAATATGATGCGCGCCATAGAACGGGTGCCCGTTGTGGGCGAAGCGGGCATAAAGCGCGTGATCAACGGCCCCATGATCTGGTCGCCAGACAGTGCTGTCCTTCTGGGCCCGGTACCGGAATTGCCCGGTTATTTCTGCTGCAACGGTATCATCCCCGGTTTCTCCCAATCGGGCGGCATCGGGCGGCTCTGCGCCGAGTGGATGGTGGAAGGCGAGCCGACGCTCGACCTGTTTGGCTGGGACATGGCGCGCTATGGCCACTGGGCGGGCAAGGCCTTTACCAAGGCCAGGGTCGAAGACCAGTATGCCCACCGGTTCAAGATCCATTTCCCCAATGAGGAGCGTGAAGCCGGTCGCCCGGTGCGTGTTCGTCCAGTTCATAATCTGCAGAAAGACATGGGCGCCCTGTTTGGCCTCAACTATGGCTGGGAACATCCGCTCTGGTTTGCGAAAGACACTGAGCCGACAGAGGAGAGCACGGGCTTCACCCGCCAGAATTGGTGGCAGCCCGTTCAGCGCGAAGCCTTGATGCTGCGAGAAAGTGTCGGTGTCATCGACATCTCCAACTTTGCAAAATACGTGGCCAAGGGGCCCGGTGCGCAAGCATGGCTTGATGCGGTGTTTGCCAACACCATGCCCACCGAGATTGGCCGGTCGTGCCTGACGCCGCTGATCGGCGTGCGCGGCGGGGTTGCGGGAGACTTCACCGTCACGCGCCTGGCCGAAGACGAGTTTCTGGTCATTGGATCCGGTATGGCCGAGCGCTACCACCAGCGGTTCTTCCGGGCTGTCGACCTGCCGGAGGGTACAAGCTTCGAAAGCCGAACCGAGGCCATGTGCGGCTTCAATGTGGCTGGTCCCAAGGCCCGCGAGGCGCTTCAGGCATTGACCAACACCTCCCTCGCCAATGAGGAGTTCCGTTTCATGCGGTCAAAGCGTTTGACCGTCGGTGGCGTTGATGTCGTGGCTTTGCGGGTGTCATTCACTGGAGATCTTGGCTGGGAGCTGCATTGCGACGTCGCGGATCAGGTTCGTCTCTACGAAGTTCTGATCGAGGCGGCCCGGCAGTATGGTGGCGGGGCCGTTGGCAGCCGTGCGCTCATGAGCCTGCGCGTGGAAAAGGGTTATGGCAGTTGGGGCCGCGAGTACTCACCTGAGTACTGGCCGCAGGAAGTGGGTCTCGAGCGCCTTGTGAAACTCGAAAAGGATTTCCTCAACAAGAGCGCCTATCTCGCCATTGCCGAAAATGCGGCTCGCGAACGGCTGGTTGTTCTGGAGCTCGACGCTGCCAGCACCGATGCCAGTGATGCTGATGCCACCGGCGGAGAGCCGATCTTTTCCATCCATGGAGAGCCGATAGGCCATGTCACATCCGGCACCTATGGCTACAGCGTTGGCAAGTCGCTTGCCCTTGGCTTTCTCAAGGCGGAGTTCAGCGAGGAGGAGGTTGTGCAGGTCAGCGTTCTCGGCCTGCCGCATGATGCGAAGGTTCTATCGAAGCCTCCTTTTGACCCGGAAGGCAAGCGTCTGCGAGGTTAGGTCAGACGAGGCGTCATGAGCGACAGGCCTCCTAGTAGGCCGGCTTTGCCAAGACGGATCGATCGGCAATTTCCATTCCGAAACCTGGTTCATCGCCAAGGCTTATCTTGCCATTCTCGGGTACCGGTTCGCCTGTGAAGAGATCGCCGAAGACCGGCATGATCGACTGACCGCCGGCATCTGTCGTCACATATTCGCAGAGCGGGTCTGCCGTCTGGCTTGCGATCAGATGGTAAGAATAGGGCCCGCTTCCATGGGGAATGATGGGGATGTCGAGGCTGGACGCATGGGCTGCTATGCGCAGCGTTTCGGTCAACCCGCCGACCCACATAACGTCTGGCTGGAGAACATCGATGAGCCGTTCTTCAATCAAGGGCCGGAAGCCAAAACGGGTGTATTCGTGCTCGCCAGTCGTCCACTTGAGCTTCGGGTGCGCCTGACGAATGCGGCGATAACCCTCAATGTCTTCCGGCGACAGCACTTCTTCCCACCAGAAAATGTCGAGGTCCAAGCAGGCTTCTGCGAGTTCGATGGCGTAGGGAACGGTGAGCGACATGTAGCAGTCGACCATCAATGGAAAGCCGGGTCCAATGGCGTCCCTGTGGCGCTTCAGGAAGGCGACGTTCTTCTCCAGCCCGTCCTGCCTGTCGCCGGGACCATGAGGCAGGGGCACTTTCGCCCCCCAAAAGCCCATCTGCCTGATGCGTTCTGCATCTGGGCCGGTGCAGTAGAAGCTGATTTCGGTGCGCGCGGGACCACCGATCAGTGCGTAAACCGGTTCGCCTCGTACTTTTCCGAGCAAATCCCAAAGGGCCAGGTCGACGGCGCTGATGGCCATGATCGTGATGCCCTTGCGGCCATAGGGCAGTGAGGCACGGTACATCTGATCCCAAGTGAGATTGGTCGCCCGCGCATCCCGTCCGACGAGAAAGCGGCTGAGATGCTTTTCGATCAGCCAGGCGGCAGGCGTGCCGCCCGTACCGGTGGCAATGCCGACCACTCCATCTTCGGTTTCAATCTCGACCAGAATGGATCCCAGAACATTGATGCCCCAGCTTGTGCGCTTCTCGCGATAGTCTTCGAAGCCGGACATGGGCGTGGATATCAGACTATCGACCAGCCAATGTTCGCCATCACCCTGATTGAAATAGTCCCCGCCCTTCGAGGTTTTGGACACGCTCCAAACGCGCACCTCCTTTATGCGAAAGCTTCTGGTCACGGTTGGTAGAACACCCGTTTGAGGGGGACCTGCGTGGGCACGTTGTTCTCGTCAGCTTCCATAATGTCAGCCATATGCACCCACCATCGCTTGACGATCTCCAGATCCGGCAGATCATCCATGGTGTGATCGTCCGTCCGTGTCAGAATTCCAAACAGGTGATTGGACAGAGGATCGTGCCAGATCGAGTAGTCTGAAACTCCGGCCTCCGTGAGCGCCTTTGCAAGATCGGGAAATATCTCGTCATGGCGCTTTTCGTACTCAGCCGCTTCACCGGGATTGAGGATCATACGGAAGGCGATCTGCTCAGGCACGCGACTACTCCGAAAGTTCGCTGATGGCGGCAATGGTCGTGTCGCGCACATGCAAAAGATGCTCGCGATAGACGTTGACCGCCGTATCGGCATCGCGCCGACATATCGCTTCAGCAACGGCTATGTGCTGGCTCACAGAAACTTCTATGACGCCTGGATTGGAACTGGCGATGCGCCTTGCATCGACTGCAACATTATACAGACCATCTGAAATGGTGGTCAGAAGCGGATTTTGAGCGCCCTCATTGATGGCCTGATGGTACTCCAGATCGTTCAGTCGGAACCCAATCGGATTGTCGTGAAACGCCAGACCTTCATTGGCGAGTGTCAGAATCCTTGAGCAGTGCTCTTCACTGGCCCGCTGCGTGCAAAACCGTACCAGTTCCAGTTCGACGACCGAGCGAGCTTCTGACTGAACCTGGATGTCGTAGTCCTGCACGGAAAGCAGAATGGAGAACGGCGTTACAAGACGGCTCGGAGACAGATCCGTCACCGTGTAGCGCCCACCCTGGCGGCTCTCGAGAACACCCATCAATGTCAGTGCCTTGAGCGCCTCGCGGAGGGGAGGGCGAGAGATGCCGAAGGCGCGGCACATCTGCGCTTCGGTCGGCATCTTGTCACCGGCCTTCAGATTGCCGGATTTCAGCATGGCGAGAACGCGGTCTGAAACCTGCTCGGAGATGGAGGTCCTCGAAAGTCCGGTCCCAACAACTTCATCGGAACCGCCTCGCGCATTCTGCTCGGCTACCAGAGCTGAGAATGCGTCAAGCTGCTGCCCATCTGTTTTCTTGGCCAGTGTCCTCAAATGATCGCCCCCTACAACCCAAGCCGGTAAAACTGGTTGGCGTTGTCTCGATAGAAGCAGCGCCGGTCTGCTTCCGGTACGCCCTCCAGAGCGGTGTCCAGAACCTCAACCCAACGGGGCAGGCTCGTCGCCAGCAGGCAGATCGGCCAGTCGCCCGCATAGATCGTGCGCCCAAAACCGAACGTTTCGAACGTCGCGTCGATATATGGTCGAATGTCGCTGTCGGTCCAATTGTCAGGGTCGGCATAAGGCGGCAAGTCAGACAGTTTGCACCACATATTTGGGTGTGACGCCAGATCGGCGATGTCAGACCGGTATTGATCCAGCTTGCCCTCGCGAATGCCCGGCTTGCCGCAGTGATCGAGGATCAGCGGAACGTCGGGAATGTGCCGCACAAATTCCCGTATGATATCCATCTGGGTGTGGTTCACGTTGATCTCGAAGTGCCAGCCGAACTCGGCGAGCAGGTTCACGCCTTCGATAAACTGCGGAGACAGTGTCAGACCGCGGGGGTCGTCGTCGAACTCCATAATCCTGCGGATGCCTTTGACCGTTGGGTGATCTTTCTGCATCTGCTCCAGCATGGGCAATGCTTCATGCCCCTTTTCCAACGGTGCCATCGGCACGATGCCGCGAATGCGGTCATCGCGTTCAGCGCTCTCCTCTACGAAGTGAATTTCTTCGATATAGTGTCCGTCCTTGGCGTCAAAATCTGCGAAGCACTCCACGAACACCATGGCTTCAATGTCGAGTTCGGCGGTCGCCTTCTGGTAGCCCTCAATGGTGTAGGTGCGGCCGAACAGCGGGTGCCCCTTGAACGCCGAATAGCTCAGCCGATCCATGTCCCAAATATGCAGATGCGTATCGATAATGGGAAAATCCGGCACCGGCTCACCTCGTCAGTCTGAATTCTTCAGGATCCGGGGTCTGCAAGGTCAGGCCAAAACCGGGCTTGTCGTCGCTGAGATCAATGTAGCCATCTTCGGCCACCGGCTCGCCATCAAAGATGTACCAGAACAGTTCATTCCCCACCTCGACGGGTACTTTGGGGAAGTATTCCGAGATCGGCGCTGCATAGGACGACATGGTGATGTGGTAGTTGTGCATCTGGCCTGCATGGGGGATCACCAGCACGTCGCTCGCCTCACACATGGCAGCGATTTTGCGAGCTGCCGTGATGCCACCGACGCGGTTGACGTCAAACTGTGCGATGTCGAAAGAGCCCAGTTCCAGTGCCTGACGGAAACCGTGGATCGTATACTCGTGCTCGCCGCCTGAAATGGATACCAGGTTCATCGCCCTGAGTGCGGCGTAACCTGCCAGATCATCCGAGATGACCGGCTCCTCCACCCACCGCATGTTCAACGGGGCGAGGGCGCGCAGCATCCGCTTGGCGTACTCGACGTTCCATCCCATGTAGGCGTCACCCATAATGTCGATGTCCTCCCCCACGGCTTCGCGAACGGTTTTCACCAGATCCACATTCTTGTGAATGCCGGCCAGACCGTCCTTCGGGCCCCAGCCGAACCGCAGCTTCACGGACTTGAACCCCTTTTCTGCATAGGCCTTTGCTTCGTTGAACAACGGCTCCAGCGGCTGGCTGTAAAGCCGGCTCGCATAGGTCTCTATCTTCGGCTTGGTGCGCCCCCCCAGAAGCTTGAAGACGGGTTGGTTGAGTATTTTTCCCTTAGCGTCCCACAGAGCCAAATCCACGGCGGATATGGCCGTCATGCCGATGCCCTTGCGGCCAAATGGGAGCGTGTTTCTATACATCGACTCCCAAAGAAACTCGGTATCCATGGGGTCAGCGCCCACCAGCAGTGGCTTCAGGTAGGTGTCGATGGTGGCCTTGGTTGCGTGGGGCGATAGTGCGGCATTGCCTATGCCCACTGTGCCGTCGTCACACTCTATTTCAACGATCAGCCAGCCCAGGAAGCGAAAGCCGGCAATCGAGCCGGAAACGTCTGAAACGAGGTCGCTGGCAGTGGTGCAAAAATGCGGAGGCATCGGCGCAACGTCCCCGATCCATTCCCAGATGGTCGTTCGGACATCTGTAATTCTCGGCATTCGCCTCTCCGCCTTTCAAAGATCACGTCAACAAAAGACCTTTGCGAAAGGTGCTTGTCAAAC
>JBCBXA010000052.1:0-18369 GCA_039816825.1 Pseudomonadota bacterium | reverse complement strand
CTGCTTGGCGTAGGATGAGCCAAAAATATGCGAAAGAGTGGTGGGTTGAGTGATGACGGACATGATTGCTCCCCGAAACTGAGTTGGGGGGACTCTTAGCGTCGGAAGGCGTGGGCGTCTATCCGAGACTTGATTGGTAAAAGCAGAAAGGCTCAAACGGCGCTCTCGAATGTCTGCGTCGCAGACAGTCTGCCGCTTCAACACTAAAAACGGGAGGCTTTAGCCGTCCATTTTTAGTGCAGCGATAAATGCTTCCTGCGGGATCTCCACCTTTCCGAACTGGCGCATTTTCTTCTTGCCAGCCTTCTGCTTGTCGAGAAGCTTGCGCTTGCGGCTGGCGTCGCCACCATAGCATTTCGCGGTCACATCCTTGCGCAGAGCCGCTATGGTTTCGCGGGCAATCACGGTGCCCCCGATGGCCGCCTGAATCGGAATCTTGAACATGTGCCGGGGGATCAGATCCTTGAGCTTCTCGCACATGGTCCGGCCCCGGTTTTCCGCCTGACTGCGGTGCACCAGCATCGCCAGCGCGTCCACCGGTTCGCTGTTCACCAGAATCGAAAGCTTCACCAGATTCTCGGCCCGATAGTCCGCCATCTGATAGTCGAAACTGGCATAGCCCTTGGAGATTGATTTGAGGCGGTCGTAAAAGTCGAACACCACTTCGTTCAGGGGGAGTTCATAAGACACCATGGCCCGCGTGCCGACATAGGTCAGTTCGGTCTGAATGCCGCGGCGCTCCTGGCAGAGTTTGAGGATGGGCCCGAGATATTCGTCCGGCGTCATGATCGTCGCTTTGATCCAGGGCTCCCGAATCTCGGCAATCTTCATCACGTCCGGCAGGTCGGCAGGATTGTGCAACTGCACCTCAGAGCCGTCTGTCATGGTCAATTCATAGACCACCGATGGCGCTGTCGCGATGAGATCGAGGCCAAACTCGCGCTCCAACCGCTCCTGAATAATCTCCAGATGAAGAAGGCCCAGGAAACCGCAACGGAAGCCAAATCCAAGGGCAGCGGAGCTCTCCATTTCAAAGGAGAAGCTCGCATCGTTGAGGCGCAGTTTGCCCGTGGCGGAGCGCAGATCTTCAAAGTCCGCTGCATCGACAGGGAAGATGCCACAGAACACCACAGACTGCGCTGGCTCGAAGCCCTTGAGCGCTTTCTCTGTTGGACGTTTGTCTTCGGTGATGGTGTCACCCACGCGGGTGTCTGCCACTTCCTTGATCGAGGCCGTGATAAAACCGATTTCACCCGGACCGAGGCTGTCCGCATTGATCATCTTGGGCGTGAACACGCCCACCCGCTCGACGGGATATTTGGCGTCTGTGCCCATCATGCGGATGGTCTGGCCTTTTTTGAGTTCGCCGTCGATCACGCGGACCATGACGATCACGCCCAGATAGGCGTCATACCAGCTGTCCACCAGCAGCGCCTTCAAAGGCGCCTCTCGGTCGCCCTCAGAGGGGGCCGGAAGCCGGGTAACGATACCTTCCAGCACGTCTTCTATGCCCAGACCGGTTTTCGCCGACATTTCGATCGCTTCGCTGGCGTCGATGCCGATCACCTCTTCGATCTGCTCCTTCACGCGCTCCGGCTCAGCGGCGGGCAGATCGATCTTATTGAGCACCGGAACGATCTCGTGATCGTTATCGATGGCCTGATAGACATTGGCGAGCGTCTGCGCCTCCACACCCTGAGAGGCATCCACCACCAGAAGCGAGCCTTCACAGGCCGACAGGGAGCGGCTGACTTCATAGGCGAAGTCCACGTGGCCCGGGGTATCGATCAGGTTGAGTACGTAAGTCTCGCCATCCTGCGCCACATAGTGGAGGCGAACGGTCTGGGCCTTGATGGTGATTCCGCGCTCCCGCTCGATCTCCATATTGTCCAGCACCTGCTCCTGCATCTCACGCTGGGCCAAGCCACCGGTATGCTGGATCAGGCGGTCGGCCAATGTGGATTTCCCATGGTCGATATGGGCCACGATGGAAAAGTTGCGGATGTGGGAGCGCTCAGTCATGGTCGCTGCATATAGGCGGGTTTGACCCGCAACAAGAGAATTTGGCGTCGCACTTCCGGTCCCGATGATTCAGGGTGATGACAATGGCGATGCGCAGAGCTTGGCAGGCGATGCTTTGGTGGATTTGAGCAAGCAGAATGTGATCGTCACCGGCGGCGGGTCGGGCATCGGACTGGCCCTCGCGCAGAAGCTGGCTCAGTCCGGATCCACCGCTACCATCAGCGGTCGAAGAGCCGATGTTCTGTCGGCGGCAACCCAGACATCGGCCAATCTATCGGCCTGCTCTGGGGACATCACCGACACCGCGCATCAGGATGAACTGTTCCAGAGCGCGCAGAACCATGGATCAGGACCAGTAACGCTGCTCATCAACAATGCCGGCTATCTGACGCTCACCAATGAATTTCCGGATCGCGGCGGCTCAGATGACGAGATCGCACGGCTCTTCGCCATCAATTGCGTAGCGCCACTGCAGATGACGCGCCGCTTCATAGAACAGGCAGAGCGGGGCGGAACCGTGGTTCAGATCGGGTCGCTCTCGGGGAAAGTGCCTGTCGAAGCCATGGCCATCTATGCCGGAACCAAGGCTGGGCTGGCCCACGCCAATGCAGGCCTCAGGACACAGGCATCGCGGCACGGCGTCAAATTGATCCACGTTCAGACACCCGCAACAGCGACCGAGATGACCGATGATATGGATCTCTCCATGCTGGACGTGAATGTCCTCACCAACCGCATCCTTTCCGGCGTCGCATCGGGCAAGAACGAGATCAGACCGAGCCTAGAGTGCTATGCGACGGAGCTTGGCAATCGCATATCGCCTGCTCTTCCCAAATGGTTTGCAGATCGGCGCTATCGCGACTTTCCATAGGGCCAACCCTAAAAGGCAATATTCTTCGCCAGACCTTCAGGCAGAGGAATGTGCTCGCCATCATCGCCAGGCGGCAGCTGGAAGCGGCCATGTTCCCAGTCGCCCTCCATCCAGGCGCGGGCGGCGTGTTCGATCTTCTCGCGGGACGAGGACACGAAGTTCCATTTGATGTAGCGGGGACCCGTCATCGTATCGCCCCCCAGCAGCATCAGGCGGGCACCGCGATCACCTGCTACCGCCATGATGGGATCACCGGGGCGGAAGACCAGCATGGAGCCAGCTTCATAGGTTTTTGACGCAATCTCAATCGACCCATCCAGCACATAGATGCCGCGGTCTTCATGATCGTCGGGCAATGGCAGTTTTGAATTCGGCTCCAGCAGAGCATCGACATAGAACAAGTTGGAAAGCGCGGAGACCGGAGCGGCCTCACCATAGGCATTTCCCATAATCAGTCGAAGGGTTTTGCCTTCGCCTTCAATCACAGGCAGCTCAGGCTTGCCGCGATGCTCAAAGCTAGCAGGCCGGTCCTCCTCAGCTTCCGGCAGAGCCAGCCATGTCTGAATGCCGAACAGGCGAGACTGCCCCGCGCGCGTTTCAGCGCTGGTCCGCTCCGAATGGGTGACGCCATGACCCGCAACCATCCAGTTCACTTCACCGGGATAGATCATCTGATCCGTTCCCAGACTGTCCCGATGCTGAAATTCACCATCGAGAAGATAGGTCACCGTGCCGAGGCCGATATGGGGGTGGGGGCGAACGTCGATCCCCTTGCCGGTGATGAACTCCGCCGGCCCCATCTGGTCGAAGAATATGAAGGGGCCAACCATCTGCCGCTCAATGGAAGGCAGGGCCCGCCGAACTTCGAAGCCGCCAAGATCGCGACTGCGCGGAACGATCAACGTTTCCAGCGCAGACACGTCTGTGGGCGCGTGACAGTCTGGGTCTAAGGCGGGGTTCCAACTCATGAGACTTGCCTTTCTGGAGCGCCGGTTGTTTCGGCCTGGGCCAGTTTCTTCCTGCGGTTTCGGACAAGGCGCTCTTTGCGCGTCAGTTTCTTCCGGGTTTCCTGGCCGACGCCATCTTCGATGGCTTGGAGAATTTTGTCCAAAGCCCCGTCATCAAGATAGGCGATCCGCTCAGCCAATTCATTGGCGACCAGTGTGCTCTTGGGCGGCAATTTGGCAGTATCCACGACGACTCGTGGATCAGACAGGCGGGCAAGCCTTTCCAACTCTTCGGCATCGTCCCAGATCACCTGGAGATGGCCGATGATCCGCTGAAGCAGATCCCATGTTGGCCGACCCCGGCGACCATGTTCGAGGGCGGAAAGATAAGAGCCGGACACTTTCAGGGCCTCGGCCATGTCCGCCTGCGTCATGCCACGCTCGGCTCTCAAGGCACGCAGTTTTTCGCCAAAAGGAGTCATGGTGCATTGCTAGCCGATTGTCGGCGCAAACGCACGTAGAGCGCACCTTCGCCACCATGGTGCTGGGCGGACACATCGTGGCCGTTTACCGAGTGTGAAAGCGGAGGGGTCACAAGCCATCGGGGCACCATTCGGCGCAGAACACCTTCGCCCTTCTTGCTCAAGCCTTTTCCAGTGATCACCAGAACCATCCGGTGACCGCGGGCGTGGGACATGCCGATGAAACCCACCAACGCGTCATGGGCCTGGTCCTGCGTCATGCCATGGAGGTCTATCCGGGCGTCGATGGTCATGGATCCCTTCGACAGTTTGCGCTTGGTCTTTCTATCGATTGGTTCGGCACCGCGCTTTCCTGTCTGGGCTCGCGGTTGCCAGGAGGGCAGGAAGGGTGCTTTGGGCGGCTGCCTCTTCGGCGTGGAAGCGGCATTACCAACTGCAGCAACTGACTTGGATGGTTGCGCCGGTTCAACAGGCGTCGAAACCGTCCGTCTGACACCGAGATACGCCTCCATGGCCGCTCGGTTAGCCTGCTCGGTTGAAGCCGCTGATCCTTCCTTGGCAGTGCCACTGGGGGCGGTGGAAGCCAGAGATTTTTGGCGGCTTCTGGCCAAAGGGCTGATGGTCCGGTCCATGGGCTGCACCGTCTCCGCGACACGCTCCCAGAGTTCCCAATCGCCGATTCCTGCACCGGTTTTGGGGCGGCGTTTGCGGCTCATCGCCGTGACCCGCGGGGCAATGACTCATGGCGCAATGGCTCACTGGAGACTGGCCCGCTGGGCAGCGGGTCCTTGGGAAGCAAAACCACGAAGTCCGCCACTGAATTGATGGCGCCGGCCGTGACACCGGCCTCATCGCCCGTCCCCACAAAAAGGTCACCGCGCACGGGGCCAACGATAGCGGACCCTGTGTCCTGGGCAATCACCAGCCGGCTGTCAGGGCCGTCGAGACCATCGGGTGCCGACGCAATGGAGACAAAGAATGGCGTGCCATAGGTGTGCAGCGTTCGATCCACGGCCATTGACCTTCCAGCCGTCAGTGGCACCTTGGCCGCCGCGACCGGCCCCATTTCAGGACCGGCGATCTCAGATTCTTCGAAGAAGATGTAAGACCGGTTGCGCCATGTGAACTCTGTCCGGCGTTCCGGGTTTTCCTGAAACCAGCGGCGCAGTGAGACCATGGTCAGATCATCAGCGGCCAACTCGCCCGCCCCGTGCAACGCCTTGCCGATTGAACTGTAATCGTGACCAGACTTCGCAGCGTAAGTGACACGCATCTGCATGCCATCGGTGAGCAAAAGGCGCGCCGACCCTTGAATGTGAATGAAGTAGGCGTCCATCGGGTCCGCCACCCAAGCCAGCTCAAGGCCCTGACCGGTGAGGATGCCCTCGTGACGGTCATTGCCTTCAATGGATGCCCGATCCCAATAGGATGCAATCGAGCCGTCGGGCATCTGACGCCCATACCGTATGTGCGGCTCGATATCTGTCGGACGGTTCTCATCAGTCAGATCAACCAAATCCGGCGGACGACGCAGGATCGGAAACGCATAGTCAGCAGTTTTCGCCCGCGAAGCACGAACCGACGGTTCGTAATAGCCGGTCAGATGGCCTTCTGACTGGACGATCAGCCGGTGGGCGTGGAAGTTCTGCTCAAAGAACAGACGCGCCGCCTGCTGCGTGCTGATCTCGGCAGTGAGTGCGCGCTTGCCAATGGCGGCCAACCGGTCTCCCGAAACCCCGAGTCTGCGTGTTTCGTAAGGCCTTTCAACCGATGGCTCAGCCGTACGCAGAAACGCCTGAAAGGCCGCAAGATGGTCGTCGGATGCCCAGCCCTGCAGATCAGACCACGATACTGGCGCAAGATCGGGCGTCTCTTCCGCAATCTGGCGTGGTGTGTCCGTGTCCGACATGCTCGGGCGAAAAGGCTTGCGCCTAACCCTCGGCTTCAGTGGCGATCAGCTTCCAGTTTGGATCCGAAGAGTTGATGGCACGCGCGAAGGTCCAGACGTCCTTCACTTCAGCCACTTCCTCCGGATCGCCCTCAATGACCTCACCATTGGCGTCGCGGGTCGTGGAAATAATCTGAGAGACGAACCGAACGGTGACCTGGGCTTCACCGCCATCGGCTTCCACCTCGACATAATCTGCTTTCTCAACACCGACAAATGAGCTCTCGACCCGCTCCCCATTGGCTTCACGCTCCGCAATGGCGCTGTCGAAGCCAGTGTAGACATCCTTTGCCAGAAGGTTCTTGAGCGTGCTGCGGTCCCCGTCGGCGAACGCTGTCACGATCATTTCATAGGCCATCTTGGCGCCTTTGATGAAGTCGGCCGGATCGAAGTGTTCGTCCTTGGACATGAGCATAGACAGGCTCGCCCCCAATGCGCTGTCCGGCTTGGCAAACTTTGCCACCTGATGTTGGCGGCGCTCTTCCATCTGCTCGGCGATACGCTCTGCGGCTCCACCGCGATTTGGCAATGTGACGACATTGTCGTCGGCTTCATCGAGACCGGCATCATCGTCCCGCGCAGGCGGCTGCCGATCCCGTGGCACCTGATAGCGCCCGCCATGATTGTCTTCTTCACCCGTCCGCGTGCCAAGCACGCTGCGCAGACGCAGGGCGACGAAGATAAAGACCGCAACAAAGATAAGAGTGACTGGATCGAACATTGGGCGGAAGGGCCTTCAAACTGGCTGCGTTGGGTGGCTGTGTCTCACCATCACCGTAGAGCATGGGACTGTGGCGACAACAGTGTGGGATATAGGCTGATTGCAACACAGGTTCAAACGACTGTCGTGACGCATGTGCGTCGCGGCGGGTCTAACGTGCCTTTGGGCCCGCCCGATTCCCCTTGGCTCTTGTTGTGGAGCCTCATCGCACTCATTTCAGATGCCAAACACATCAGATGCCAAACACACCATCTTTCATCAGAGGCAACCGTGCCCATCGCGTTCATTCCATTTCTTCTTCTGGTCGTTCCGATTCTTGAAATCAGCGTTTTCATCCTGCTAGGGCAGCAGATCGGACTCTGGGCGACCCTGGGCTGCATATTGTTCACGGCGATTGTCGGCACGTTTCTGCTCAGATGGCAGGGTCTGGCCACACTCAATCGTCTGCGGAGTGACATGGCTGACGGGCGTGTTCCGGCTCGTGCCATTGGAGACGGTGCCCTGCTGATTGTCGCCGGAATCCTACTGTTGACGCCCGGTTTCGTGACCGATGCGATCGGCTTTTCTCTTTTTTTGCCGCCGGTGCGGGCCGCAATATTCATTTTTTTCGCAGCTCGCGTGCAGGTTGTCTCGCCATTTGGCGGCGATATGGCACACCAATCCCATAGACCCAGCCGGGATGGCGTCGTGGATCTCGACGAAAGCGAGTTCAGCCACCGCGATCCAGCGGCATCAGACGCCACAGAGGAACCGGATGGACCGCCTCGAACGGACACGCCTTGGCGGGGACACTGACGATGCCAGACGGCGTGACCCAAGCCGCTCATTCAGATCAGCCAGACCGCCCATGCGCCCTGCCTTGTCGCTTTGTTGCGAGCGGTGTAAGGCGTGGCGACTGAATTTTCATCTGTGTCGCAAACCCGGATGGTTTGGACATGGCGGCTTCCCAAGCCCGACAAATCTGATCCGATACGAAAGAGACCATCATGGCGGATACTCCGAAAACCGATGATGCCGGCGCGGCTGCGGCAACCAATGGCAGCGGCCAGCAAGCCCCCAGCCTGCGCGTCCTGGCGCAATATGTGAAAGACCTCAGCTTCGAGAACCCAAGGTCTCCGGCCTCATTGCAGCCGCAGGAAGGGTCACCCGGCATCAACATCAACATTAATGTTGGCGCCAATCCCATGTCGGAAACGGACTATGAGGTCACACTCAAGCTGAACGCCCAAGCCGGCGAAGGCGACAATGTGCTGTTTAACGTCGAGTTGCTTTATGCGGGCGTGTTCCGCATTCAGAACATCCCGGAGGAAGCCAAGCACCCGGCCATTCTTATTGAATGCCCCCGCCTTCTGTTCCCGTTCGCACGAGCCATCATCGCCGACGCCACCCGCAATGGCGGCTTCCCGCCGCTGATGATGGATCCGGTGGATTTTGCGGCGCTCTACCGTCAGGGCCAAGCGGAGCGCGCGGCGGCGGCCCAAGTTCAAGCGGACGCCTAACACCGCTCGTCCGAAGACGGGGGATGTTCAATGATTGAAAACGGTGCCTATCTCAGGCGCCGGTTTTTTTGCGGTCGAGATGTTGAAGCCAAAGAGCTTCTGTCTTGAAAGACCGCACGAATTCGAGATGGCGCGCTTCGTCTTCGGGCGTGAGGCGCGATGGCAGGGTAACCGGTCGCGCTTTGGCCGGGGCGCGCTTGATGTCGGATGGGCCCCCATCCATTCCTGCATCTGCCAGTGCATCGGCGGCACGGGAAGCGCCCAAAGTCAGGCTGGCCTGCTTACCACCAATCAGTTCGATATAAACTTCCGCCAGAAGCTCGGAGTCGAGCAACGCCCCGTGTTTCTCACGATGGGAATTGTCGATGCCGTAGCGCTGGCAGAGGGCGTCGAGGGAGTTCGGCGCGCCTGGATATTTCAGTCGGGCCACCGCAAGCGTGTCGAGAATTCTTGAGCGGGCAAAGGGTTTCAGGCCCACGCGATTCATCTCGGCATCAAAGAAGCCGATGTCAAAGCTGGCATTGTGGGCAATCAAGCGGCCATCACCGAAGAACTGCAGGAAATCATCAAGCACATCGGAGAAGCTCGGCTTGTCCTTCAGATCATCGTTAGAGATGCCGTGGATCGCCTCAGCATCGGGATGAACCTGGCGATCACCCGGATTGAGATATTGGTGAAACGTGCGACCCGTCGGTACGTGATTGAACATCTCGATGGCGCCGATCTCGATGATTCGGTCGCCCCCAAGGGCGTCGAGGCCCGTCGTCTCAGTGTCGAATATGATCTCGCGCATGGGCTCTCCGTGGTCGTAGCGGAAAATAGCGCGTCCAGGGTTTCACGTGAATCGCTCGCTCCTTTCTGTCCACCGGGTTCGCGTCAGGCAGACGTTCTGGCGGGCGATGTTTGGCCGCTATTTTTGTAGCGCAAGGGCGGCGACGAGAGCCTCAACCTGGGTGCGGGCATGATCAAGCCCCAGCGACGTGTCGATCACGAAGTCGGCCCGGCGACGTTTCTCGGCATCGGACGTCTGGCGGGCCAGAATCGCGGCGAGCTTCTCGCCCGTCATTCCGGGACGAGCGAGGGCCCTTTCGCGCTGCACGCTCGCCGGAGCCGTGACCACCAAAACAGTATCCACCGAACCGTCGCGCCCGGTTTCAAACAGAAGCGGGATGTCGAGAACAACAAGTTCAGTCCCTGCAACACTGTGCCGGAGCCGAAAGGCTTCCTCGGCTTCTCGCACCACAGGATGCACGATGGCTTCAAGACGTTTGAGGTTTTCGGCTCCACCGTCGCCCTGCAATCGGCTCGCCAGCGCGTTGCGGTCCACCGAACCGTCCCCGGTTGTTCCGGGAAAGGCCTCTTCAATAATCGGTACCAGAGAGCCCTTATAGGCTGCGTGCACTACCTCATCTGCGTCATGAACGGGCACACCCAACGCGCGAAACATGTCCGCCGTCGTTGACTTGCCCATGGCGATTGATCCTGTGAGGCCGAGAACATGCATCGGGCTAGCGGGGCTGCATGGCGTCAAGCACGAGGCTTCGAAGCTCTTCAGTGACTTTGGGTCGAACCCCGAACCAGGCCTCGAAGCCCGGCACCGCCTGATGCAGGAGCATGCCCAACCCATCGGCTGTACGCGCACCTGTGGCTGCAGCGGACCTCAGGAACGGGGTGACGAGTGGTGTATAAACAATATCGGTTGCAAGACTTGCTGGATTGAGCTGGCCCACCGCCTCTTCGATGATGGATGGGCCCTCACCACCTTCCATTCCCATACTGCTGGTGTTCACCACGAAGTCCGCATGGGTGGCGAGGGAAGACAGCTCTTCCAGACCATGAGCGGCGGCGTCTTCAAGTTTGAGATCATGGATGAGTGCTTCCGCTCGTTCCACAGTGCGATTGGCGATGCGGATAAATGCGTCTTTGGGTCGGCGTTCATCCAGACTGGCCACCACCGCTCGGCTGGCGCCGCCAGCACCGATAATCACTATCTCCGACAGATGGCTCTGCCATTGTGGAAGGCGGTCATCGAGATTGGCGGCAAATCCATAACCGTCCGTATTGTCTCCGATGATGAATCCATCGCGCTTGTAGAGCGTGTTGACCGCCTTGAGGCGGGAGGCCGTTTGGCTGATCCTGGCATCGGAACGTTCAGTCAGCCACGCATGAACACTCTGCTTGTGCGGGATCGTGACATTTCCACCCGTAATGGCGGCGTCCTGACTGAAGTGGTCGAGAAACGCATGGAGCTCTTCGGGGATGACGTGGATGGCTTCGTAAACCCCATCAATTGCGTGCTGTGTGAGCCAGTGGCTGTGAATGATCGGAGACTTGGAGTGGGCAATCGGATCGCCAATGACAAAGGCACGCCGGTCAACCATCGATCACTCCATGGGCGCGCAGCGCATCCAGAAGAGGAAGAAGGGGCAGACCGAGAATCGTGAAATAATCGCCATTGATCCGATCAAACAATTGAATTCCCTGGCCCTCCAACTGATAGGCGCCAACGCTGGTCAGCGCCACATCTCCAACAGCAGACAGATGACGGCGGACGAAGCCAGGATCCAGCTTTCGCATTGTCAGCTCGGCAACACCGGTGTGCTGCCAGAGCACTGTTCCATTTCTGACCAGACAGACAGCGGCGTTCAGCCGATGGGTCTCGCCCGAAAGCATAAGCAACTGACGACGCGCCGCTTCCATGTCGCTCGGTTTATGGAGTTGCTGGCCTTGAAGGGTGAGAGTTTGGTCAGCGCCGATCACCACTGAATCTGGGCTTCGTTCACTGACATCCTGTGCTTTGGCCAAGGCGAGAAGCTCAGCAAGATCGGCTCCGTCCATGTCTGAGTCTTGCAGCGACGCTTCGACCGCGCGTTCGTCGATCTCCGCTGCCGTGGCTTGGAAAGTCAGACCAGCGTTGTGAAGCAGCTGAGCGCGGAACGGGCTCGAAGAACCGAGTATCAAGTCAGCTTTCATGTACATGCATCTCTGGGCATCTCCGGCATCAGGTGCAAGAGAGCCTTAGCCTTAGACGCCCGTTGTGACCAGCGGCGGTTTCGCAGCTGTGGTTCGGGGCGTGATTCTCGATGAGTCGAGTCTGGGAGCCAGTTTGTGAACGATTTTCTTGGCGGTGTGTGAATCACGCTGAAGATCATCGGGGTCGATGGCGGGGTTTTGGCGATGTGGAGAAATGATCCCGCAGACCGCAGCTTTTATGCAATCCACAGCGCGGTGATAAACGCTGTGCATGAATGTGGAGAACAGCTCAGTGCTAAGGCTTGTTGGATACTGAGAGGGAATGCTTGTTTCGAAAAGAGCAATGAAATCATCGCGTGATGCGGTTCTCCCCACTCTTATGCACAGTGTGAAGGATTTACGTATTTCGAGTGGAAAAATCACAACTCTGCCCACGGTTGTGGACACGCAGTTCTCCTCATAAACCACAGGCAATCATCATCATCATCCGCCTACGGCGTTTTCTTTATTGAGAAGGGATGTGGAGAGAATGGCGCAGGTTCGCAAATCCAAACTGCTGGACGTGCTGGAGGGCAAAGTCCACGACGTGCCGCCCATGTGGCTGATGCGCCAGGCAGGGCGATATCTGCCAGAATATCTCCGGACGCGCGAGGAAGCAGGCAGCTTTCTCGATCTTTGCTACAATCCAGAACTGGCTTGCGAAGTGACCATGCAGCCAATCCGGCGCTTTGATTTCGATGCTGCTATCCTGTTCTCGGACATTCTGGTGATACCAGATGCGCTCGATAGAGGTGTTCATTTCGTGAAGGGCGAGGGCCCGAGGATGACGCCGATCGATGTGGCCGGCATCGAAGCGCTGGAGAACCTTCGCGAGGGTGTGGTCTCACATCTTTCGCCAGTGATGGAGACAGTCACACGAATTCGGTCTGCGCTGGCCGATGACAAGGCTTTGCTTGGTTTTTGTGGTGCCCCTTGGACGGTCGCCACTTACATGATCGCCGGTCGTGGAACGCCGGATCAAGGCCCAGCGCGCCAGTTCTACTATCGTGATCGGGACAGCTTCATAAGACTGCTCAACCTGTTGGCAGATGTCAGTGCTGATTATCTCATCGCACAGATTGATGCAGGTGCTGATGCCGTTCAGGTTTTCGATTCATGGGCAAGCGTGCTTGATGCTGCGTCGTTTGAAGAGTGCTGTATTGCCCCCGTTCGGCGATTGACCGATCGCGTTCGCGCCGCGCGTCCGGAAGCCAAGATCATAGGTTTTCCGAAGGGTGCCGGGTCGCTTTATGCAGGATATCGTGAAGCGGCAGGCGTGGATTGTTTGGGTCTTGATTGGGCTGTTTCGTGGGATCAGGCCAAGGCGCTTCAGAAGGATGCGCCGGTGCAGGGAAATCTGGATCCGATGCGGTTGCTGATCGGTGGTGATGCGCTGCGTGAAGGGGTGGATCGCATCATGCAAAATCTCTCTGAAGGCCCGCTTATCTTCAATCTAGGGCATGGTATCACCCCGGATGTGCCCATTGCGCACGTGGAAGAGCTCATGACATTGGTTCGGGATCGCTAAAGAATGAGCGTGGGCGCAAAGCCGGCAAAAGCTGGACGAAGTGCTGGGATTTTTGCTGCTGTCGTTCTGGCTGTCATCGTTGCAATCGCGGTCTTTGATGGCTCTAACTGGCCAGTCTGGGTCAAGGCAGTGCACGTCATTGCTGTGATTTCATGGATGGTTGGGCTGCTCTACTTGCCGCGGCTTTACGTGTATCACTCCGAAGCACTTGAGCTTGGCATTGATGGGGAGAGCCGAGCGTCGATGTTGGAGGTCATGGAAGTGCGTCTGATCAAGGTCATTGCGACACCTGCCATGCTGGTCAGCTGGATTGCCGGACTGGCCTTGATTGGATTTGCGGGGATCTCCGGCTGGTTTTGGGTGAAGCTGGCCGCAGTCCTCGGATTGACCGTTTTTCATTTCTATCTTGCCGGCGCCCGTAAGAAGCTGGCTGCGGGACACCCTGTGCGTTCGCCGAATGGCTGGCGGATCATGAACGAGGTGCCCACACTGCTGCTGATCCTTGTTGTTGTGATGGTGATCGTGAAGCCTTTTTGATCGCCCGGTCGGTGCATGTCTTGTGATCGCCACAAGTCCCGTGTAAGCACCCGATGTCTCTCGAGGTGAATTGTGGCTTTGCCTGCACCTCATTTCCCAAGTTTTATGTCGCCCATGCGCTGTAAAGGCGCGCGACTCTCAGAATGGCGTTCCGCATGGAATTTATGAAACTCCAGGACTTGAAGTCCAAGAGCCCGACCGACCTGATCGCTTTTGCGGAGGCCAATGAGGTCGAGAACGCATCGACCCTGCGCAAGCAGGAACTGATGTTTGCGATCCTCAAGAGCCTTGCCGATCAGGATGTTGAGATCGTTGGCGAGGGCGTTGTTGAAGTGCTGCCCGATGGCTTTGCATTTCTGAGATCGGCATCGGCAAACTATCTGCCCGGCCCGGATGACATTTACATTTCCCCTTCGCAGATTCGCCGTTTTTCTCTTCGCACCGGTGACACGGTCGAAGGTCCGATCCGGAGCCCGAAAGAGGGAGAGCGTTATTTTGCACTTCTGAAGGTCTCCAGCATCAATTTCGAAGATCCTGAGAAGATCAAACACAAGATCCATTTCGACAATTTGACACCGCTTTATCCCGAAGAGCGGTTCAAGATGGAAATCGTGGATGAGAAGACGAAAGATCTCACACCGCGTGTCGTTGATCTGGTTGCCCCGCTGGGCAAAGGGCAACGCGGTTTGATCGTGGCGCCACCGCGCACCGGTAAAACTCAGATGCTGCAGAATGTGGCGCATTCCATCAGTCACAATCATCCAGAAAGCTACCTGATCGTCCTTCTCATCGATGAGCGGCCAGAGGAAGTGACGGACATGCAGCGTTCCGTGCGCGGCGAGGTGGTGGCCTCTACCTTTGACGAACCAGCAACCAGGCACGTGCAAGTAGCTGAAATGGTTATAGAAAAAGCCAAACGACTCGTTGAGCATGGTCGTGATGTGGTCATTCTATTGGACTCGATCACGCGTCTTGGCCGCGCATACAACACTGTTGTTCCATCCTCCGGTAAGGTTCTGACCGGTGGTGTGGATGCCAACGCCCTTCAGCGCCCGAAGCGCTTCTTCGGTGCGGCGCGGAATATCGAGGAAGGCGGTTCACTGACCATCATCGCAACGGCCCTGATCGACACAGGCAGCCGCATGGACGAGGTGATCTTCGAGGAGTTCAAGGGTACGGGTAACTCTGAAATCGTCTTGGACCGCAAGGTCGCTGATAAACGCACCTTCCCGGCCATTGACATCATGAAGTCAGGCACCCGCAAAGAGGACCTGCTTGTCGACAAGAACAACCTCCAGAAGGTTTATGTTCTGCGCCGCATTCTCTCGCCCATGAGCTCGGTCGATGCAATTGAGTTCCTGATCGATAAGCTCCGCCAGACAAAGACCAACGACGACTTCTTTGACTCCATGAACACTTAGGGTCCTGACCCCAGGCAGGAGGCGCTGTTGGACACGATTTTCTCGCTTTCCAGCGGAGCCTTGCCCAGCGGTGTAGCCGTCGTCCGTATCTCCGGGCCCCAGGCTCGAGACGTTTTTCAACTGTTCTCAGCAGACGCCCCTGATGTTCGGCAGGCGTCGCTCATATCTTTGCTTGATCCCGAGACTGGCGACACGCTTGATCGCTGCCTGGCGTTGCTGTTTGTCGGGCCCGCCAGCTTTACCGGTGAAGACGTTGTTGAGCTTCAACTTCACGGCAGCCGTGCCGTCGTATCACGAGTCTTGTCGGTACTGGCTTCACAGCCAGGTTGTCGGCCAGCTGTAGCCGGAGAGTTCACCCGGCAGGCGTTCGAGAACGGTAAGATGGATCTCACGGCTGTGGAGGGTTTGGGTGACCTTCTGACAGCGGAGACGGAGCAGCAGAGGCGGTATGCGGTCGAGCAATCGGACGGACGTCTTGGAAATGCCCTGGAGGTTCTACGGAACGACGTTTTGCAGGTTCTCGCCGTCCTCGAAGCATCCCTTGAATTTGCAGACGAGGAAGATGTGCCGGAAGATGGCTTATCGGTCATTTCTGAACCGCTGAGGGATCTCGCTCAGAGCTTTGATGAGATTCTTCAGACGTTCAATACCGGGCGGATTATCCGCGACGGCTATAGAGTTGCTCTGATTGGACGACCCAATGTTGGCAAGTCTTCGCTCCTCAACGCGTTGTCCGGGTCTGATAGAGCCATCGTGACCGACGAGGAAGGAACAACTCGGGACCTGATCGAAGTCGAGTTGGACGTTGACGGTTTTCTTGTCCGCTTAAGCGATACGGCCGGAATTCGCGACGCAGACGGCATAGCGGAGAAGGAAGGTATTCGCCGGTCGTTGCTCGCCAGTCAGAGCGCCGACCTCGTGCTTTTGTTAAGCTGTGCTGATATCCCCGAGGTAGAGATCGAGCATCCCAACGTGCTTCGGGTTCTGACCAAAGCGGACTTGGTTGAACCGCATACCAGGGAGCAGGCGACGCCGGACGTCCGAGTGTCCAGCACGACATTGGAAGGTGTTCGTGACGTATTGTCGGTGATTTCGGAGAACTTGCAGCGCGTGCCAACGGTCGAAGGCGCGCTGATTAACCGGGAGCGCCATAGGGCGAGTTTGACGGAAGCGCGAGACGCGTTGGAGAAGTCGTCGCAACTAGGCCTTGAACATGATATTCGGGCAGAGCACTTAAGAATGTGCGCACAAGCAGTTGGGCGACTTACTGGGCGCGTTGACCCCGAAGAAATCCTGGATCGTGTGTTTCAGGGTTTTTGCATAGGCAAATGATTCACGTGAAACATGCGGGTTGAGCCATGAGCATGAAACAATACGACGTCATCGTTATCGGCGGTGGTCATGCAGGCGTGGAAGCTGCAGCGGCCTCTGCACGGCGCGGTGCCAGAACGGCGCTGGTGACCCATAGGCGCAGCAGCATCGGCGTGATGTCCTGCAATCCCGCCATTGGCGGCCTGGGCAAGGGCCATCTCGTGCGCGAAGTGGACGCGCTCGACGGCATCATGGGTCGAGCTGCGGATAAGGCGGGCATACAGTTTCGTTTGTTGAACCGGCGCAAGGGCGCGGCGGTACAAGGCCCCAGAACACAGGCTGATCGTGAGCTTTATCGAAAGGCGGTGCTTCAGGCTGTGGACAGCACCGCCAATCTCGAGGTAATCGAGTCCGAAGTGACCGGGCTCCTAGGGGTTGAGACCGGCGTCTGCTCCGGCGTCATCTTGTCAGATGATGCCAAGCTGATTTCCCGGGCTGTTGTTGTTACGGCTGGCACTTTTCTGCGTGGCGCTATCCATATCGGTGACGAGGTCACCACAGCCGGTCGCGTGGGAGATCCGGCGTCCATACGGCTCGCGGAACAGATCGCGGGTCTGGGTCTTGAGACTGGACGGTTGAAAACTGGCACGCCGGCAAGGCTCCGGCGGAGCTCCATCGACTGGGATGCTGTCGAGCTACAGCATGCCGATGAGGAGCCAGTACCCTTTTCGTTTTTGACCGGTCAGATCACAACGCCTCAGATCGCTTGCGGTATCACGCGGACCAATGGCGCGACCCATCATATCATTCGCACCAATCTGGCGCGGTCGGCCATGCATTCCGGCAACATCTCGGGAACGGGTCCCCGCTATTGCCCGTCCGTTGAGGACAAAGTGGTGAGGTTCGAGGACAAGGAATCCCATCAGATATTTCTTGAGCCGGAAGGGCTTGATAGCGATACAGTGTATCCGAACGGCATATCCACATCGCTGCCGCGGGATGTGCAGGATGCGTTTTTGCCCACTATTCCCGGGCTGGAGAAGGCGGAAATCCAGCAATGGGGCTATGCTATTGAGTACGATTATGTGGAGCCCCGGCAGCTGACGCACCAATTGCGGGTTCGGTCATGTGAAGGCCTCTACCTAGCAGGGCAGATCAATGGAACGACGGGGTATGAGGAGGCAGCGGCGCAAGGCTTGGTGGCGGGCGCCAATGCCGCATCACATGCCCTGGATCTTGCCCCCTTCGAACTCGATCGGATGACCGCTTACATCGGAGTGATGATTGATGATCTGATCAGTCGGGGCGTATCAGAACCCTATCGCATGTTTACATCGAGAGCGGAGTATCGCTTGTCGCTGCGTTGCGACAATGCAGATCAGCGGCTCACGCCGATGGGTGTTGAATTGGGTCTGGTGTCTTGGGAACGGGCGCATGCGTTTGATGAGAAGATGATGAGTCTTTCCCATTGGCGAACTGAACTGGAGTCAGAGAAGCGCTCGCCGCACGATCTCGCAGGGGCTGGGCTTGAGGTAAACCATGATGGTGCCAAACGCTCCCTTTATCAGGTTTTGTCCTTCCCCAATGTGGGTTCGGCGGACATCGAGTCTTTGTTGCCCAGCTGGTCGACGGCTCCCCACGATATCCGTCGGCAATTGGAGATCGAGGCCACCTATTCGGTTTACGTTCAGCGGCAATCTGCAGATGCCGAGTCTGTTCGCCGGAGTGAAGCCGTCAGGATTCCGGATGATTTTGACTATGCTCGGATCGCGGGCCTGTCTCGCGAACTTCAGGACCGCCTATCTTACATAAGGCCTCAGACAGTTGGACAGGCCAACCGTGTGGAGGGAATGACGCCAGCTGCGCTGACCCTGCTTATCTCAGTTCTCTCGCGCTCGGCGGTGACGCCGGAAGGGGAAAGAAAGGTTGGCTGACTTCACGCCGGGTTTGGCGAGTGTTTCACGTGAAACGCTGGAGCGCTGCCAACTCCTCGAGGAAGAGGCCCGACGATGGCAGCGGACGACCAATCTCATTGCGCCAACAACTCTGCCAGACTTCTGGCTGCGTCAC
>JBCBXA010000051.1:0-18472 GCA_039816825.1 Pseudomonadota bacterium | reverse complement strand
CGCAGAGGCTCAGACACCGTCTCCATGGCATTCTGAATCGTGCCGTAGTTCCGAAACAGGGAATTGAACTGGCCGAGCATACGGCCAGACAGGAATGTGAGGCGCAAAACAAGTGGCAAGGCAAAGGCCACAGCCCCGGTGCTCAGCAATTCGGCCTGCCAAAGCAAAATGCTCTGCCAAACAACCAGTGCGACCAGCAGGGCATTCAAGGCACCCAGGGTCAGCCGCATGCCGGTGATCAGCCTCGTGAACTCGCGAATGCGGGTGATGTACTGCTCCATGCCACCGCGCATGAAGGCGTCCTCCCGGCTGTCGTTGGAGTCGACCTTCATCAGTTGCGCGTGGCTGTAGGCATCCACCATGAAGCCGTTCACCTGCGCAATTGCCTCGGAGAAGCCGCGGGCCGCCACCCGGATTTTCGGTACGAAGTACCAGACCAAAAGCGCGTAGAGCACCGCCCACACGGACAGCGTGATGAGGAGCAGGCTGTCCATCTGGGCGAGCAGCAGCACAGACCCCACCAGATAGGAAACGAACAACAGGATCACTTGCAAAAGCGATGACAGAAAATCGCCAACAGCCTGACCGGATTGCATGACCTTGGAGACAATCCGCCCCGCAAAATCATCCTGAAAGAAACCCACACTCTGGCGCGAGACGTGGCTGTGATTTTGCCATCGCACCATTTGGAAGAAGTGCGGCACAACCACCTGCTCTTCCATCAGGGTCACCAGAGCAACGATCACAAAGCGCGCAAGCACAAGGCCTAACGTAAAGGCCGCAATAGTCGGCCCCCACACTGCCAATATGTCCGATGGGGTCGTGCTGCCCAGAAGATCGATGACAGCGCCCAGCGCGCGGAAAAGAGCGATCTCGATCAGGCCCGACGCCGTTCCAAACACCAGCATGGCCACGAAGACCCAAGGTGTCTGGCGGGCAAAATAGACAATGAAGCCGAACACATTGTCCGACGGTGGCCGCTTCTTCAGATCGCTGCGCGCCGGATCCGAAAAGGGATCAATGATGGCTTCAAAGCGAGAGAGAATGGCCGAGAACATGGACCCTTATATAGGCTGGCGGCTAACAATCACGAGTAGCCGAACGCCTTTGGAATCCTCACAATGCCGTTGTCCTCAGCTACCGGCGCTGCCCGAATGTGGTCCTTGGAGCGACTGGGGCCGATGACAGTTTTGCAGCAGAACCACTGGCCGCCATCGGCCGCGCTGCCGACACCGAAGGCAAAGGCATGGATTTTGCTGAGTCGAACTGCATCTGAGCGGCCATGTCCGTACTGCCGGTTTGGCGGCGACCGGGTCGCGGCCCACGCGCATCGACCAGTTTTTTGACCAGCCCCAAGAGCAACAATGGCCCCGCTATAAACCAGCCCCACAGGATGGAAAGGAGCGAGACCTGCTGCTCGTTCATCAGGTCGCGGCCCAGAAGTTCGCCAATCGCGACGACCTGATTTTGGTCGAGTTCAATAAACCGCCAGCCGGTGAGCGTTTCAACTTAGAGGACGAAGTCGCCCTTGGTGGAACCCGCAAATGGAACGCCCAGCGCCGATACGCGCTCATGCCGAAAGCCCAGCTTCGGTCGCTGGTCGTCTATCTGCATTTCGTTGAACAGCGGCAGATCAGGAAGTTCCGATACAAACTTGATGGTCTGAGCGCTGCCACCCCGGCGCGCTTCAGCCTCAACAATCGTTGCAGACAGGGAAAACACAGCAAGCAAAAGAGCTACGATAACGCGCATGGTCGCTCCTCCGTTTAGGACAAGCAAAGTCTGCGCTTCGAAAGCTAACAACACATTTTCGTGAGTGAGCGATCGTCAAGCTGGGTTCATACCGTCTTAAGAACGGCCGCCAAATGTCGAGCGCTACAACAACGGCTTCTTCATTGCGCCGCCTCGAACTCGTCATCCGGCACTGCCAGGAAGCCGCCAGACTGCCGCTCCCAGAGTTGCTGATAGAGGCCGCCG
The DNA here is from genome assembly GCA_039816825.1 of Pseudomonadota bacterium. Lineage (GTDB taxonomy): Bacteria > Pseudomonadota > Alphaproteobacteria > Rhizobiales > Rhizobiaceae > JBCBXA01. The sequence goes on along the minus strand of JBCBXA010000051.1, from coordinate 16,495 downwards.
GCCTGAATCAATTCGTCATGAGTTCCGCTCTCGATGATCTTACCGTCATCAAGCACAATCAGCCGGTCAAGCTGCGCAATCGTGGACAGGCGATGGGCGATGGCGATCACCGTCTTGCCCTCCATCAAGCCGTAGAGGGATGACTGGATGGCAGCCTCAACCTCGGAATCGAGAGCAGACGTCGCCTCGTCGAGCAGCAGAATCGGAGCGTCTTTCAGGATAACCCGCGCGATTGCGATCCGTTGGCGCTGTCCGCCGGACAGCTTGACGCCACGCTCGCCCACATGGGCGTCATAACCCTTGCGGCCTTCCATATCCTCAAGATCGAGGATGAAATCGTGCGCCTCAGCCTGCTTGGCGGCAGCGATCATCTGCTCTTCGGTGGCGTTTGGACGACCGTAGAGGAGATTGTCCCGAACCGAACGATGCAGCAGCGAAGTATCTTGAGTGACGACACCCATATGCCCCCGCAAGCTCTCCTGCTGAACATTGGAAACGGACTGACCGTCCACCAAAATCTGACCGCCGGACAGGTCGTAGAAGCGGAGCAACAGGTTGACCAGAGTCGACTTGCCGGCCCCAGAGCGGCCCACGAGGCCAATTTTCTCACCCGGCTTCACATCCAGGCTCAGGCCTTCGATGACGGAGCCACGTTCGTCGTCTTCGTCCTTGCCGTAGTTGAACGACACGCCCTCGAACCGAATACCGGCCTCGGTTACGGCCAGCGGCTGCGCGTTGGGCTTGTCCAACACTTCGCGATTGCGGGTCAGCATGGTGATGCCGTCTTCCACCGTGCCGATGTTCTCGAATAGGCGCGACATTTCCCACATGATCCACTGAGAAATACCGTTGAGCCGAAGCGACAGACCAACCGCAGCCGCGATCATGCCCACCGTCATGGCGCTGACGCTCCATTGGTAGATGGCCAGACCCGCCACTGAAACAACGAGGATTGAGTTGGTGGTGTAAAGCAGCACGCCCAGATGGCTGACCCAGCGCATCTGCTCGTAAACGGTGTCCAGAAAGCCATCCATGCTTTCCTTTGCGTACGCATTCTCGCGGCGGCTTTCGGCAAACAGCTTCACGGTCGCAATGTTGGTGTAGCTGTCGACTATACGTCCGGTCATGATGGAGCGCGCATCAGCCTGCTGCTTCGATACTTCCTGGAGGCGCGGCAGGAAGAAGCGCAGCATGGTCACATAAGCAATCAGCCACAGCACGAATGGGATCAGCATCACCGGGTCAAAACTGCCAACCAGCACCAGCATGCCGAGGAAGTAGACGCCAACATAGTTGACCACATCGAGCATGGTCATCACCACTTCGCGCACGGCCAGTGAGGTCTGCATAACCTTGGTCGCCACGCGACCGGCAAACTCGTTCTGATAGAAGCCGAAGGACTGACCGAGAATGTAACGGTGCGACTCCCAGCGAATGCGCATGGGGTAATTGCCGAGCAGTGTCTGGTGAATGATCATGCGCTGGAGGGCGACCAACACCGGCAGGCCGACGCCCACGAGAAGGCCGATCAGGACGAACGTCCCACCCTCCTCCGACCAGATGGTGGCGCGATCACGATCCACCAGCCAGTCCACCAACTGTCCGAGCAATGCGAAGAGATACACCTCACCCGCCGCAATCACAGCCGTCAGCACAGCCATCAGAATGAGGGCCGGCCAGGCACCGCGCGTGTAATGCGCACAGAACGCCATCAGGCCGGCGGGCGGCTGCCTTGGCGCTTCAGAAGGATAAGGCTCGAGCCGGCGTTCAAACCAGCTGAAAATCGCGGGCGTCATGGGGGTCTCACAAACTGCGCCGAAACGGTCGGCGCGACCGCAATATAGGCTGAGTGCAGATCGTTGACCAATCAATCAGGCTGACAAGGCCATCAAGGAAACCAACAGCCATTGATTTGTGTCAATTTGGCATGACGCGAAATCCTGATAGGAACGATTGTCATTATCTAGGATTCCTCGCCGTGCGTTACTCCCCCAAAGACCTTCCCCTTTCCCATCCCACCGATCTGGAAACCAAGAAAGCGACCGCCAAGGCATGGTTTGAGGAACTGCAAAACCGAATTCTGACCGCCTTTGAGACAATCGAGGACGATTTCGCAGATAGCGAGGCGCGTGCCTGCCTCAGCTCGGTGAACGGCCACCCGGATCCAGTTGCTGACAATGCAGGCAGAGTTGAACGCACCAAATGGCTTAAAAAAGACGGCGCAGAAGGCGGCGGCACCATGGCCATGATGCATGGCCGCGTGTTCGAAAAGGTGGGCGTCCACACCTCAACAGTGTTCGGCGAGTTCAACGAAGAGATGCGCAAGAACGTGCCCGGCGCGTCGGACGATCCACGCTATTGGGCGTCTGGCATCTCACTCATCGCCCATATGCAAAATCCCAACGTCCCCGCCGTGCATATGAACACGCGCATGGTTGTGACGAGTTCGCAATGGTTTGGCGGTGGTGCAGATCTGACACCGGTTCTGGACCGTCGGCGCACTCAGGATGACCCTGACACGGTGGCTTTCCACAAGGCCATGCAGGACGCCGTCGCGCCCCACGAGCAGTCAGACTACGATATGTACAAGAGCTGGTGCGACGACTATTTCTCGCTGCCCCACCGCAATGAGATGCGCGGCATCGGCGGCATCTTTTACGACTATCTTCGCTCCAGCGAAGATGGCTCACGCTGGGACGCCGACTTCGCCATGACACAGGATGTCGGCAAGGGATTTCTCGCGATCTACGACCGACTTGTCCGCGCCAACATGGAAAAGCCATGGACAGAAGCCGACAGGGAGGAACAGCTCATCCGCCGCGGGCGTTATGTGGAGTTCAATCTGCTCTATGACCGCGGGACGATCTTCGGGCTCAAGACAGGCGGCAACATCGACTCGATCCTGTCTTCCATGCCGCCCGTGGTGAAGTGGCCCTGAGTTGAGGTTCTAGCCGGGAGGTGCTGACACGTAGGCCCGCATCTCCTCGGCCTCGCGCTCGGCATCTTCGATGCGCTTGCGCACGACATCGCCCAGCGTGACGAGCCCAACAAGCGCGCCATTCTCGACGACCGGCAAATGGCGGAAACGGCCCTCGGTCATCAGTTCCATGGCGCGGGGAGCCGTTTCATCGCGCTCCACTGTGACCGGCTTCTTGGTCATAAGCTTGCTGGCAGAATATTTGAGGATGCCTGCGCCGTCTTTTTCCAGTGCTCGCACGATGTCACGCTCTGAGAGAATGCCGACGAGATCATCCCCTTCACAGACCAACACCGCCCCGATGCGGTTCTGGGCAAGAACCGTGAGCACTTCAGTGATGCTCATATCGGGTCCAACCGAAATGACCGGGCGGTCGTGCTGAGCGGCTTTGCTGTTGAGAATAGCGGCGATTGTCACAATGCGTCTCCCTTCGCATTTTCCAGGCACGGTCGAGCCATGTTGCCTGAGGGCGCGCGAACGGAAAGTCGCAGGAGCGCCCTTCTGGGCGATAAGTCTAAGCCCGCAAAGCGGGAATGCACAAGCGCCTGAACAGGCTAGGGTCCTGACCCTAGATTTTCGCCAGCAGTTCATCAGCCGTCAGCTGAAAGTCCGACGCAATCCAGTCGGCCTCGAGGCGCTTGAGAAGCTCACCCATGGCTGGCCCCGCCTCAACGCCAGCGGACTTGAGCGCCTTCCCGTTCAACGGAAACTCAGGCCGCACGTAGCGTTGCACCTCTTCATGCCTCTCTAGAAAGTGCGTGACCAAGGCTGCATCGCCACGAGCGGCGGCGGATGCCGCAGCCAGTTTCAAACGCCGCGCCAGTGCGACCCTATCGGCGCGATAGAGCCGGTCGCGCCATGTTTCGATGGACGTATCGGTTGATGGCGCGTCGAGGATTGCCATCTCTTCCAGTGCCTTTCGGTCAGCGTTAGACGCCTTCAGCCTGTCCGCCATAACAGACACATCATCAGACCGAAGAGGAACAATGGCCGCCAACCGAAGCAGCGCATCAGGCGACCAATCATGCTCATGCTCGGCTGAAATGAGGCCATGGATCGCGTCAATGCCCCACTTCTCGCTTTCGGGCAGGATGATGCCGAGCACGCCCGTCGTCCGCATCCAAAGGAGCGCCTTGCTGGGGTCCCGCGCAGCGAGCAGCTTCCGCAACTCGTTCCAAACGCGCTCAATCGAGAGGTTCACAAGCTCTTGCTTGGCGCGGGCAATGGCCCGAAGCGCATCGGCATCCGGTCGTCCGACGCGCTCAGGTCCGTACCAGGCGAAGAAGCGGAACAGGCGCAGAATGCGCAGATGGTCTTCGGCAATGCGCTGAGCCGGATCGCCGATAAATCGGATGGTCCTCGTGCGGATATCCTCCAGCCCTCCAACATAATCCGTCAGAACGCCCTTTCGGTCCGCATAGATGCCGTTGACCGTAAAATCGCGGCGCATGGCATCCGCTCTCCAGTCTGTGCCAAACTGCACGACGGCATGACGCCCGTCGGTCTCAATGTCCTGCCGAAGGGTCGTCACCTCATAAGCGTCTCTCCCGCTGATGATGGTGACTGTGCCATGATCAATACCGGTGGGAACGGACTTGAGTGATGCCTTCTCCGCCGCCTGAATGACGGAGGACGGTAACAGATCCGTGCTGAGATCGATGTCAGCGACCGGCTCACCCATCAAGGCGTTGCGCACGGCGCCACCATTGACCCGGACTTCGCCGCCTGCGCCTTCCAGCGCATCAAACACGGCTGCGAGGGATGGGCTTTGAAGAAAGGCCGCTGCCTCCGGCTCCAGTTGCCGGGTTTCGAAATCACCCATGGGCCGCAGGCTCCCATTCATGTCGGCCCAACAAGGTGTGCTGAAGGCTGGCAACGATCCCGGCGGTAATGCCCCAGATCAAATGCTCGCGCCACGCAATCCGGTAAATGTTGACCGTGTGCCCACGGACCAGATTGTCCTTGGTGGTCAACTCAATCGCCGCGGGATCAAGGAGGTGCGCCAGCGGCACTTCGAAGACACTGTCCACCTCTCCGGGTTCCAGCGTCATGGGCAGATCGGCGGGCACGACCCCAAGGACCGGATGGATCCGATAGCCGCTACCGGTGGGATAATCAGGCCCCTGCCCGATCACGCGAACATGGCTGTGACCAATGCCGATCTCTTCGTGGAATTCACGAAGTGCAGTGGCTGGTGCATCCCGGTCAGCCGGATCGATCTTTCCGCCGGGAAACGAAATTTGCCCCGCATGGGCTTTCAGATGAGCCGCGCGGTATGTGAACAGAACGGTGGCACCATCGGCGCGGTCGACGATGGGGATGAGCACCGCAGCCTCGCGATAGGCAAGCCCTTGATAATATGGCGACAGATGCGGGTTCTGGACCTCATCTCCCCAACGAGCCGTGGCGAGCGCCTCGTGTTTTGAGGCCACAAGGGCTTCGAACTCTTGGGCTTTCATGCCGACAGCCGGGCCAGCTCGTCCGCCGGCATGATGGGATAAACCTCACCACCGGACCGTACCGAAAACATGGTCTCGCCAGCCACTTCGATCTCTTCGCCCAGATCCACGAGTTGATAAAGAAGCGGGCGGGCCAGCAGCGCTTCAAGCCGTCCGCGAACGTCCCTCACGAGCGTATAGGGCTTCAATCGGTTCTCCTCACCCTCAAACGCGAAGCGCAGAGGATTGCTTGGCCCCACCTCTACCACGTCTCCAACATTGGTGCGCAGGATCAGTGTCTGGTCAGGGAGCCCCTGATTCTGCACGGCCATCTCAACGGCCACAAAGGGCGCATCTTCAACCCTCAGCCCTACTTTCTCGACCGGCGTCACGAGAAAGTAGGAGCCACCCTCTTCGATGAGTACGGACGAAAAGAGTTTCACCAGCGCCGCGCGGCCTATCGGCGTACCAAGATAGAACCATGTGCCGTCTGACTGGATTTCCATATCCAGATCACCGCAGAAATCCGGGTTCCATTTGTCGACGGGCGGTCTGCCTCCGGCCGAGCCCTTTTGCGCAGCGCGAATGAGATCGCTGAGGTCTTGGTCGGGGCGGCTGGGAGAAGCATCAGGCATGGGAGCTAATTAGGCGAGCCGGGGCTCAGCACCAACAGGGCCAAGCCGAACAACAGCAAAAAAGTCTGGATGTTCGAGAGTTTGGCACGATGGCAGCGACATCGTGCCCTCACCCTTGTCCCATGAAATGCCCGTGAAGATCGCGTCCACGCCTTGTTCGCGCCCCAAGTGAGACTAGTCTTTCAAGGATCGGCGTTCTTCTCGAAAGCAGCGAGCCGCCGTCACCTTTTTGAGGGATGCGAAATGAACATTGCCGCCGAAACACTGAGCAAAGCCGACCGCGATGCCGTCGTAAAGAAAGCCGAGGCTGCAGCCTCGCGCGTTCAGGAAGCCAAGGCCGCCATTGGCGAAGTGATCTTCGGTCAGGAAACTGTGGTTGAACAGACCCTGGTCACCATCCTTTCAGGCGGCCACGCTGTTCTGGTTGGTGTGCCAGGTCTGGCCAAGACCAAGCTGGTCGACACGCTTGGCACGGTGCTGGGCCTGAACGCTGGTCGTGTTCAGTTCACACCCGACCTGATGCCGTCAGATATTCTGGGCTCTGAAGTGCTGGATGTCGCCGATGATGGCAAACGCTCATTCCGGTTCGTGCGCGGCCCGATCTTCGCGCAGCTTCTCATGGCGGACGAGATCAACCGAGCCAGCCCACGCACGCAGTCCGCTCTGCTGCAGGCCATGCAGGAGTATCATGTGACCGTGGCTGGCGAGCGGCACGATCTGCCCGCGCCCTTCCATGTGCTCGCCACCCAAAACCCGCTGGAGCAGGAAGGCACATACCCCCTGCCGGAAGCTCAGCTCGACCGTTTCCTGATGCAGGTGGACGTTGATTATCCTGAGCGGGAAGCGGAGCGGCGCATCCTCCTCGACACCACGGGCAGTTCCGGTGCGACAGCCCGTGAAGTGCTGTCCGCCGACGAGCTGATGGAGCTTCAGGCGCTGGTCAGGCAGTTGCCGGTGGGCGAAAGCGTGGTCGAGGCCATCCTCGATCTTGTGCGCAGCGCACGCCCGGGACAGGGCGACGCATCGGACCCCCGCATCGCATGGGGCCCTGGCCCTCGGGCGAGCCAGTCGCTTATGCTGGCGGTTCGCGCACGCGCCTTGTCTGATGGCCGTCTGGCACCGTCGGTGGATGATGTTCTCGCCCTCGCACAGCCCGTTCTCAAACACCGCATGGCTCTCGACTTCTCAGCGCGGGCGGAGGGCGTGACGGTGACCGACGTCATCGCAGACCTCGTCCAGCGGATCGGCTAACGATGGCGCAGCCAGCGGCCTCAGAGTTCAAGCTCGCACGCGGACAGGTGGGTGCAGCCACGCCGGCCGCGACGGCTAAGCAGCTCATTGGGCGCTCCCGCGCCCGGGCTGCTCTGGTGCCCGACCTTCTGGTCGAAGCAAGGCGCGTTGCAAACACCGTCATTTCCGGCTGGCATGGTCGACGCAGGCGTGGTGTCGGGGAGAATTTCTGGCAGTTCCGACCTTTTGCTGATGGTGAAAACCCAGCACGCATCGACTGGCGCAGATCAGCGCGCGACGAGAACCTCTATTTGAGGGATCGCGAGTGGGAAGCCGTTCATACCGTCTGGCTCTGGGCCGATGGATCTCCCTCCATGCGATATCAGTCCGGAGGTGCGCAAACCTCCAAACAGGAGCGGGCTCTGGTTCTGGCCTTGGCAATGGCGGAAGTGCTGGCGCGGTCCGGCGAGCGGATTGGCTATCTGGGAGCAGGCGCACCGATCACACATCGCCAGGCGGCAGAACGTCTTGCGGCAAAACTGCCGCGCGTCGATACCATCCACTTTGAACAGCCCGACGTCTCAAGCCTGAGACCCCATAGTGATGTCGTGATCGTCAGCGATTTTCTGGGACCTTTGGACAAGACGCTTCACCTGATCGACGAGCTTGCTTCCCGGAGGGTGCGCGGGCATCTCGTCCACATCATAGACCCTGCTGAAGAGAGATTTCCCTTCACCGGCCGGACCGATTTCATCGACCCCGAGCGCGGCGTGAAACTGACGGCCGGGCGCGCCGAGTCCATGTCGGAGGAGTATCGCAAACGCTTCACCGCACGCCAGGAAGCGCTTCACCAGGCAGCGGTGCGACGGGGCTGGAGCTACATCAGACATCATACCGACAAGCCAGCGTCTCAAGTGCTGGTGGCATTGCACCTGCGCATGTCCGACGCCGCTCTGGGTGCAGCATAATGCTGGGACTTCCCCTTGCCTTCAGCGCACCGGCCGTCCTGGCAGGGCTTCTGGCACTCCCCCTGATCTGGCTGCTTCTGAGGCTGACACCGCCCAAGCCGCGCGAAGAGGTTTTTCCGCCATTGGCCATTTTGGAGGAGCTCGAAAGGCAGGAAGAGACACCGCACCGCAGCCCGTGGTGGCTGACAGCCATGCGCATTCTGCTGGCAGCACTCGCAATTCTCGCCCTTTCCGGCCCGATCCTAAATCCGCAGACAGCCCTCACGGCGACAGGAGAGGGCGATCTGCTGATCGTGCTCGACGATGGCTGGGCGTCGCAAGCAGTATGGGATCAGCAAATCGCCGCCGTGGGCGCATTGATCCGAAATGGTAACGACCAGGGTCGCCCTGTCAGATTGGCATTGGCTTCACAGGGCGCGACAGCTGACCTGAATCCAGAAACACCGGAAATCCTGTTGGAGCGAATGGGGGCGGCCTCACCAAGGCCAACGGTCACCGACCTCTCCGCACTCGCACAAAATCTGGGCGAGAACCTCACAGAACCCTCCGAGATCGTCTTTCTCGCTTCAACGATTGCTCCCGAAAATTGGGTGGAGACACTGACCGGACTTGATGCCGCTCAACACACATTACGTGCGCTGCGGGTTGAGGATCAGCCGGTGAGCGCCGTGACAGGGGTCGAGAGCACGGCCGACGGACTCGACGTTGCGCTGACCACCATGGGAGGCTTTCCAAACGGTCGCCTTCTGGCTCTGGACGATCGCGGGCGCCCGCTGGCAGATGCCAACCTTTCAGAAGCCGAACCACTGGGCGATGGGCGTTTGGCCATTCGCTTTGAGATGCCGCTGGAACTGCGAAACGATGTTCTACGGATTGCAGTCGAAGGTGCTGGCACTGCGGGCGATGTGTTCGTGACCGACAGCGGATCGCAACGGCGGCGGGTCGCTATGCTGTCCGGCGTCGCCAACGATCTCGCGCAACCGCTTCTTGAACCCTTGCACTACATTTCGCGGGCCCTCTCCTCGACCTCGGAGGTGCAACTCGCCCAGGAAGCCAACCTCGTGTCTGAGATTGAGCGCCTTTTGGCGGATCGTCCGAGCGTGTTCGTGCTGGCCGATGTCGGAACGCTGCCGGACGCCGCCACCGAAGCGCTTTCGGTCTTCATAGATGGCGGTGGGACACTGCTTCGCTTTGCGGGGCCAAGGCTGGCGGCAGGTGATTTCCAGGATCCCCTCATTCCGGTGCTTCTGCGCCAAGGCGAACGATCCTTGGGCGGCTCCTTGAGCTGGGATGAACCTCAGCCCATCGCCCCCTTCACGGCGTCGAGCCCCTTTTCCGGCATTGCTCTTTCCGACGACATCGTTGTTCGCCGACAGGTGCTGGCGCAGCCCGAAATTGATCTTGCGGCCAAAACCTGGGCCAGCCTGGCCGATGGAACTCCGCTCGTCACGACCACGCCCTTTGGTGACGGCGAGATCGTGCTCTTTCATGTGACGGCAGACGCAACATGGTCGAACCTGCCGCTATCGGGCACCTTCGTCGCCATGCTGAACCGCATCGTGGAACGCTCAAAGGGCAATGGCGCATCGTCAGGCGTGCAAGTTCAGGAGACCGCCATACTCCCGCCCTTGCGCACGATCAGAGCCGATGGGACCTTCGGTGCGCCGCCAGCCAAGGCTCGCCCCCTGACGCTCGAACCCGGCGAGCCACCCCGCCCCGGAACGGACACGCCACCAGGGCTTTACGGCAGCGAGCAGGCCACTCTGGCTCTCAACCTGTACGACGAAACCAGGGACGGCTTGATCACGTTCACGCCGGTCACGGCACCCGAGGGCTTGGCTGGCATGGTTCTCAGCACCTATCCGGAAAGCGAGGCACGCGACCTGTCTCCATGGCTGTTCTTGGCAGCCTTTGTCCTGCTTGTCGCTGATACTCTGATCATGCTGGTGATGATGGGCGCAGTGCGAATGAGGCGCTTTACGACGGCGGCCAGCTCGCTTTTCGTCGTGGCATTTGCAGCTACGCTGACAGCGGCCATGATGGTGCCAGCTGCTGCTCAGTCCGATACCGAGACGGCCAGCTTCGAGAAGACGCTGCCAGCGGCCTTTGAAACCCGCGTTGGGTACATCATCACGGGAGATCTGAGCGTCGATGAAGTGTCCGAACAGGGTATGGACGGCATGTCGCGCTTTGTCGCCAGCCGCACCTCCCTCGAACCCGGACCGCCCATCGGGTTGGACCCTGAGGTGGACGAACTGGCCTTCTTCCCACTCATCTACTGGCCCATCTCCGCCGATGCCGAGATGCCGAGCGCGACGGCGCTGACACGGATCGACGCCTATATGAAAAATGGTGGCACAGTCCTGTTCGACACGCGCAATGGCCTGCCGGAAAACCTGTCTCTGCCTGGGGCACAAATACCCTCTGAGCAACGCCTTGCCGCCATATTGCAAACGCTGGACATACCTCCTCTGGAGCCCGTTCCGCCGGATCATGTTCTGACCAAGAGCTTCTATCTGCTCGACGATTTCCCCGGCCGGTTTGCCGAGTCCCCCCTGTGGGTGGAAGCGCTTCCCCTCCCCGTGGAGGGCGCTCCGCGCCGTCCTGCTCGGGCCGGCGATGGCGTGTCCTCGATCATGATCTCCGGCAACGACCTGGCTGGAGCATGGGCGCTGGATGATGGGGGACGACCGCTCCTGCCGACGGAACCTCAGAACCCGCGCCAGCGGATTCTGGCTTTCCGGGTCGGGGTAAACATCATGATGTATACCCTCACCGGAAACTACAAAGCCGACCAAATCCACATCCCCGATCTGCTCGAAAGACTGGGACAGTGATGGAGGCCGGCTAGATGGAATATTCGATAGGCTTTCAACCACTTTTGCCCTGGGCAATGGTTGGGCTCGCCGGTTTGCTGGCGCTCGGACTGGGAGCTGCAACTGTCTATGCTGGCACGCGGGGCAAGTGGCTGCGGTTGGCGGCTCTGGTTCTCCTGGCATTCGCCCTTGCCGGACCGTCTCTGGTGCGAGAGGAGCGGGAGAGCCTGAAGACGGTGATTGCTCTTGTCACCGATGAAAGTGAGAGCCAGACCGTCGGTGGCCGTGAGCAGCAGACAGCGGCAGCCCGCGCACTGTTGACTCAGCGCCTGGGCGATATGGCCGAATTCGAGCTGCGCCAGGTCAATGTCGGCCCGGCCTATGAAGGCGGTGACACCGATGTCAGCACCGCTTTGGTGACTGCATTGCAGAGCGCCTTGGAAGATGTGGCCCCCGCGAGGATCGGCGGGGCGATCATGGTCACCGATGGCCAGGTACATGACGCAGTGGATGGGGCGTCGGACTTGCTGGGTGGCGACTATCCGATCCATGCCCTCATCACTGGCGAAGCCGACGAGTTTGATCGACGGATCATCATCGATGAGGCGCCCCGCTTCGGAATCGTCGGAGAAGATCAGCAGATCACCTACCGCGTCGAGGACAATGGCGCCGGGCGCACTCCGGGGTCTGAAGTCATTGTCAGTGTGACCGTAGGCGGCGAACTGGTGTCGGAAGAGTTCGCCATTGCCGGAGAGACTTCGACATTCTTCTTCGAAGTGCCCAATGCGGGGCGCGTCATCGTCGAGATGGAGGTCGAGCCCATTGATGGCGAACTGACAGCCGTCAACAATCGAGCTTTCGTTGAGCTCGATGGCATCCGCGAGAATTTGCGTGTGCTGCTTGTGTCCGGCGAACCCCATGCCGGCGAACGGACCTGGCGAAACCTGCTGACGTCCGATGCCAGCGTTGATCTGGTTCACTTCACAATTCTGCGCCCTCCTCAAAAGCAGGACGGCACGCCGATTGAAGAGCTGTCGCTCATCGCCTTCCCCACCCGCGAGCTGTTCGTGGAAAAGATCGAAGAGTTCGATCTCATCATCTTCGACCGTTATCAGCGGCGCGGCGTCTTGCCTGGCCTCTACTTCACTTACATGGCTGACTATGTGCGCAACGGTGGCGCCATGCTGCTGGCAACGGGGCCGGAGTTTGCCGGACTGCGCTCCATCGCGGCGACATCGCTTGAAGAGATTCTGCCGACACTGCCCAATGGCGATGTGAGCAACGAGCCCTACCGCGCTACGGTTACTGAGACCGGCCAGCGCCACCCTGTCACCCGCGATCTGGATGGCGCCAACGCCTTGGGCGAAGAGCCGGAATGGGGCCGCTGGTTCCGCCGCGTGGATGCCGGCCCGGTGGAGGGAGACACGCTTCTGTCGGACGGACAGGACGCCCCGGTGCTGGCGTTGCGCCGCGTTGGGGAAGGCCGGGTTGGCCTGTTCCTGTCCGATCATCCATGGCTTTGGGCTCGGGAGTTCGATGGCGGTGGCCCGCATGTTCAATTGCTGCGAAGAGTGGCACATTGGCTGATGCAGGAACCGGAACTGGACGAAGAAGCACTGACGGCGGAGGTCGACGGGTCGCGCCTGACCGTCACCCGGCAGACCATGGGTGATGATCCGGGTGAACTGGCCGTCACGAGACCTGATGGCTCGACGGGAACGCTGGAGCTGACGCAGAACGATCTTGGCCAGTGGACGGCAACGATTGACCGACCCGCCCTTGGCCTGTGGCAATTTGAAAACGGTGATCTGCGCGCACTCACCCACGCTGGCCCCGTCAATGCATGGGAGTTTGCCGACATATTGTCATCCGAAAGCGTGCTCGCCCCCCTCATCGAAGCGCGAGATGGATCGGTGACGCGGGTCGCAGCCGGAGAAGGCGTTGATGTGCCGCGGATTGTGCCCGTGCGTGCTGGCACGCGGACATCCGGCAACGGTTGGATAGGGTTGGAACGCACCGAAGCCACACGCCTCGTTGGCCTGGCGCAACTGCCGCTCTTTGCCGGCTTTTTGGGCCTCGCCCTCGTTCTCGCGGCCTTGTCCGCCGTTTGGTATCGGGAAGGTCGCTAGGCGACCTTACCCGACCAGTCGGATGGACTTCCGTCCCGCACCGCAATGAGCGTACGCGCAGGGTCGGCAGGGCCCGGAAGCTCGACGTCGACGGCTCGCTGAAAACCAAACGGGCTGTAATAGGCCGCGTCGCCAACAAGCAAAACCACCGTCTCGTCCGCAGACCAAGAGGCCTCCATGGCGGTCTTCATCAGCGCTCGGCCAAGCCCCATGCCTTTGATCTCGCGGCGCACACAAAGGGGGCCAAGCAGCACGGCTGAGCCGTCACCAATCGCGATGCCAGTCATGCGAACAGCGCCCAGCAGTTGATCTCCGCGCCAGGCCAGCCGCGAGAGGTCATAGCGAGGTTGCTTGCCTTCACGCAGGCGGAATGCGGTCTTCGCGAAACGACCGGGACCAAACACCTCCTCATGGAGTTGGGTTACCAGTTCCAGATCATCTGGCGTTTCGGCCACCATCCGGATGGCGGACATATCGATCTGCGCGGCGGAAGCCGCGGCTTTGGATTTCGCGTTCATGGAAAGCTCGGACAGAAATGCAGAAAAGGGCGTGCGGCGTCGGCCGCGTCAAACGGTCGATCGATCTATCGTCGTCGGCTTCTGCCCAGTACCAATTGCATCTCGTCTCTCTGTTCACAACCAATCACGACAAGTCATCACGGCTGCGCAAAACTGACTTGCGGCGATACCCATTGGCTTCGCCTGCCTTCAGCGCCAGTTAGCATGGCAAGAACCACTTCACAATGGAGAGCGATATGGGCCTTCTGGTCGACGGTGTCTGGCACGACAAATGGTATGATACGAAATCGACGGGCGGCAAGTTTCAGCGCAGTGAAGCAGCCTTTCGCAACTGGGTGACTGCAGATGGCACAGCCGGTCCAACCGGACAGGCTGGCTTCAAAGCGGAGCCGGGCCGCTATCACCTATACGTCTCCTACGCCTGCCCATGGGCCCATCGCACCCTCATCTTCCGCGCGCTGAAAGGGCTTGAGGAGATGGTTGATGTGACCGTCGTCGACTGGCTGATGCGCGAACGGGGCTGGACCCTAGACGGCGACACAGGCCACACCGCCGACCCCGTAAACAATGCCGCCACCATGGCTGAGGTCTATGTGGCCGCCAAGGCCGACTATTCAGGCCGGGTCACGGTGCCGGTGTTGTGGGACAAGACAACCAACAGTGTCGTCTCCAACGAAAGCTCTGAGATCATTCGCATGTTCAACACCGCCTTCGACCAGGTGGGTGCAACCGGTCCGGATTATTATCCGGAAGCTCTGCGAGACGAAATCGATGCGATCAATGAGCGTGTCTATCACACCGTGAACAACGGTGTTTACAAGTCTGGGTTTGCGACCTCACACGAAGCCTATGAAGAGGCCTTCACTGCCCTGTTTGAAAGTCTTGATTGGCTGGACGACCTGCTGGGCAAACGGCGATATCTTGCGGGCGACACCATCACAGAAGCCGACTGGCGGCTCTGGACCACCCTCATCCGGTTTGACGCGGTGTATGTCGGGCACTTCAAATGCAATTTGCGCCGCATCGCCGACTACCGCAACCTGCACGGCTACATGCTCGAACTCTACCAGCATCCGGGTATCGCGGAGACCGTGCATATGGACCACATCAAAGGCCACTATTATGCCAGCCACGAGACCATCAATCCCACAGGGATCGTGCCTCTAGGGCCTGATCTAGATCTCACCGCGCCCCACGGACGCGACAGTCTCAAGGCCGCGTAACTACCACGCGCCAATTACCAAGCGTCATCTACCACGCATCGGGGGTCGGCGTTCCCTCCACAAACTCCTCGATCCGCGCGCGTGTAGCGCGGGTCAGATTCTCCGGAAGTTGATTGAGGGCAAACCAGCGACCCTCAGCGATTTCCCGATTGGAACCGTAAGGCGCGGTTTGCTCGCACTCTCTCACCACGAAGTAACAGACATGGTCGCGACTGGTGGTCGTGGTGTTGAAGAGGCAGCCTCGTAACTCAGGCTCGCCGGTAAGGCGCAGATTGCCCTCCTCGCGCAGTTCTTTTTCCAGCGCTTGCCGCACGGTCTCGCCGCGCTCCACGCCCCCTCCCGGCAGGTACCAGCCCCGCACGTAAGTGTGTCGCACGAGCCAGACTTCAGCTCCATGAACGCCATCTCTCACGACAAGCGCCCTCACCCCAAGCGTCATCGACCGGGTGGCACGGAAGACGAGGTGAAACACCTTTTGCTGCAGGCGTTCGCGCAGAGAATAGTGGACGCCCATGGCGATTTCTCCCTTGGGGGTCCGGATGCCACTCCAAAGGGCACATCACAAGGCCTTGCAGCGTCGACAAGGCCGCGCTAGCGCAAAACATGGTCCGCATCTGCCATCTGTCTGACATCCACCTTCCGTCCATGCCGACCCCTGCTCGCGGCGAGTTGCAGGGCAAGCAATGGACTGGATGGACGAACTGGAAGCGCAAACGGCGCCATCAGTCTTCAATGGACGTGTTGGATGCGCTCGTTGCCGAAGCCCGGTCTCAAAGCCCCGACCATTGGGCGCTGACCGGAGATCTCGTAAACATCGCTCTTGAGGGCGAGATGCGGAACGCGAAGGACTGGCTGAGAAGGTTGGCCACTCCCGACAAGACGTCCCTCGTTTGCGGCAACCACGACGCGTATATGCCCAATAGTTTGGCCATGGCAGCGAAGCTCTGGGGGCCCTGGTTGGCCGGTGAAGCCGAGGCTTTCCCGACGGTGGGTCGTGACTGGAAGGCGTTCGACGCCGTCTACCCGCTCATGCAGCGCGTGGGGGATGTGGCACTGATATCCGTCAATTCCGGCAAGCCGACACCGCCGTTTCGCGCAACAGGCCTTGCCTCGAACGCTCAACTGGCCCGGCTTGAAGTGTTGCTGGAGGAGTTGGGCGAAGCCGGGCTGTGCCGGGTCGTGCTGATACATCACCCACCCATGGCAAAGGCAACTCACCGCCATAAACGCCTCATTGGTGCCGGGCGTTTCCGGCGTGTGTTGCAAAAGGCTGGTGCCGAGCTCGTGCTCTACGGGCACACACATCTGGACACTGTGGCGGCCATGGCGGGGCCGTCAGCTCCCATTCCCTGCATATGCGTGCCGGCAGCCGCCCAGCTTCCTGGCCACAAGCGGCCGCCGGCAGCCTTCAACCGCCTCGATATCAGACGGACGGGTGATGCGTGGACAATCGACCTGATGCGCATTGGACTCAAGGCCGATGCAACGCCGGTTGCGCCGTTCTCCTTCAGCACACTGCACACACAGACATTCAGCCTGGGTAGCTCCGGTTTGAGCTACC
>JBCBXA010000050.1:0-18659 GCA_039816825.1 Pseudomonadota bacterium | reverse complement strand
GATCGCCGTCAGAGCTGACGTCCTTCGGATGGGATCACTTTGACCGGTGGACTTCGTTGCAAAGGCTTGAAAGTCGCGGGACTTCCTTCGCCTTCGCTCCTCGCCGCCGGGCAAATTGACTCCCACCAATGCAAACAGATGAATGGGTCCTGACCCTAGCTTGTCAAACGCCCGTTTGCTGCCTAGTGCGAGGCAGCAGATCGAGGACCAGACCATGCGTGCGCAACCCAAGGCGTCTCACTTCATCGACGGACATTATGTTGAGGACGCTTCTGGCGACCTCATTCAATCGATCAATCCAGCGACTGGCGATGTGATAGCCGAAGTTCGCGCGGCTACACCTGATGTCATCGCCCATGCCATTGAGAGCGCCCGCCGCGCGCAAACGGAATGGCGGCTGACATCGGGTGCTGATCGCGCAGCAATTCTGGCGCGCACTGCAGATTTGGTTGAAGCGCGCAATGAGGAACTGTCCGAGCTAGAGACGCTGGACACCGGCAAGCCCATTCAGGAAACGCTGGTCGCTGACGCCATGAGTGCGGTGGAAAACCTGCGCTACTTCTCGGGTCTGTGCCACGACTTGACCGGCGAAACTCGCCAACTGGGCGCCGAGGCCAATGGAAGCTTCGTCTATACGTTGCGCGAACCCGTGGGTGTCTGTGCGGGAATTGGGGCCTGGAATTACCCCATTCAGATTGCGGCATGGAAGTCAGCACCCGCACTGGCGGCAGGCAACGGCTTTGTGTTCAAGCCCTCTGAAACAACGCCGCTGACCGCGCTTAAGCTCGCTGAGATCTATGTCGAGGCCGGTCTGCCCGCTGGTCTGTTCAACGTCATTCAGGGGGCTGGCCCGGTGGGTGCCGCGCTCGCTGAGCATCCCGGCATCAACAAGGTTTCGTTGACGGGTTCCACCGGCAGTGGGGCCAAAGCCATGGGATCAGCGTCCAAAAATGTCACTCCGGTGACGCTGGAACTTGGCGGTAAGTCGCCGCTCATCATCTTTGATGATGCGGACCTGGAAAACGCCGTCTCGGGCGCGATGCTGGGTAACTTCTATTCCTCCGGCCAGATATGCTCAAACGGAACTCGTGTTTTCGTTCAGGCCGGCATTTACGATGCGTTTGTGGCCCGGCTTGTCGAGCGCACCGAGAAGCTTGTGCTGGGCGATCCGCTTAATGAAACGACACATATCGGGCCGCTGGTGAGCGCCGCCCAGCTTGAGCGCGTACTGGGCTTCATTGATGCAGGGAAAAGCGAAGGGGCGCGTCTGGTTTCGGGAGGTGCCGTGGCCGACGTTCAAAATTTCCCAGCCGGGTACTTCGTCCAGCCAACGATCTTCGCAGACGTTGAAGATGAGATGACCATCGCGCGTGAAGAGATATTCGGTCCGGTCCTCTCAGTGCTGCGCTTTGGAGAGGATGAGGAGGCCGTTGCGCGCGCGAACAGCAGTGAAACCGGCCTTGCCGCTGGCGTGTTCACCCAGAATTTGGCGCGGGCGCACCGGACGATTGCCGAGCTCGAAGCCGGGACATGCTGGATCAACAACTACAATCTGACGCCTGCAGGCATGCCGTTTGGCGGAGTGAAACAGTCCGGATTTGGCCGCGAGAACGCCAAGGCTGCTTTGGACTCCGTGACGCATATCAAATCGGTCTATGTGGAGTTGGGAGACGTCGACTCGCCTTATTAGGTGGTTCCGGGATAGACGGTTCGGGGCCTTCCCGATGCGATGAAGGGGCCGTTTCTGTAACCAGGCTTCCCGTAAGTGAATGGTTGGCCATCCGGTTGCGTCACCACTCCGCCGGCAGCTCGCAAAATCGCGTCCCCCGCCGCCGTATCCCACTCCATGGTCGGCCCGAAGCGGGGGTAGAGGTCAGCTTCCCCAGTCGCCAGCAGGCCGAACTTCAGCGATGAGCCAATCGCTCTTGTTTTTCTGATTCTGTGTTCTGAAAGCCAAGCGTCGGTTTCCGGGTCGCGATGGGAAAGGCTGGCCACGGCCACTGGGCCGGTCGCACGTAAGGGCCTTGTGTTTATCGCCCGGCCGTTCAGTATCGCGCCTTCCCCGACCGATCCCACAAAGTACTGCTCAAGCGCAGGTGCATAGACCACGCCGGCAACCGGCAGGCCGCCTTCAATTAGGCCAATATTGACTGTGAATGCGCCTTTGCCATCAGCCTTGATGAACTCTCGGGTGCCGTCGAGCGGATCAACCAGCAAGAACGTTTCTTGGGGAGGCCGAGCATGGGTCTCTTCGCTCTCCTCTGACACGACGGCGATCCCAGGTGCGTGTTTCTCAAGCGCCTCCATGAGTACGATGTTTGCCGCCAGATCGGCTTCTGTGACGGGTGAACCGTCTGTCTTTGCTTCGGGCGCGCTTTCGCCAAGACGATGATAGACATTCATGATGGCGTCGCCTGCGCGCAAAACGGCGGGCTTGAGCCGATCCATGAGTGCGAGGCGGTTGGTCACGGCTGGCTAGCGATGCTGGAAGTTTGGCGCGCGTTTCTCCGCAAATGCTGCCATGCCCTCTTTCTGGTCTTCGAGGCCGAAGAGCGAGTAGAAGACGTGGCGCTCGTGATGCAGGCCTTCGGCGAGGCTGCCTTCGAAGGCTCTTTTCACGCAGTCTTTTCCGGCCTGAACTGATGGTCTCGAGTAGCTGGCGATTGTTTGAGCCATCTCGAGCGCCGTGCTCATTAGCTCCTCCGGCTCGACGATGCGCGCCACCAGTCCCGCTCTTTCTGCTTCGTCGGCGTCCATCAGGCGACCGGTCAGTACCAGGTCCATGGCCTTGGCCTTGCCGACGGCTCGCGCGAGCCGCTGCGTTCCGCCAAGGCCGGGAATGACGCCCAGTTTGATCTCCGGTTGCCCGAACTTGGCACTGGAGGCCGCGATAATGGTGTCGCAGGCCATGGCGAGTTCGCAGCCGCCGCCAAGCGCAAAGCCGGAGACCGCTGCTATGATGGGGGTGCGGCACCTTTCCAGCGCATCCACCTCACCAAGGAGCTGGGCTTCCAGCATCTCAACCTGGGTTCGGTCCTTGATCTCCCTAATGTCGGCTCCGGCGGCAAAGGCCTTCTCAGAACCGGTGACGATGATGGCGCCCACCGATGTGTCCTTGTCGAGATCGGCCACATGATCCGCCAGTGTCGCCATCAACTCCGAATTCAAGGCGTTCAGCGCTTCGGGACGATTGAGACGCAGGATGGCGACGGCACCGTCGCGTTCCATGAGGATTGTGTTGGACATGTTGAGCTAGCTCCCAGTCTGTTGGGAGGGGCATACAACCCTGGCGGTGCAGCGTCACGTCAAATCGGGGAGGTGGGGAAGACCTTTCAGTCTCCCCCAATTGATGCGGGTGCTACTCAGCAGCTTCAACCGTTTTTGCGTAGCCGCCATTATAGTCTTCGCTCTTGCGGCGAACCTGAGAGTGCTGGACGATCCTCTCGCGGGCGATCCCTCTGAACTCATGGATCGAAGAGTAGCCCTTGCGCTCCAGGTAGTCGGTGAGGTCGTCCTTCAACTCCTGAATGAGTTTGACGCCAACGCCGCCGCTGCCTTTCTCCTGCATTGCAGCTGTACAGACCTGCAGGTTGCCAGCGCCGTTGACGATGAAGTTGAACGCTTCCCGGAAACCGCGGATGCCGCCAATTCCGGAAATCTCTTTGTCTGGGAAGGCCTGGGAAATGTCGCAGACCCTCTGCAGCGCCTGATGGAGGATCGCCAGACCGCCCAGACCACCGGACGTCACCAACCCATCCACCTCGACTTCAAACTTCAGAGTTTCCGGGTCCATCAACGGCAGGGAAGGGAAAGTGTTGCACAGCGAAATTGACGCGGCACCGGCTTCGTAGGCGGCGGCAGCTGCGTCCACCAATTGAGAGGTCGATGGCGTCAGCTTGACCCATATCGGTACGCTGACCGCGCCGGTGACCGCTCCCAGGATTGAGCGAATGATTTCCTCATCATTGGCAATGTTGGCGCCCATGTCCTTGCGGTCCATATGGGGGCAGGACAGATTCAGTTCGATGGCATCACAGCCCGCATTTACGGTCGCTTTTGCCAGCTTGCGCCAGCTATCCATCTCTTCTTCATTGCCCGCACCGGCCATGATGGAGGCGATCAGCATTCGATCGGGATAGGTGGTCTTGATCTCTTCGAGATCTGGTAGCCATTGGTCAAGCGGCTGGTCAGAGATCAGCTCCCAATTCCACGACGAATGCGAGACCGTGTCGTCCCGCTTCATGCGCGACACGTAGGGTTTCTGCTCGCTGGCGCGCTGAAAGATCGTGCGCGGGCCAGCCACGTTCTCGACCGGGTGCATGCCGATCGTCTTGGTTACGACACCGCCCCAGCCAGACTCAAAGGCCTTCATAATCTTGTGTTTGCTCTCCGTAGGTGGCGCGGAGGCCAGGACGAAGGGGTTGACGAAATCTAGGCCGGTAAAACGCGTTGCAAGTGTGTTTCGCACATCATCCTCATTGTGTTGTTACAGGCCGCCAGCGGTGATGCGGTTCCGGTATCGGTCAGAGATTTGCCGGACTGTTCCGCGTTTGGGTGATCTATTCATGCCGCCCGTAGTCGAGTGGCTATGCCGTCACCTCATATTTCGTATTTGGCTTCTGGCCCTTCGTTTCGATGGTCGTCACCCCGGCAAGAGGGCCGGGGTGACATTGTTTGATGAGTGACTACTTCATCATCGCTTTCTTGGTGATGGCATCGGTCCATGCGCCGGTTGGCGCTGCTGTGATCACTGGATCGGAGCCGCCTGCCAGAAGCGACTGAACAGTCGTCTCGGCTGCTGCCACGTCAAGTGTGCCGTCAGAGCCTTCGGTCAGTTTGCAGATTTCACCGACCATGCGGACCTGGTGCTCTTCAGTCTGAGCGCCTGTCGCATCGTTCTCTAGGACGATCTCTGCAGCTTCCTGCTGGTTGGCGCAGGTGTATTCCCAACCCTTCATGGATGCCGCCACGAAGCGCGCCAGCTTGTCGGCCATGGCCTCGTCGGCGAGATTTTCCTCGGTGGTGTAGATGCCGTCTTCCAGCGTTGCGACGCCCTGGTCGGTGTAATTGAACACCACAAGATCATCCGGTGTGAAGCCCGCATCGATGACCTGCCAGTACTCATTGTAGGTCATAGTCGACACGCAGTCGGCCTGCTTCTGGATCAGCGGATCAACGTTGAAGCCCTGCTTGAGGACGGTCACGCCGTCATCACCACCTTCAGTTGGAATGCCAAGCTGGCTCATCCAGGACAGGAAGGGGAACTCGTTGCCGAAGAACCAAACGCCGAGGGTCTTGCCCTTGAAGTCGGCTGGTTCGGCAATGCCGGTTTCTTTGCGGCAGGTCAGCATCATGCCCGAACGTTTGAAGGGCTGGGCGATGTTGACGAGAGGCACGCCCTTTTCGCGGGCGGCGAGGGCGGCGGGCATCCATTCGATGATGACGTCAGCACCACCGCCTGCGATGACCTGTGGAGGTGCGATGTCCGGGCCGCCGGGATTGATCGTGACGTTCAGATCCACTTCGTCAAAGAAGCCTTTGTCCTTGGCGACATAGTAGCCGGCAAACTGGCCTTGTGTGACCCATTTGAGCTGCAGCGTCAGATCATCTGCAGCGTTTGCCGTGGTGGCTGCTGTTAGCGCGGTGGCGGCGCCAAGGGCCAGTGCGAGAAGTCTCTTCATGATATCCTCCTTGTGGATGTTGGGGCGGAGACTGGAAGGAAGGCGGGGTTTGCGTTCTTTGATCTCATCTTCTGTTGGATGGGTGCCAAAAGGTGATCCGTCGCTCAAAAAGGGCTAGCGCTCCGTAGGAGAGCGAGCCCGCCAGGGCGGCGACGAAAATTTCTGCCCAGACCATGTCGATGTTCAGACGACCGACCTCTGCCGATATGCGGAAGCCCATGCCGACGATGGGCGTGCCGAAGAACTCGGCCACGATGGCGCCGATCAGAGCAAGGGTGGAGTTGATCTTGAGGGCGTTGAAGATGAACGGCATCGCCGCCGGGAGCCGGAGTTTGAACAGCGACTGCCAGTAGCTGGCCGCGTAAGTGTTCATCAGATCCCGTTCCATGGTGCCGGCTGCGGCCAAGCCAGCGACCGTGTTCACCAGCATGGGGAAGAACACCATCACGACCACAACGGCGGCCTTGGAGTGCCAGTCGAAGCCGAACCACATGACCATGATGGGCGCGATGCCAATGATCGGCAGGGCGGACACCAGATTGCCGATGGGCATGATGCCCGCTTTGAAGAAGGGCGAGCGGTCGACAACGATCGCTGTGACAAATCCCAGACCGCAGCCGATTGCGTAGCCCGAGAGAACCGCCTTCAGATAAGTCTGCTGGAAATCCGCCCACAGCGTCGGGACGGAGTTGGTGATGCGCTCCCAGATCATGCTGGGGGGCGGGAGCAAAACTGCTGGCACTTCGAAGCCGCGGGTCACGCCTTCCCAAAGGCCGAGAAGCGCCGCGCCGAACAGCATCGGTATCGCGATGTTGACCAGCGTCTTCACGCCGTCGTCCTTCGGGTTCAAGGCACTCAGGCGCGCGTTGGCAAACCAAGCAGCCACCCAGAAGAGAAGCGCGAGAATGAGTATGGTGGTGCCACTCATGCCATGGCCTCCCGCGCGCCCATGCGGCGGTTGATCCGGTTGCCAACCCAACCAACAAGCGCCACCAACAGGCCGGCAAGGATCGCTGCGGCGATGAGTGCGGACCAGATCTGCACCGTCTGGCCGTAGTAGGAACCCGCTAGCAGGCGCGCGCCGAGGCCGGCCACTGCGCCGGTTGGCAATTCGCCTACGATTGCTCCCACGAGGGAAGCTGCAATGGCGACCTTCATGGATGTGAAAAGGAATGGCATTGAAGCTGGTAGGCGGAGCTTCCAGAAGGTCTCAGACCTGTCCGCGCTGTACGTTTTCATGAGATCAAGATGCATGGCTTCTGGCGAACGCAGGCCTTTGACCATGCCCACGGCCACCGGGAAGAACGACAGATAAGTCGAGATCACGGCTTTCGGGAACAGCCCCTGAATGCCTACTGAGTTCAGCACCACGATAATCATGGGGGCGAGCGCTAGAATTGGGATCGTTTGGGAGGTGATGATCCACGGCATCAGTGACTTGTCGAGCACGCGGCTGTGGACGATGCCCACCGCAAGCAGGATGCCCAGCGCCGTTCCCATGATGAAACCAAGGAGTGTGACGGAAAGAGTGACCCAGGCGTGATAAATCAAGGAGCGCTTGGAGAAGGGGCGACCCTTCTGGACCATCTCTCCTGTGGTTTTCCAGATTTCCTGCGCCACCTGATGGGGGGCAGGCAGAACCGGCCGGTCCTGCGCCATGGTGGCAGGCAGCACGTTCGACCAGCTGGTCTCCTTGCCCAGTCGCTCTGCCTGATCCCGTTCAAAGGGTGCGTTGAGCAGAACCGCGCAGCCATACCAGATCGCAACGATCGCAGCGACGATCGTCAGGACCGGTACAAGGGCTGAGCGCGGTCTAGTCGTCATACGAATGTCCCGCTCTCAGGCCGTCTCGCACGCGATGAGCGATCTTCAGGAACTCGGTGGACTCACGGATGTCGAGCGGTCGCTCTTCGCCTAGGTCGCAGTCGATGATGTCGTGGATGCGGCCAGGTCGTGGGCTCATGACCACGATTTTGGTCGAAAGAAATACCGCTTCGGGAATGGAGTGCGTGACGAAGACTACGGTCTTCTTGGTTTCCGACCACAGCTTGAGAAGCTGCTCGTTTAGATGATCTCGGACGATCTCATCAAGCGCGCCGAAGGGCTCGTCCATGAGCAGCATGTCTGGCTGAACTGCAAGCGCGCGAGCGATGGACGCCCGCTGCTGCATCCCGCCGGAGAGTTGCCATGGAAACTTCTTTTCGAACCCGGTGAGGTTCACGAGGGCCATATTCTCGTCGATACGGCGGTGCTGCTCATCTTTTGGGACGCCGATGATCTCGAGCGGCAGTGCGATGTTCTTCTCAATCGTGCGCCACGGATAAAGCGCCGCCGCCTGGAACACATAGCCATAGGCCCGCGCCAAGCGCGCCTCGCGCGGCGTCATCCCATTGATTGAGATGCCACCGCTCGTTGGCGTTTCGAGATCGGCTATAACCCGCAGAAGAGTGGTCTTGCCGCAGCCCGAGGGGCCGATCAGCGAAACGAATTCGCCTTTCTCAACATCCAGATTGATGTCCGACAATGCGTGCACCGGGCCGTCATTGGTCTGGAAGGTCAGGTTGAGACCTTCTGCCTGAATGACCTTATTGCCGGTGGGCGCATTCATCAGCATCAGACACCTGTTGCCGGAATGCCCGAGCGCTTCACGGGTGTTGGAGCCGTGAGTTCCTTCCACTGGCTCAGAGCTTTGTTGACGGTGCCGTTGGGCTCGCGCTTGACGAATTTGCCGTGGCCTTCCTGCGTCTGCACCGCGCCGTCATTGATCGCGAGTTGGCCGCGGGTCAGCACAAAGCGGGGCAGGCCCTTCACCTTTTTCCCTTCGAACACGTTGTAGTCGATGGCGGACTGCTGGGTGCCAGCGGAGATGGTTTTCTCCTTTTCTGGATCCCACACCAGAATGTCGGCATCCGCGCCCACAAGGATCGCGCCCTTCTTCGGGTACATGTTCATGATCTTGGCGATGTTGGTCGAGGTGACCGCCACGAACTCATTCATCGTAAGGCGACCGGTTGCGACGCCATGGGTCCACAGCATGGGCAGGCGGTCTTCAAGACCTCCGGTGCCATTGGGGATTTGCGTAAAGTTGTCCACGCCCATGCGCTTCTGCTCAGTGGTGAACGCGCAATGGTCCGTCGCCACCACCGAAAGCGTGCCACCGGACAGGCCAGCCCAGAGGCTGTCTTGGTGCTGTTTGTTGCGGAAGGGCGGGCTCATCACGCGCCGGGCGGCGTGATCCCAATCGTCGTGGAAATATTCGCTCTCATCCAAGGTGAGGTGCTGAATCAGCGGCTCGCCCCAGACGCGCTTGCCGTTCTGCTTGGCCCGGCGGATGGCTTCGTGAGCTTCCTCACAGGAGGTGTGCACCACGTAGAGCGGCGCGCCAGCCATATCGGCAATCATGATCGCGCGGTTTGTAGCTTCGCCTTCGACCTGGCTCGGGCGTGAGTAGGCGTGGGCTTCCGGGCCGGTGTTGCCCTCTGCGACCAGCTTGGCAGACAGTTCGGCGATCACGTCGCCATTTTCAGCGTGCACCATGGGTGTAGCGCCAAGCTCGGCGCAACGCTGGAACGATGCATAGAGCTCGTCATCATTTACCATCAGCGCGCCTTTATAGGCGAGGAAGTGCTTGAAGGTGTTGATGCCCTTGTCTTTGACCACGGTCTCCATCTCGTTGAAGACCTGCTCGCCCCACCAAGTTACGGCCATGTGGAACGAGTAGTCGCAATTAGCGCGGGTGGACTTGTTGTCCCAACGCTGGATTGCGCCGAGGAGGCTCTCTTCCGGGTTGGGCAGGCAGAAATCGACAACCGTGGTGGTGCCGCCTGCGAGGCCCGCCCGGGTGCCGCTCTCAAAATCGTCTGAGGAATAGGTGCCCATAAACGGCATTTCGAGGTGCACATGGGGGTCGATGCCGCCTGGCATCACATAGCAGCCCGTCGCATCCAGCTCTTCGCCGCCGGAAAGGTTCGGGCCGATCTCGGTGATGACGCCGTCTTCCACCCGCACATCCGCCTTGTAGGTCAGGTCTGCGGTGACGATGGTTCCGTTCTTGATGATTTTGGTCATATCTTTGACTAGTCCTTTCTCAACGGATCGATAGGACCCTCTTTTGAATGATGACGTTTGTTCAAAGGCGTAGGAGCTTCGAAAAACACTGGAACATCAAAGGATATCTTATTGATCGCTTCTTCAGACGCTCGCCCTTTTACTTCGCCAATCGAAAGCACGGATACGCCGCCTCCTCCCTCTTTGGACACCGTGACTACTACCTCAAACGAGACGGTCTGCCCCTCTTCTTGAACCACGCCGTTTACATAACCCGGCGCGACGTACAGGAGTGCTTCCCTGTGCCTCCGCTACTCCCTTAGTGATGTCGATCAGGGTTTCTTTTACAAAGTCTCCCAGTTTCACCCCACAATCTCCGCCGTCTCCACCACTGCATGAAACAGCACATCTGCACCGGCGCGTGCCCAGTCGAGGCTGATCTCCT
Organism: Pseudomonadota bacterium; assembly: GCA_039816825.1. Lineage (GTDB taxonomy): Bacteria > Pseudomonadota > Alphaproteobacteria > Rhizobiales > Rhizobiaceae > JBCBXA01. Next base: position 8,486 of record JBCBXA010000050.1, on the reverse strand, counting down.
CGGCCTCATTGTGGCTTAGGCCATCGACGCAAGGGCACATGACCATGGCTGTCGGGTAGAGGCGGTTGATCCAGCAGGCGTCATGGCCAGCGCCTGAAATGATGTTGCGATGGCTGTAGCCCAGCCGCTCAGCGGCGTTCCGGATGGCGGTTACGCAACCTTCGTCGAACTCCACCGGGTCGAAGCCACCAACTTTTTCAAACTCGATCTCAAGGCCCATCTCGTCACAGATCTTTTGGCCGCCCTCGCGGAGGCGGTTCTCCATGTCTGTAATGACGTCGAGCTGTGGCGAACGGAAATCGACGGTGAAAACCACCTTGCCAGGAATGACGTTGCGGCTGTTGGGATGAACGTCGATGTGGCCAGCGGCGCCCACAGCATCCGGCTTGTGTGACCAGGCAATCTCGTCAACGAGGTTGAGAATTTTCGCCATACCGAGACCGGCATTCCTGCGCATGGGCATAGGCGTTGAGCCGGTGTGGCTTTCTTTGCCGGTTATGGTCACCTGCGTCCAGGACAGGCCCTGGCCGTGGGTGACCACGCCAATGTCCTTGCCTTCAGCTTCTAGGATCGGGCCTTGCTCGATATGCAGTTCAAAGAAGGCATGCATCTTGCGGTCGCCGACTTCCTCTTCCCCGCGCCAGCCAATCCGTTCCAGCTCATCGCCAAACATCAGCCCGTCCGCATCTTCCCGGTCATAGGCCCAGTCTTGCGTGTGAACGCCAGCAAACACGCCCGATGCCAGCATGGCAGGGGCAAAGCGCGTGCCTTCCTCATTGGTGAAGTTGGTGACCACGATCGGGTGTTTGGTCTTGATGTCGAGATCGTTGAGCGTGCGAACGATTTCGAGACCCGCCAGCACGCCCAGCACGCCGTCATATTTCCCACCCGTCGGTTGGGTATCGAGGTGCGAACCTACATAGACGGGAAGGGCGTCGGGGTCCGTCCCCTCGCGGCGCATGAACATGTTGCCCATCTGGTCGACGCCCATGGTCATGCCCGCCTGTACGCACCACGATTGGAACAGCGCACGGCCCTCCGCATCTTCATCTGTCACTGTCTGGCGGTTGTTGCCACCTGCGATACCAGGGCCGATCTTGGCCATCTCCATGAGGCTGTCCCAAAGTCGGTTTCCGTCGACTTTCAGATTTTCTCCTGGTGCGGCCATCGTCGATCCTCCCCGATCAGAACTTGCAGCGGTGGGTGGGCGTCGTTTCCGGGCCAACCAGGCCCGGTCCATATCGAAGTCGAATGCCGGGGGCGGCGGGCATGGCTACGGCCAACGAACGGCAAGGCGGCATGTGACTCCGGACGTGATGGTAATGTGTTTCGATGTTCGCTTTCACCGTCCGGCTCTCCTGCAAAAGCTCTGGCGCCCGGGCACCCCACTTTGGAACGCCTTCAAAAGGAAGGCTCAAACATCCTGCACGATCGGTCAAGCTCGACCGATGCATAAATTTGCACGCGTTTAAGCGTTTGATTTCGATGCGTTTATTTGTACTTCTTTCGCTGTCAGAAACTGAACGCTCAAAAAATTGGCAAACGAAAGCAAGCATTTGTCCTCCAGGCCGACGTCTCGCGAAAGCAAAGAACAAACGCGAAAACGCAACACGGACGCTATTCTGGCGGCGGCTGAGATCGCGTTTGCAGCGCATGGATATCGGGGGGCTTCCCTGGGCATGATCGCTGAAATGGCCAGCCTGCCCAAGTCGAATGTGACCTACTATTTTCAGTCTAAAGAGGCGCTCTACAAATCTGTGCTCAGCAACATCTGCCTGCTTTGGTTGCAGGCGGGTGACGAGATCACGGAGGACAATGATCCGGCTCTGGCTCTGACCAGTTACATTCACGACAAACTGGATTTGGCGCGCAGCCGGCCCCACGGGTCCCGCGTTTGGGCGAATGAAATCATGGGCGGTGCCACATTCATCGAAGAGTTCCTTAGCTCAACCGTCATGGAATGGCTGAACCAGCGCGCAACGGTTCTGGAGTGCTGGATGGACAAGGGCTTTCTGGACCGCTCGGACCCGAAGATCATCTTCTACATGATATGGGCCACCACCCAGCACTATGCCGATTTTGAGAGCCAGATCGTATCTCTCAACGGTCATCAGCCAATGGCTGACCGAGACTGGCAGCGCACCAAGGAAACGGTCTCCCGAATGATCCTCAAGGGGCTTGGAGCTCGTACGGCATAAGCCGGTTGCTCCTCAAATTGCACTCCTCTAGTTCTGTATTTCGATAGAGGGGGGAGCTTTGGCGAAAGCATCGGAAAGCTCGATTGTCACCAAATGTGCACTGCTGCTTGATGTTCTGGCCGCTTCGCGGTCGCCAATGACCTTCTCGCAGATTGTCGAAGAAACCGGTTTTGTAAAAAGTTCCTGCCACCGCATTCTGGCGGTGCTGGTTGGCGAGCGGATGGTGGCCTACGACAAGGCTACACGGAAGTACAAGACGGGTGAGCGCCTGAGCGATTGGTCACGTCTGGCGTGGCGGCGTGTGGATCTTCAGGAGATAGCCAGTGCGGAGATGCGCGCACTCAGCGATAGTTTGAAGGTGAATGTGGCGCTGTCGATTCTCGATCGAGATACCATCCTGTATCTCCGGACTGTTGATCACATCCATCTGCGATACGCGGCAACTATGGGGGATCACGCGCCTTTGCATTGCACCGCTGCAGGCAAGGTGTTCCTGGCTTTCATGCCTGAGGCCAAGCGGCGGGCGCTGCTTTCACAATTGCCGTTGGAGAAAATTACCGAGCGTACAATCACCAATGTCGACGACCTGACCGTCGAGTTGGATGCAATCGCCCAGGCTGGTCATGCGCTTGCGCTCGAGGAGGAGTTCAAGGGCGTTTACGGCCTGGCTCTTCCGGTCTGGAATGAAGATCGATCGGTTGCCGCGTGCCTGTCGCTTTGGAAAACCTCGGCGTCGCCCGAGGCGAGAGAGGATTTGACGGCCTGTCTGGAGGAACTGACTGCGGCTTCTCGGCGGATATCCAAGGAACTGGGTTGGCGAGAAACCTAGCGCTTCGACTTGACGAAATCTCTTGGTTCCAGATTATAGTAGCGTAGTTCAATATTACGGAACACACGCTTGCCCTCCACCCCACAGTTTGCCCGCCAGTTTGAATGGCATGACTCGCTTTGGAGGCGTGACGCCGCGCCGGATGATACCGATCCCGTTCTGAGTGAAGACATCACGGCGGATGTCACCATCATCGGTGCCGGATTCACGGGTCTGCGCGCAGCTTCCGTTCTGGCTGAGCATGGCCGAACTGTTGCCATTCTGGAGGCAAAGCAGGTGGGCTGGGGAGCGTCGGGCCGCAATGGTGGCCAGGTTAACCCGATGCTGCCCTTCAACTCTCCTGAGCGCATCGGGCAGCTTGTTGGGAGCAGCGCTTTTGAAAGGCTGGCGAGGGCCTCGCTGCATTCGGCTGATGAACTGTTTGAGCTTATAGAACGCTATCAAATCAGGTGCGATGCACGACAGAATGGCTGGCTGCGCGTCTTGCACAGTGCCGCGGCGCACAACGCGGCGCAGCGCGACATTGAGAGCTGGAATGCCATTGGCGGCAGTATGGAGTTCGTGAAGGGCGACGACGTCGCGCGTCTCTCGGGCAGTCCTCGCTATCAGGCAGGCGTCATCACGAAGCGCGGCGGGGCGATCCACCCTTACAAACTTGTGTGCGGTATGGCGGATGTTGTCCGGCGCGCGGGCGGGCGGATCTTCGGGCAAACGCCGGTTCAATCCGTTGATCGGTTGACGGATAGCTGGATGGTTCGCACCGAGCATGCTTCGGTCACCAGCGACTGGGTTATTGTGGCGACAAATGGCTATACGGGGCCACTGGTGCCGGGTCTGCAAAACTCTATCATACCGGTCACGCCCATTCAGGTTTCCACCGAACCCCTGCCGGACGAGGTATACCATTCGATCCTGCCGAAGGGGCAGACGATCTCCGACAGCAGACGGGTCATTATGTACGCCCGGCGGGAGCCCGGTAACCGGATTGTCTATGGTGGCCTGGGCCAACTGAGAAACGGCGAATTGACAGGCTACAATTGGCTTAAGCGAGATGCCGTGAAGGTGTTCCCGCAATTGGCCAGTGCGAAATGGGAACATGAGTGGGGCGGGACCATCGCGCTGACCGATGATCATCTGCCGCACGTTCACGAGCCAAAGGACAAATTGCTTGTCGGGCTCGGGTACAATGGACGCGGCGTTGCCATGTCATTTGTGACCGGCCGAACTCTGGCAGAGCGCGTCTTGGGGAAACCGCATGATGAACTTGACCTGCCGGTCAGCCGGATCAGGCCTTTTCGCCTGCGCGCCGTCAAAATGTTCGGCATGCAAACCGCCGTGTCTCACATGCGATTTCTGGATCGACTTGAGTTTCGTTGAAGGCGGTCGTCCCACATTGTGCTTCTGGCGCGCAATTGCGTTGGCGCCAACTTGACCTTCGCAAAACTGACACGCTCGGGCGCTATCTCCGCAATGGTTGGTGAGGCATCAGTTTAGCTGCGGTCTGTAGGGGCCAATTTTGGACAACCGACAGCGCCAACCATCAACCCTGTTTCGCGATGAACGCACCGTTGGAGACCGGAGCTGGCTGAGAATTTCAGTTCAGAACTAAATCTGTCGCGTTTCCTTGGGGCCTATGCTCTTGCGGACAGTCAGATTCATCTTGAAAGCCAAACATCGTTTTCTGGGACTTCGCTGCTGCCAGTGATGGCACCCGGCCAGCCAGGTGCAAGAAATGAATTGACGGCTGAACGATCGTACTCGTAGCCTTGATTTGCGGAATTTCTGTTCCGCGATGCGGAACACTGAGCGTGATCAACACGCGACAATGATGATTTGGAGATCAGTATGAAAAAGACCGCGATTGCCATCGTAGCTGGGCTTGCGTCCGCGCTGTCAACCACGGCTGCTACCGCAGCCGGGCATGGCGAAATCACCGTTGCTTACTTTCTGGAATGGCCGCTGCCGATGATGGCTGCCAAGGCTTCTGGAGCGTATGACGAAGCGCTGGGCGCGAAAGTGAACTGGGTGTCCTTCGAGACCGGTACCGCAATGTCGGCAGCCATGGCATCGGGTGACGTTCAGATTGCCGTCTCCCAGGGCCTGCCTCCTTTCGTTGTGGCGACATCTGGTGGCCAGGACCTTCAGCTTCTCGACGTGGCCGTGAGCTACGCTGAGAACCAGGGCTGCGTGGTGCATGCTGACCTTGAAATCGACAAGGACTCTGCTGGCGAACTGGCAGGCAAGAAAGTGGCCGTGCCGCTGGGAACCGCTGCTCACTACAGCTTCATCCGCCACATGAGCCATTTCGGTGTGCCTCTCGACAGTCTGTCCATCGTCGACATGCCACCACCAGAGGGTGCTAACGCCCTCAGCCAGAAGGCCGTGGACTTCGCTTGCGGCTACGGCGGTGGTTTCGCGACCATGCAAGAGTACGGCAACGTTCTCCTGACCGGTGCTGAAAAGCAGGACATCGGCATTCTCGTGTTTGACGTGACATCCGCTCCCGCTGACTATGTGGCCGAAAACGGCGACGTTGTTGCCAAATTCCTGCAGGTGACAGCCGAAGCAAACGCTGAATGGAATGAGAACAAGAGCGACAAGATGCTCGCTGTTATCGCGAAAGAGTCCGGTATGGATCTCGAAGCAGCACGCAGCGCAATCGGCACCATGTCGTTCCCATCCATTGAGGAACAGTTGTCTGAAGCCTGGCTCGGCGGAAACGCTGTGCCGTTCATGAAGGGCGTGGCAGACGTCTTTGTGAACGCCGGTTCCATCGACAGTGCTCTCGACAGCTATGAGGGCGCTCTCAACACAGGGCCACTCACCGACGCTGGCAAAATGTAAGACTCAAAAGAGGCGCAGCTCGCGGGCTGCGCCTTTTTTTCTTTTCAATATATCAGGCCCGCGTTCTGCGGGCTGACGACAATCTTCGAACATTGGGGATAGCCATGTCTGGCCTACAATTGACTGACGTCTCAATGCGGTTCGACTTGCCCAATGGCAGCTTCGTTCAGGCTCTTCAAAATGTGTCGTTGGACATGAAGGCCGGCGAGCTCTTGAGCGTTCTCGGTCCCTCGGGCTGCGGTAAGACCACGCTTCTCAACATCGTCGCCGGCTTCCTCGCCCAGACCAGCGGTAAGCTTGAACTCAACGGTCATGAGATCGCTGGACCAGACGCCGAGCGCGGCATGGTGTTCCAGAAGGGTGCATTGTTCGAATGGATGTCGGTGCGCGAGAATGTGGGTTTCGGACCTTCCATGAAGGGGATGCCCAAGGCTGAGAAAGTCGAGAAGGTCGACCATCTGCTCGACGTCGTCGGCTTGCAGGACTTCAAAGAGAAAGCTGTCTATGAGTTGTCCGGCGGTATGCAGCAGCGTGTCGCCTTGGCGCGCTGCCTCGCAAACGAACCAGACGTCATCCTGATGGACGAACCTCTGGGCGCGCTAGACGCGCTGACGCGCGAGAAAATGCAAAGCCTCGTGCTGAAGCTTTGGAAAGAAACCGGAAAAACGATCATTCTCATTACTCACTCTGTGGAAGAGGCATTGCTTCTGGGCGAACGGCTGATTGTGATGGCACCGCGCCCTGGTCGGATCCACAAGGAATATAGGCTGCCGTTTGCCGAGCTCGGTGTTGGTGCTGACCTGCGAGAGGTCAAGAAGCACCCCGAGTTCGCCCCCAGGCGCGAGGAAATACTGGCCATGATCTGGGACATGGAAGAAGAAATTATGGGCCGTACGGAGAACGCATCATGACCGGCCTGTTCGTACTGCTGATCTATGTTGGCATTTTCGTCGGCTCGTTCTTTGTGGTGACAAAGATCGTCCAGCAAACGACACCGCAGGACTTCACATCGCTTAAAACGGTGACGTTTGGTGATGAAAGCGCTGTGCGGCCCAACAGGGTCGCTGGCATCATCTCTCTTCTGACCATCTTCGTGATATGGGGCATGTTCACCGGCTCATCATTGCTGCCGGGTTTTCTGCACGCTCCGGCTCCTTACGTCGGAACGACTGAATTCACCTATACGGTTGCAGCAGGCGACCAGCGAGATGATGGCACGGTCACGGTTGTTGTCCATCCGCGCGATGTTGAGACCGATCCTCCCGAAGTGGAACCCGGAGACGGCTTTGCAAAAAACGATAGTGCCGCCATTGCCCAATGGCGTACCGGTCTCATTCGGGTTGATCGGAACGACGAGTTGGGACGGGCCGACGAGGCGACAGTCGTGGCAATCAACGGTCAGTCTATCGCTCCGGGAGAGACGGTGCAGGTCGATAATGGCTCGGTGACGCTGTCCGACAAGGGCACGCCCAATTTTGCCCCCTATCGCGGCTGGCAGATGGAGCCGCTTTACCTTCCGCCGCCCGAAGAGGTTTGGACCAGAACCATCAACGTGATCAGCGAAGGTTTCCGCAACTTCACGCTCTGGGAGCATCTGGGCTACTCCTTGTTCCGCGTGGTGGCTGGCTTCCTGCTCGGCGCCCTCGTGGGCATTCCACTCGGTTACGCTATGGGCTTGAGCAACTGGTTCCGGGGCTGGTTTGATCCCATCGTGGAGTTCATGCGTCCCGTTCCGCCGCTGGCACTCATTCCGCTTGTTATCATCTGGTTTGGCATTGGTGAGGTTGGCAAAATCATCCTGCTTTTCCTTGCGGCGCTGTGGATCATGGCGATTGCGGCGCGTTCAGGCGTGTCCGGTGTGAACATCTCGAAGGTTCATGCAGCCTACTCCCTCGGCGCGAGCAAATGGCAGATCATGCGCCACGTCATCGTGCCCAACTCGCTGCCTGAGATCTTTACGGGTGCTAGGGTCGCCATGGGTGTCTGCTGGGGCACGGTGGTGGCTGCCGAGCTTGTTGCTGCGGAGCAGGGGGCAGGCATGATGATCATGGTCGCATCCCGTTTCCAGAACACCGATATCGTGATCCTAGGCATCATCCTGATCGGCATTATCGGCTTCGGGATCGACATGCTCATGCGCCAGGCCGAACGTTGGCTCGTGCCCTGGAAGGGCAAAGCCTGACGGTCGCCAACTGCAATGCAGCTCAACAAGAAGCCCCGCAGATTTGGTTCGGCGGGGCTTTTTTCAGCTTCGACAGAGCCGCCAATCTTGCGGCTCGGGCAGTCGGTGCGTCGGAGCCCTTGGCCTCAGATACTCTTGTCCAACTACAAAAGGCCCAAATGGTGCCTCCTCTGGGATGTGGCGCCCATGAGCCTTCCGCAGCTTGCTCTTCCATGTAGGTCAATATGGTTAGTGTCGGCACAATCACTGTGAGGGTTGGTGGTATCGACACAACGTGAAAGCCCCCGTGTTCAACTGCACTTTCCGGACGACAGGACGCGGTTTTTTGGCAAGCATGTGCGGGTAAGATAATGATGTGTCCTTCCCCCCTAGAACTGGGCCATTACATTGGCGGCGAGAGGGGGATTTGGCATGGCTAGGAAGCGACATTCAG
>JBCBXA010000004.1:0-88551 GCA_039816825.1 Pseudomonadota bacterium | reverse complement strand
CTGCGCGCTGATCCGCCTCGGCGACATCGGCACCCTTGTTCGTCAGCAGGTCAACAATGTCGCCCAGCTTCTGCATGCTGACGATCTCCGGAATGGAGAACTGCACGCCGAAGCGGCTTTCAATGGCCAGAACCAGTTCGATGTGGCGCAATGAATCCCATCGCGGCGTGTTCTGCGCGTTGGATTCCATGTTGATGGTGGACGCGTCGACTTTGAGGACGCTCGCAACGATCTCTGTAACTTTCATGAGGTGACTCCCTACCCGTTCCCTGCTGCGAATGTGGCAGGAACCCGTTTTGGAAGCCTTACGATTGAGGCCGTCTGGCGGGCTTTGTGAGTCAGCCTTGATGGATTGCTAATCCACTGCCTTAATTTTCTGTGATGCGCGCGACCTCAAGATGAGGCTTCAGCCTCTTCATCTTCAGCTGTTGGCGCAACGATTTCGGACAGGTTGGAGAAGAACTGGCCTGCCAGCTTCTTGGCCGTCGAGTCGATCAGGCGGCTGCCCAATTGAGCGAGCTTGCCGCCAACATCGGCTTTGACATCGTAGTGCAGCATGGTCCCTTCCGGCACGTCCTCAAGCCGGACGTCCGCATGGCCACTGGCAAAGCCCGCAACACCGCCCTTACCGGAGCCGGAGATGCGGTAGCTTTCCGGCGGATTCAGCTCGCTCAACTCAACCTCGCCGTTGAAGGTGGCTTTCACCGGTCCGATCTTCACCTTCACCTTGGCTTTCAGATTGGTAGGAGTTTCCATCTCGAGTTCTTCACAACCCGGGATGGCTTGCTTGAGGATCTCGGGATCGTTGAGCGCGTCCCAAACCTGCTGGCGCGACGCAGCGATCAACTCGGAATTGTTCATTTCCATGGTCAGTTTCCTCCCCGAGAGCCTATCGTGGCGGGCTGGCAAGATGCGCCACGACGTTCTCGATCATACGCATACCCACATCTCCGCCAAGCGACATAATGGATTCGGGGTGAAACTGAACCGCAGCGATAGGCTCATTGACATGCTCAATGCCCATGATCACGCCATCATCGGTCCTGGCTGTCACTCGCAGGCCATTGGGCAAGGTCTGAGGATCGGCATGCAGAGAGTGGTAGCGACCAATCGTTATGCGGTTCGCATCTTCTCCGAGACCCGAAAAGACCAGGCCTGAATCGGGCTCGAGCTGGATGCGCGACGGCTTCCCATGCATCGGGACCTCCAATTGCTGAAGGCTGCCGCCCAGGCTTTCGGTGATCGCCTGCAGCCCGAGGCAAACCCCGAACAGCGGAATACCGAGAACGCGCACCTTCTCAATCGTGTCCGAGCAGGAGAAGTCCGAGGGCGAACCCGGGCCCGGAGACATGACGACCAGGTCCGGCTGCATCTCGTTCAACAGCGCTTCGGACACCGGAGAACGCATTGTCCGAACTTCCGCCCCCGTGAGGCGAAAATAATTCGCCAGGGTGTGCACGAAACTGTCCTCATGATCGACCAGCAGGATGCGTTTCCCCGAGCCGACCTTGGCAGCCTGACGAACAGCGCCCTCCACATTGGGTTTTCCGCTTTCGCGGATCGCCGTCAAAAGCGCCGAGGCCTTCAACTCCGTCTCGGCTTCCTCGTCCTCCGGCACGCTGTCATGGAGCAGAGTGGCGCCGGCGCGTACCTGAGCGATACCATCCTTGATACGGATGGTGCGAAGCGTCAGGCCGGTGTTCATATTGCCGTCGAAGCCAACCATGCCGACGGCGCCGCCGTACCACACCCTTGGGCTCTTCTCATGCTCTTCAATAAAGCGCATGGCCCAGAGCTTGGGCGCGCCGGTGACTGTGACGGCCCAAGTGTGGGTTAGGAAACCATCGAACGCGTCCATGCCTTCGCGCAGGCGACCCTCAATATGGTCCACGGTGTGTATCAGCCTTGAGTACATCTCGATCTGACGCCGCCCGATGACGCGAACCGAGCCGGGCTCACAGACACGGCTTTTGTCGTTCCGATCCACATCGGAACACATGGTCAGTTCGCTCTCATCCTTCTTCGAGTTGAGGAGCTTGAGGATCTGCTCTGAGTCCTCAATGGCGTCCTTGCCACGGCGGATGGTGCCGGAGATCGGGCAGGTTTCGATCCGGCGACCGTCAACGCGCACAAACATCTCCGGAGAAGCACCTACGAGGTACTCCTGATCGCCTAGATTGATGAAGAACGAATAAGGGCTCGGATTGATCGCCTTCAGCCGCCTGGAAATGGCGGCGGGGCTTGTCTCAACACGTTCAAAGAACGTCTGGCCGGGCACGACTTCAAACAGGTCTCCCCGGGCAAATGAACTCTTGGCATGCTCCACCAGCCGTGCGTACTCGCCTGGCTCGTTGTCGCCTCTTCCCGGGCTCTGATCGTCGGGCGCATGCTGAAAGGGCTCGGGCGTGACCGAACCATCAAGGCCAACGGTCGACATTTCACCTTTGACAAAATCAAAGCCGACGGCTTCAGCCGTCTTCTGGTGGTGGTCCACGACGATGATCTCATCGGGCAGATAGAGGAGCAGATCGCGATCCGTCGACGGCCGCTCGAGCTTCAATTCAATGGGATCGAACTGGAAGGTCAGGTCATAGCCAAAGGCGCCGAAGAGGCCCAGGCGACCCTCTTCAGGGGCACGGAATAAAGCAACGATTGCCCGAAGAACGGAGAAAACGGAAGGAACACGCGTGCGCTGCTCCTCATCAAAGCCGGGTTCTGGTGTATCTATCTTCAGGCTGAGCTGCCTCTCGCTGCTTTCCCGCGACATGATGGAGGGCTCGTTCTCCAGAGCGTCGGCAATCATGGCAAGGAGCGGTTCTCCACGCTCGTTGAGCGCGCTGACGCGCATCGACCGGCCGCGCCCCTCAATCTCAAGTGGCGGGTCAACAATGGCGGTATCCCACCGTGTGTACCGGCCGGGATATTCATAGTTGGATGAGAAGACGGCCCCACGGCGCGCGTCGATTTTTTCCACCGCGTCAGAGATCGCCGTCTCATAAACGAGTGGCCGAGAGCGGCGACGCACGGAGATGCCGCCTGCGGTGAGATAGTCATCAAGTGCGGTGGTGGAGGCCATACTGTTCCTTGCTCGGCTCTGTTGGCAGCCTGCGAGCGGACACAAAAAAAGACCGCGCGCCTTTGGCTGCGGTCCCTGATTTCAATTGCACAGTGCCCGCAGCTTAAGCCACGAGCCACCAAACGCGAACGATGTTGCGTGTGCAATTCATGCCAATGTTCTAGCGAGCAATCCTTGAAGCCTCAAGCTCGACATACGGAAAAAACCGGGATCGCGTTGGGGCACGATCCCGGTCGCCCCTATAGGCAGTTTCCGGCTGACAACAGGAAGTTCGCACGGCTGCGAATTGACTGGCCGGAGTGTCGGTTGGGTTTCGACGCTTGCAAGCTAGCCCGACCTCATCACCGCAGGCTGAAGAGATCCTGCGAAAACTGGCCACCCACTTCCGAGAGCCTTGTTAGCGGTCGAGCACGTCTCGAATTTCAACCATGTTGGAGCGGACACGAAGAAGGTCAAACCCAATGCTCTCGAGGTGGTTTTTGATCAGGCTCGACTGGCTGGCATTGGCGATCATGGGCGGCGTCGTGCTGATGGCCTCCTCGGTCTGCTCCGACAGACGAACCCACAGGGCCTCCAGATTACGCTGGTCAAAGACATCGGCAAAGTCGCTCCGCACGGCCGACAGGATGCCGTGATAGGCAAACAGCTGGCCATAGGTGAACCAGAAACGGTCATCAGCGCGCACATCGAAGCCTGTGAAGCCGCCTTCAGCAATGCGACTGCGCAGGATCTCGGACGTTGAACCGATGTCAGCTGTGATGCGGTCGAGGAATTGCAGAAGATTGTCCGCGCGGGCATCGAAGTTGGCGTCACAGGCCACGAGTTCATCGTTAAAGTCCCGCAAATGCCCCATGGCCTCGCGGAGACGGGAGGAGGTTGTGGGCTGGATGAAGGGCAGCCCGGACGTCAGGAACCACGCATCTTCGCGATAGTTCGCCGCTTCGCGGGCCTGCTGCAGATTGCTGTTCACCGTGGACGTGCCGCGCACGCGACCCAGACGATCAACCAGTTCGACAGCCGTACGGCGGACCGCTTGGTTGATACCAAGCTGGAAGGCGGCACGATTATCGAAATGCGGGGTGTAGCGCCACGCATATCCAAACAGACCAGCCTTATAGAGGGGTTGCTGCGCGATCCAGGTGCTGTCGACGGTGTTGAGCTCAATCAGATCTGCGGCGACGCGGGCAATCTGCGACGGCGCACATTGGCCACCGACGGCACCCTGAGCATCGCCCGGCGTTCCGGCATCACCTGCGCCAACGTTCGCCACCGCAGTCGGCTGACCGGGCTCAAGGGTCGCGGTGGCGGCGATATTGTCTCCTCCCGGCGCGTACTTGTCCGCATAATCAGGCGCAGGCGGATTCCAGAACTGGGTGATCCAGATGAGGTGCAGATAGCCGGCAATGAAAATCAGCACGATGATGGCAACAGGCACGCGCACCAGCCAGCTGCGCCGGTTGTACCACCGGCCAAATGCGAGAAACGGCCACAGGATTGCGCCGATCACATAGCCAATGCCTTTGCCAATGGCGGCGAAGACGCCCTGGAAAAATGCGATAATGGGATCGAGCATGTTGGTCCTGCCTGTCGTTTATCAAAGTCCTGCAAAGGCGCTGGCGCCCTCAATCGAGCGCGTATAGCCGCTGGCGCAAACCGCGCTTGTCACTCAGGTAGTCATTGCGCAGCGTCATTGCGACAAAGTCGGCGTGCGCATCATCCAGGTTCGGCCAATTGCCGTAGAAGTTGGGCTTGTTGAAAATATACTCGCCCACAAAGTCCCATGGCACATACTCGCCCAAAAGGCGGTTGACGAGCCACTGGTCGTTGCGGCCCGGCTTGGCACGGAGCAGCGCCACCCAGGTCTCATCTTCAACATCGTCATCGTCCAGTTCGGACCAGTCATCGACTTTGCCCTGAACCCAGCGCAGCTCCCGGAGCAGCTCGTCGCGTTCAAGAGCGCGGATTTCGTCACTGCCCCGCAGGCCGTCCCGGCTGATGCCGCCGAGTTGATCGCTCATGCCCGCACGCACCATCAGATAGGCGCGCCGCATGTGGGTGCGGTGCTCCAGAAAGCCTGACTGTTCCAGCCAGGAACCACGGGGTTTCTCGAGACGTCCGGTATCCTTCAAGAAGTCGAGCACGAGCTCCATATCCGACAGCGGGATGAAGGCTGTCGTCCACGGGTTGGCCTTTCGAAAGCCGGGTGCCTTGGCGTCCCCGATGACGGTTGTCTTGGGCCCATCATGAAAAATGTACAGCCCTCCGAAATGAGAAGTCCAAAAAGCGTCGTGCCGGAACACAACCTCCTGAGGCACGATCTCATTCTGGCGGATGTCACCCACTTCCTTGGCGAGATCAACCATGCTCTGCACCGCAGCATCGTCGCGCCACAGATCTTCTGACTTGGTCAGGAGGTCGAGATCGGCGCGCAAACGATTGGCTTTGCCGGTCAGGTCAGCCCCGGTTTTCACCTTGAACTCCACCGTCTCGATACCGAGCAGATCGGTCACATCATCGACGATGAAAACGGAATCCTCGATCTCGCCATAACAGGCATCCTTGATGGTGATGGCGTTGATCGCACGCATGTTCGCCTTGAAAAACTCGTGCATGAGCTCTTCCGTATTGGACATGGCCGTGTGCACCACTGGCAGGCTTCGCTGCTCCGGCGAGATGATGATAAAGCGCCGGTTGATGCCACCGGGATCGAGATATTGCGGGTCACCAATCTCGTCAGCCACCTCGGGCGAGTAACCGGTCATGTCGATCCGAAATCGGTCCAGCTTGGTTTCCGGCAAGCCGAAACCGCGCAGGGCGCTGTTGTAACGCGCAATCTCAAATGGCGCGCTGACCTCCATCATGCGCCCGTAGATCAGGTCCAGTTCGGCGAGGCGTTTCATTGCAATCCGCCCAATAGCGTAAGGCCTTCCAAGCGCGCAGCTGCCATCAGCTTCTTGTCTAAGGTGGCCAGCGGCAGCTGGCGTCGCATGGCAAGCTCAAGGTAAGATGCGTCATAGGCAGACAACTCATGACGGTCGCACAAAATTTGGATGTATCCCATGAATGCCGTCCGGCTTTGCTCGTCCACCTCCAAGGGCAGTCCAGCAATTCGCTGCAATGCGGATTGCCGAAATTGTGGCAACATTCGCTTTCTGCGAACGGCCATGGCGTAGCCATTTGCCACTTCAGCAATCCAGTGTACCGGCACCACCGCGCCGGTCTCAAGGAATCGGTTTACCACGGGTAGGACCAGTGTTTCGTCTTCATCAGGAAACTGCCACGCGAAAAACGCAGACGGGTCCAATACGAATGACACTATCTCCGGCCTTCTTCGATTAGGTCTTTAACAGAAAGACCTCTAAGCGCGTTACCGCTCCGGTTCGCCTCAACCCACTCTACGAATTCACGAGCGTTCTTAATTTTCTCTGGGTCAAGCGCGTAGGGAACCAGTTTCGCGACAGGCTTGCCGTGGCTGGTTATCACGAACTCCTGACCTGCTTTGACCGCTTCTATGCATTCACTGAGCCGGTTCTTGGCCTCGGCAGTGCCTATTGTTTCCATCGATCTCGCCTATTTCTGGCCAACTTGGCTATAATTTAGGCGGCTTCCGGCCACCGTTCAACCCAACCACTCGCCCTTGTCTTTCAGTTCCACGATCTCGCGCGCTGCGCGCTCGCGCAAGCGTTCGTGGCGAATCATCTTGTTAACGTCGGCCTCATCAGACTTGTCGGCATAGCGGAACTCACTGTCCGCGTAGCGATTGATCTCCTGCATCACCATGGGCAGCGTAAATGGACCGCGCAGCTCTTCGATCATGGCTTTCTTGGCGTCATAATCCTTGTGGCAGAAATTTTCGGGCGCTTCGAACCACTCGTCCGGCAGTTCCACATCCATGGCGCGCATCTTGATGGCGTCAGTGATGTTCTTGATGGCGCGGCCAGTAAAGCGTGGTTCTGCCAGCTTGATCATATGCAGATAGGTGCCAACGTCAGCCATGGTCTTCAGTTCGCCATGGGCATTGACGAAACGATCGTAAATGTTGGCCAGCCCGTCTTCCTTGGGGCGATTGTGCTCCTCATAGGCAACCGAAACCTGGCGCTCGATGGCCTGGGCTTCGAATAGTTCGTGGTCACCCAGCGGGATGGAGTGGTTTTTGCCAGCCAGAAGCGCAAAGATGTCGATGTAATCGTCTTGCGTCTGTGGGCCATCGACCAGCCAGCGGGCGCCGGCGCGCTGTCGCAGCGCATCATCCACATTCTCAGGATAGTTGGAGAACATGCCGAAGGTCGAGTTGCCGCGCACCACTGTGTTGGCTCCGGCAAAGGCCTCCATAAGGACGGCCGTCACCTCTTGCTGACCCGCCGATGACTGATCGTCACCGCGCCTTCCGGCCACCTGGTCGATATCATCCACAGTGCCGAACCCGATGGAGTTGGTGCGCAGCACATTGTCGACAAACTGGCGGCAGTTCTGGCCCGATTTACCCTGGTAGGACGAGATCTGATCGACGCCGAAATTCTCATAGTAGAACGGATAGCCCGCCATCTGGCAGTAATCGTTCATCATGCCCGCGAGCATCTGGATGAGGATGGTCTTGCCGGTTCCGGGCGATCCATCACCGATGAAGGTGAACAGAAAGCCGCCTAGATCGACGAACGGGTTGAGCTGCCGGTCAAAGTCGTAGGCCATGATCATCTTGGCCAGCTTGATCGACTGATACTTGGCAATGTGGTTGCCGATGATCTCGTTGGGCTTCTTGAACTGCATGACAAGCGCCTGGCGCTTTTCGCCGGGCGCAACGTCAAAGCCGTTCAGTTCGAAATTGTCCGCTTCCAGCCGTATGTGGCTGTTCTCAAACCCGGCCAGACCTTCAAACCGGGCGCGGCGCGAAAGAAGCCCGGCAATGACCGACTTGGCGTAGCTGCGGGCATTTTGCAGCAGCGATTCATCGTCCTTGGCGCCGATGATAGCGGTTTCCAAGCCTGCCAAAATCGCCTTCACCGCGTCCTGTCCGGTATCAAACGTGTAGCTCGGCTCCGGCATGTCACCAGCCGCCTCGCCCTCGGCAACAATCGTCTGCACCAGATAGGCCGCGAGACTGAAACCGGCGATGTAGGACTGCGCTTCCAGCAGAGACTTAAACTCGCCCGCCTCGCCGCCAGAAAGTGGGTTGGCAGCGTTCTTTTCCTGCAAAGCCTCAAGATTGGAAGCTTGGGCAAAACTGTCCGCCACAGCCAGGGCCACGGCGACTCCACGGCGGGTACGATAGATCAGCCCGTGCTGGGCGATGGACAGCATACCGGTGTTGCCCAAACCCGCCTGCTCCACAGCCTTGGACAATTCCACCTGCCGCGTTTGCCGCGCACCGCCCGTTGCCACAGTGGATACAAAGCGGCGCCGTGTTCCCGCCAACTCGGTTTTGGACCGGCTTTCGGCCGCTTCCAGAACCACAAAGCGGGTCACAAAGCTCTGGGCCAGCGAAATGTGCTTAGCGATGTCATCTTCGTGGAGAGTGGTCAGGCTGGCGTCCATGATGATCTCCTAGAATTCTCTCAGCACTTCATTGCCCGAGATGATGTGCGTTTTCAGCCCGGCGAAAATTTCGTCCTGCCGACCGGACGCATAAATCGCCTGATAGGCCTGATGGGGCACCAGCACATTGGTGGCATGGTCCGACACGCCCAGGCGCACGGCTTCCAGGTCTTCGGTGTTGATGAAGAAGTCCTGCTCAGGCGGCGTGGAAGACCAGAAGCCGGCCTTCCCCTCCCTTTCATTCATCGACCAGAGTTCCTGGATCGACCATTCGAGCAGCCATGCGTTCTCCGGCTTGCGGACTTTAGCCAGAATGTTGGCCACGAGCGTGCCATGTTCCGTTAGGCCAGCGTGGTAGAATGGCCCAAGCACAAAGCGTTGCAGTTGCTTGGGATGGAGCGTGGGAAAGTCGGCATCCATATTCGTGCCAATAGTGGTGAGCGTCAGTCCGAGAGACGCATTCTTCTCCACGAAGGCATCAAACTGATGCGCCAGTTCGGGGTTCAGCAACCCGCCGACGGGCAGCGGAATGTCCACCTTCTCGTTCAGCCTGCCATCCTTGACGAGCGTGCGGACCATTTCTTCCGACGAGTCTTCAATTGTGGCCGTGTAGACCACTGGAAGGTGCTGAGTACCGTCATAGGCCGCCCAATGAACCACATAGTAGGGACGACCGTTTTTGGGGTTCACGGAAACCCGCTCCGTCACCGGTAACGTGTTAGCCTCAAACAGCTCACGACCGGCAATGCGCTCATAGTAGGCGCGCTGGGCCAGCTGTTTCTGGATCTCGTGGGGAAAAGCCTTTTTGACGAGGATGTAGTCCGCCATGTCAGCGCGCAACTGCTCCATGGATGGCAGGGTCGCCAGAGCGGGTCCGGCCTTCTTGGCGTCATTGGCGAGGTCGAGAATATTGTGGAACGCGGGGAAGCCGCTGTCGGCCTTTGAAATGCGAAAGCGCTCGGTAAAGGAAACGCGGTGCTGCCAGGCCTCGAAGGACGCTTCGAGCGCTGTGAGGTGCTGCGCCGCTATGCGCCCTATCAGATTGTGGGTCCGGGTCGGGGAACCGCCATCGGCGAGGTAAGTGCCTAGACCTTTGAGCGCAGCGTCGGTCGCGGCGAAATATCGGCCAACGGCCGTGGCATCCATGTTCATGGCTGAGCCTCAGTCGACGCCCATCACCCCTGAGCGGCCGCCCGGTACTCACCGGAATTGTGCTTCTCGATGACCTCGGCAAAGCGGCGGGCAAACTGTTCGTCTGCCAGCTGCTTCTTGCGCTGGATGTCCTGAGTGGAGACCATGCTCTTCTCATGCATCTCCAGCAGATCACCAATATGGCTCTGGGCGGCGGCGCCGATGCCGGCCATCGTTTCTTCCGCCGCCGTGTCCACCCGGCTGCCAAGCGTGTTGATCTTATGCGCAACATCCTGCTGGGCGGCTGTCTTGAGCGAGTCTTCGAGCGCCTTGTACATGACGATGCGCTGCTCTGTGTCGATGGACAGCTTGTTGATCAACGTCTCCTGCGCGGCCAACTGATTGTTCAGCGAGTCGATGAAGGTCTGATACATGCTGGTGTAGCGCTCGAGCGTCTGGCTCTCGGCGAGCAAGCTCTGCTCTTGCGCCTGTTTCTGATTGTACTCCGTAGCCAGTTCGGATCGCTGACTTTCGAGCTCAGCGCGCTCCGACGAGTCTGTTGAAGCCGAAATCTTGTTCTCCAGATCCAGCAGCAGAGGATTGATCTCTTCGATCCGGGCCTGGGTGCTCTCAAGGTCGTCGATCGTGCGCTTGCGGCGGGCGATCACCTCCCGAAGGCTCTCTTCGGAGGTTGCATAGCGGCGCGTCAGAACGTCCTTTTGTTCTTTCAGGATGCCGACAATCGTGTCTGACTTGGCGAGCAGTTCCTGCAGGTTGCCGGCCAATGACATGTTCCGCACCCGGTCCGTGCGCATGCGCTGTGCCCGCTGCTTGGAGAAGATGCCGATAAAGCTCTCCCAGCCGGTATAACTCTTCATCGACTCAAACTCGGCACCAAACACGTTGGTGGCGTCTTCGAGTCCGATGATCAAATCAGCGATATTGCCCTCCATCACCTTTTGCTGGGCGAGCACATCATCGATGCGGGCATTCTCAATGTCGAAATCGACATTGCCAATGGTTTCGGACTTGGCGAATTGTTCCAGAACCACACCGGACTGCTCAATCTTGGAGCGCATCTCCTCCACAGTGGCCTTGGTCTGGGCGATCTCGGCGTCAAATTTGGCCATGCTGCTCATGAATGTCTCCGCGGGCTGGGTCGTCATAACCTGACTATAGGAGAGGTGCGACACAATTATAAGTCGCTAGGGCGTTCAATCTCACCCGACATTGGCCTCTAGTAGCGCTGCATCACCCGCGCCCAGTGCTTGCGGCAGTAGCTCATATATTTGCTCTTCTCGACGGCCACCTGATCGCCTTCCGTGGCCAAACGACCGTCCTCGGTGAAGCGAGCGACCATGGTGGCCTTGCTGCCGCAATGGCAGATGGTTTTGACCTCACGGATCGTGTCGGCAATGGCCAGCAAGCGGAGCGACCCCGGAAACAGATTTCCCTGAAAGTCGGTGCGCAATCCGTAGGTCATGACCGGAATATTCAGTTCATCAGCGACCCGGGCCAATTGCCAAACCTGATCGTCGCTAAGAAACTGCGCTTCATCCACCATGACGCAGTGCAGCGCACCCATGCCTTCCTGTTCTTTGATGAAGGCGAACAGATCGGTGTCGGCAGCAAACTTTTCCGCCTCGACCTCAATGCCCAATCGAGAGGTTATGACGGTCTGCCCGGCCACCTCATAATGGCTTGCCGTCAGCAAAAGCGTGTTCATCCCGCGCTCGCGATAATTGTGCGAGGCCTGCAGCAGACCCGTCGACTTGCCAGCGTTCATGGCTGAATAGCTAAAATAGAGTTTGGCCATGGTTCACCGGCTTTCAATGAAGACGGTGGTGTCATGCCACGTGTTTCTGGCGGCCAACAGCGAAAAGCTGGGCTTTTCCCAACCTGTGGAAGTCTGCAACCGTTAGGCCGTGGCGGACGCCTGATCTTGGGCAATGGCGTTTCGTACGGCGAGCGCATCGCCAATGCCAATCAGCACCGGATCATCATAGCCAATTTCAGCCACTCCGGCGGCCAAAGCATCCAGTTGCCCGGTCCACTGTCGTTCGTTGGCGCGGCTGATCGCGGCCATGACAACAACAGCCGTGCTTCCCCTCAAACCTTCCGCCATGAGCCGCTCCGCGATCAATGGTGCGGTACGAGCGCCCATATAGAAAATGGTTGTGGCTTTGGGGTCGGCAATGGCGGCCCAGTTCACATCGTCAGGCAGCTTGCCCTTGCGCGAATGACCGGTGACGAAACGCACCGACTGCGCGTGATCACGGTGAGTCAGCGATACGCCGAGCCTCGCTGCCATGGCACTGGCAGACGTAATGCCCGGTACGATGGCCACCGGAATGTTCTCATCCTCAAGGCGCGCAATTTCTTCGCCGGCCCGACCGAAGACTGACGGATCACCGGACTTCAGGCGCACGACATGTTTGCCCTTGAGTGCCAGATTGACCATCAGGTCATTTATATCTTCCTGGCGACAGCTCTCTCGACCACCCCGTTTGCCAACCAGCATGCGTTTGGCTTCGCGGCGGGCCAATTCGAGCACTTCGTCTGACGCCAGATCGTCAAACAGAATGACATCCGCCGACTGCAGCGCGCGCACGGCCCCTAGCGTCAGAAGCTCCGCATCCCCAGGACCTGCGCCCACAAGTGTGACGCGCCCAACGCTGGTCTGCGAGGAAGACACCTGATCGAGAAGCGCGATGGCCTCGGCTTCAGCATGTTCCGATGGCGCATCGGAAAAGGCGCGATCAACAAACTTCTCCCAGAAAGCGCGCCGAGGTTGGCCCATTTCCAAAGCAGCACCAACACGGCTGCGAATGCTGCGGGCGATACCGGCCCAATCGGCGATGAAGGGCGGAATCAGAGTTTCGATCCGCCGACGGATCGCCTGCCCCAGGATCGGAGAAGCACCATCCGTGGAAATGGCAATGACGGCGGGCGATCGGTTGACGATGCCGCCGAACTGAAATTCGCAGAACTTTGGGTTGTCGATCACGTTGACCGGAACGCCTGCCGCACGTGCTGCGCAGAAAAACGCTTGTGCTTCGCCATCGCTTTCAAGTTCGGCCACGGCCAGCGCCGCATGCTCAAAAATGTCAGTTGCCCATGGGCGAACATGGTGCACGAAGCTCCCGCGGTCGCCGGAGCCCCGCTGCAGCAGATCGCGCATCTCGTCGTCAAGTTCGGTGGCATAGATTTCAACGCGCGCGCCGGCGGCGGCAATCAACTCGGCCTTCCACGCCGCTGCAGCACCACCGCCCACAAGAACCACACGCCGTCCCTCAAGCTTCTGGAAGGTTGGTAGAACGGCCAAGTCTTCCATGCGACGCGGCGCAGCGGCGCTTGGGTCTTTTCGCGGGTTCTGGAAATCGAGAATTTGCACTGGAACGGCTACCGATAAAAAAGTCGGGGCAGGTTTCCACCGAACTCACCGCGAAAGCCAGCAACCCTGTGCGTATTTTCGCGCCACATGCGAAACAATTTGCGGCAAATGGCTAAACGAAAAGCCACCGAATGAGGCGGCCAAAGCCAAAGAAGAAAAAATAGACCACAGACATGCCAACGCCGGAGTAGAAAATGATGCGCAGTGTCGCTTCATTCATCCACGGTCGCGGGAGCCCGTTGAAGCCCTGGTAAAGCAGCGTTCCCACCGCAACCATGGGTATGGAGGACGCGTAGCTGAAGCCCAGCAGACCCAGGATCACCGAGACCGCAAACCACACAGTCATTCCCAAACGAGCCGTCCAGAACACCATGGAATGGATCTTCGTCTCGCCGGAATCAGGTTGGCAGTCGGCGTCCGAGCCGGAGGCAGCCAGAAGAGCTTCGTTATGTTTGCTTCGGGCGTTCCCTTCGGTCATAAGGTCCACCGTATCGCGGTCGGTTGTAAGTACCATAGAACGCGCCGTATCACCTGCGATGCATAGCTGGCAATCCCGCCAACCCATCACACTGGCCGTCATACGGGAAACGTACGATGAACTATCGGCAAGCCGAGAGCACAGACGCCGCTGATGTTGCCGAGTTGGCGACAAGCGCTGGAGGCGGCCTGTTTGAATATTGCCTTGGAGGCGCGTCTTCCGCCGAGACCGCGCAGGGCGTGGCATTGCTGATCAGCGCCCTGGAAGATGGCTTCTCCATGTCCAACGCGATCGTCGTGACGGAAGAAGGCGAAGGCGGCAAGGAACAAGTGGCGGCTGCGATGATCGCATATCCAGCCTCTGAATTTGCGGGCGCGGAGACCTTCACGTCCTTCATCCAGCCAGAGCTGCTGGAGCCTTTTGAAGGGCTGCTCGAGCCCCTCGACCCAAACAGCTATTACATCCACTCTCTGGCCGTCCGTCCGGCATTTGCAGACCGGGGCATCAACGCCTCACTGATTGATCTGGCGGAAGAAACGGCACGTGTTCTGGGCCTCAGCGAAGTGTGCGTGCACATCTGGGCAGACAATCACGAGGCGATTGCCATCTACAACCGGCACGGCTTCATCACCCGCCGGGTGGTGCCAACCGAAGTGGGTGAACAGATCGATCATGTCGGCGGCATGCTACTGGCCAGCAAAACACTGGACTAGTTGTTTCATGAGCAGGGACACCAAACCAATCGAAGCTGATTTGAACGGCCAGCCTGAGGACGCAAGCCCCGAGCGGCGGACATTCCTGTTTCTTCAGGGACCCGTGGGCGGCTTCTTTCCGCGTCTGGCTTCCGGTTTGGCCGCCGAGGGCCACAAGGCGCTGCGGATCAATCTCAACACGGGGGATTGGGTCTTCTGGCGCGTTGGTGGAGCAACCAACTACAAAGGCAGCCTTGAAGACTGGCCCGCCTTTCTGGCGGACTTTCTGGATCGGCACGGCGTAACAGACATTCTGCTCCTGGGAGAGCAGCGCCCCTATCACAAGGTTGCAGTGGCCCTGGCCAAGGAGCGCAACATACAGGTGGCCGTTACAGACTTTGGTTATCTGCGGCCGGACTGGATCACTTTTGAACCTTTTGGCATGAACGCGGCCTCGCGCCTCACTCGCGATCCTGAAGAACTTCGTGAGATTGCCCGGGAGTACTCCACGGATCGCGACCTATCGAGCACTCGTTTTTCGTCCGCGTTCTGGTCGATGGCGTTGCCGGATCTCGTCTACAACATCTCAACCCAGCTGTGCTGGTATCTGTTTCCTCACTATCGCAGCCATCAAAAGTACAATGCCGCAGCCACCTATGTTGGTGTGATGCTGCGGCTCCTGACCGTCAGCAGCCGAAACCGGCACGCGAACCAGCAGATCGAGCGCCTCGTCAAAAACAACGACAAGGAACCGGTGTTTCTTCTGCCTTTGCAGATGGAGACCGATTTTCAGCTCCGCGCCTACTCACACTTTTCCTCCATGAAGGAAGTTATGGAGCAGGTTATTGAGAGCTTCGCCCGGGGCGCACCGCAAGCTGCCAAGCTTGTTGTGAAGCTACACCCCTATGACCCGGCTGTTCAGAACTTTCGCCGCAAATGCAGCCGCCTTGCGCACCGGTTTGGCGTGTCCGACCGAGTGATCTTCATCGATGGCGGCAATGGTGATGCTCTGCTTAAGGGGTGCGCAGGCACCATTACGGTCAATTCTACCATGGGCCTTCAGGCGTTGAACTCGAACTGTCCGGTGTTTCTGCTATCAAACGCCAACTATCGCGTCAGGGGTCTCGTCAAGCTGGATGACCTCGACAGTTTCTGGTCAGACCCTGGTGAGGTGGACCCAGAACTTCGCAGCGCCTTCCTGACAGCCATGACGGCGAGCTGCCTCATTCGAGGTGTCTTTTACAATGAGCCTGGCCTCACCCATGCCATCGGCGAAGCGAAACGGCGCATCGTCGCCCGCAAAGTGGGTCTTCCCATGCGTCGTGAAGAGCTCGACCCCCGCTCCGTGCTCTAGGGTCGGAACCCTAAACGGAACGAGGGAAGCTGAGAGCTACCGAAAAGTTCAGCCGTCTCCCTTGATGGCCTTCAACGCCTCTTCGGGTGCAGTCTCGCCCTGCCCAAGGTGAAGTCGGCTCAGCCCTTCAGCGGTATCGTCGCCTGAGGCCGCCTCTTCGCCCTCGCCGAACAGGCGTGCCGTAAGCTTTTCAGAGAGTGCCGTAAGCGATGCATCAGCATTCACAGCGCTTGCGTCGACGGTGATCTCGAGGCCAGCCTCAATGGTGGAGCCAAACTCCACCGCAAGCAGTGAATCGAGCCCCATATCCGACAAGGGTTTGTTCAGGGCCAGACTGTCCGGGTCGACCCGAAGAGCATCGGCCAGTTTCTCCCGCAGCCATTGAGCCAGAGCAGCAACCCGCTCGCCTGGATCAACTGCCTGCAGCGTCTCAAGGAAACCGTCTTCCTCGCCGCCGCTTTGAGCCGCATAGCGAACCAGCGGCGAGAAGGCCAAGCCTGCCGCCACCGGAAGCCGCGACGCCATGCGACCCCAATTGGCAGGCATGGCAAACACCACCGGCGGCGCGCTCTCGTTCCGAAGCACCTGTTCCATCAGATCCATGGCCTGCTGCGTCAGAAGCGCCGGCTGTCCGATCACCTTCTCCAACACGCCGCGAACATTCTCGTTGCGGGCCAGGTAGCCGGCATTGCCGATCGCGCCCCATCCGATGGCCAGACCAGCCTTGCCGGCATCTGCGCGCTGGGTCGCATGCGCCTCCAGCATACGGTTTGCGGCGACATAGTTGGCCTGTCCGGGATTGCCGATCATCGTCGTAGCAGATGAGAACACCAGGAACAGTTCCAGATGATCGTCCTTGGTCAGGGATGCAACAGCATCATCAATGTCAGTCTTGGCGCGGAACACGTCCTGCCAGTCTTCCACCGTGCTTTCCCTGGCCATACCATCGGCCAATACGAGCGCAGCCTGAACCACACCGGTCAGTGCGCCGGCCTCTGACCGGATCTGATCGAAAGCGGCGGAAAGCTGTTCTTGATCGCTGGCGTCGGCGGCAAGGGCCTGAACGGCACAACCGGTCTCGGCGGTCAGGGCCTCGGCCTTGGCCGCATGTTCTTCGTCAAACTTGCCGCGACGTGTGATGACATAGATGGATGAGCCACCCATTCGAGCAAGACGCTCAACCGCTGCAAAGCCAAAGCCCGCCGCACCGCCGACAACGGCGATCGCGCCGCTTGATGGCACTTTACAGCCATGCACACGTTCTGCGGGTTGAACGGCAGCCTGCAAAGCAGCGTCAGACGTCGGATGGGTCAGAACAAGTTTGCCGACGTGCCGACTGGACTGCATGTCAGCCATGACGGAACCCAGCAGTGACACATCTGCCTGCTCATGCAGAAGCGGAGTCAGATCACCTGCCTGCAGACGCTCCATAAGCTCCTGAAGGATGCGGCCTGCCATCTCAGGCTCATAGCGCAGCAACTGATCGGTATCGACGCCGTGGAACGTGATGTTGCGGCGCAACTGCTTCATGAACATCGGACGATTTTCGTAGAAGTCACGCTTGCCGAACTCCACGAACTGACCGAACGGCTTGAGCAGCGATATGCCATCTTCGACGGCCGCACCGCTGACGGAGTTCAGGACACAGGCAAATTGCTGGCGGCCATATCGTTCTTCCAGAACAGCTGCGAAGGAACCATCGCGCGATTGGGTTACGAACTCCGCGCCCATGGCCTGCACCACGGCCTGTTTGACGCCGGATCCGGCCGTCGCCACAACCCGGCATCCCAAATGTCGGGCAACCTGAATGGCGGCGAGACCCAGGGCACCAGCGCCAGCCTGCACCAGCACAAGATCACCAGCCTTCACACGCGCGCAGTCGACCAATCCGTACCACGCCGTCACGTATGACGTCAGAAGCGTGGCAGCCGCTGGCGCAGACAAGGAGGCTGGCAGCGCGATGGACGCCATCTCCTTGGCGATGACGTGACTTGCAAAAGCGTCTGACGCAAAGGCGACCGCGCGATCACCTACTTTGAAGCGGGTTACGCCATCACCAACGGCCACCACGGTTCCGGCAGCCTCCATGCCAATGGTTGCACCGGTAAAGCCATCCTCCAGAGCCTCAGCGGGCAGGAGGCGCATGGCATACATCACATCGCGGAAGTTCAGGCCGCTCGCCTCGGCGGCGAGTACAATTTCACCGGCGCCTGGCTCTTTGATGACTATTGGCTCACGCGGCACGGGCTCCAGAACGCCGCGCAGGCGGCGTGTGAAACTTGGCTTCTCAGCGCCCTTCAGCGCATCGGCGGCGTGATCAAGAGGCACGTGGCGCATCACCGTCTCGCCTTTGGCGGTGACCCTGACCGCGTTCTCGCCGAGATGCCGCGCCACTGCGCCATCGACGCCACCATCAAGGTCCACATCAGCCTCAACGGCAATGTGCATGTAAGTGGGCCAGTTGGCTTCGTTGGCGACACATCCCAGTGCCGCTGCCAGGCCCTCCTGCCAGACATCTCCCTGACGCGTCACCAGAACGAACCGGTCCAGGCTTTCTGAGCTGGCAGAAGCAAGCTGGCTTGAAATCCGATGCAGCGAAGACACGACACTGTCAGCAAGCGCGTGGCTTCGGACATCCAGAACCATGGTGCTTTCGAGCGCCGTCGGCAAAGCTTTTGGCATGATCTGAATGGCTTGAATTCGGGCTGTCCTGTCGGACTTGAGCCGCCACAGGGCGCTGTCAGCCGGAGCGGCGGCCTCGCCATTGAGACCCAGCAGGAAGTCGGCGGTCACGCTCGCCAGCGACCCCGCTTCCATGACCACGGTGCCCATCGGGCAACCGGAAAACTCGGCAGCCAGATCGCGCGACGATTCATCATCGCCTTCCGCCGCAACGAAGTCCGGCATGCGCACAACCATATCAGCCGGTGGGAGGCTCTCCAGTTCCTCAGGCAGAACAATCGTCACACCGGAGAAGCCCGCCAGATCGTTCTGCGCGCGGATCAGTGCTTCCCCGTCCTGCGCGAGGATTTGCACATCTATGCACTGGGCGGGCCGCCGTCTGCGCAGGGCACCCAATGTCTGGCCAATAATTGCGGCCATGCGCGCTCCTGCGAAGCGCAGGCGAAGCCGAACAATGTGTTCCGGCAGCGATGCGCCAATTGTCTCAGCGAGTCTTGAGCCCAAGCCATGATCGAGCCCCGTACGGCGCAGCGCGTCTGTCAGAGGCGCTTCAGCGGCAACAGCCCTTTCATCGCCGGCGAGGACAGCAGCTGTCTGGTGTATTCGGTGCGCCAGAACGCTGAGTTCCGCTCCCCGCTCCGGATGTTCAGCCGCTGCTTGCCGCCATTCTGCCTCAAGGCTTTCCACAGTGTCCGCACCACCCAAAGCCAAGACGCCATCTTGATCGGTTGGTTCAAACTCAAGCTCGACCAGCAGGCTTGCTGCGGCTTCTGCATTGGCCTCGGAAATCATCTCGCGATCCATCGCCAGATCAAGGGAGAAGTGTCCGTCCGAGAGGCCGGATGCCTTGCCAACCTGTTGGAAGCCATGGGCGATCGTTCGAAGTGTCAGCTCGTCAAGCGGGCTGCCTTGAGGCTCGCCAAGCGAGGCCTCTGTCGGCAAAGGCAGGGGCTCCACCGGCAGCCACTGAGGTGCGAGCAAAGTCTGACGATCGACTGTCGGGCGACCTGCGGACGGCATGGGCATCAGACGCAGGCGATCAATCGCGACCAGCGGTGCGCTTTCATCATCAAACATGGCGATGTCGGCGACGACGCTTTCTTCGCTGGCATGGTGAAGCGTCACAAGAACGCGGCGTGCTGACGCCTCATCGCCAAAGAAATGGATCGTCTCAGCGCCCTGCGGAACAAAGGTGCCCGCATCACCCTCTGTCCGCGCGAGAAGCGCCAGCGCTGCCTGGAAAGCACCATCCAGCAAACCGGGATGAAAGGCGAGGCCATGATCGGTGGGGCGCTCGCCCTCGAGAGGCTCACCGGGATAGCTGAGCTGTGCAACGACCGATCGGTCGTCTAGTGTCGTGACCGAGTCAACGCATCTGAAGTGCGGACCATATTGCAGATCCAGCGCCTCGGTGAGGGCATAGAGTTCGCCCTTCTTCATCGTCTCGTTGGTAGCCGCGACTTCAGGAAGAGACCAGCCGTCCGCCGCCGCTTGCAGGCCTGGCAGCACCGTCGCTGTGGCATGCGGTCGGAACGGACCGAGCTGTACGGCAGGGCGGATCAGCACGGAGATTGTGCCTGAGTTCTCATCCCACCGCGTTTCCACACTGGTGCACTCGTCAGCGCTGAGTTCCATGGGCCGCAGAAGCGTAAAGTCTGTCAGGCGAACGGGTGCTGACGAGTCCTGTTCGCTGAAGATGCGAGCCGCGCTGACCATGAGTTCCATGGTGCCGGCGCCGGGAAACAGCACGCGGTTCTGAACCTGGTGACCGACGAGGAAAGGGTATCGGATATGGTCGATCTGGTTCCGGAAGACGTTTGCAGGCGGTCGGCGGTCGCCCAAAAGCGGGTGGGCACGCTGGGCAGTGCGCCAGATTGGGCCGTCCTGTGTGAGGGAAAAGCCGTGATGCTCCCGGTCGTAAGGGTATGACGGCAGTTCAATCGCTGGATCAATTTTCGGCTCTGCGCCAATGAAGCGGGCCATGTCGGCCTGCGCACCCATGGCCCAGAAGGTTGCGATGCGTGCTTCAAGGCTTTTGGGTGACCCATCATCCTTGCGCGGGTCCTCAATGGCGTCGATCTCCGAGACAGCGACCTCCACCTCAGCCTTCTGAGCGATGTCCCGCAGATGGCGCACCAGAATGGGTTGCGGACCGATCTCAATGAAATGCTGATGGCCGGCATCAAGCGCTGCATTCATGGCGCTTCCGAAGCTGACCGGCTCGCGCACATTGTTCCACCAATAGTCAGCGCCCATCTCGCCGCCGGTCCACAGATCACCGGTCATGGTGGAGAAGAGCGGCACCTTGGGCGCACCGGCCTGCAGCCCCTCGAGCAGCAGTGCCAGCGGCTCTTTCACAGGCTCCATGCCCGGTGAGTGGAAGGGATAGTCAATACCGATGTCGATGGCGCGGATACCGCGCGCTTCCATCTCAGCCACAAAGCCATCTGCTTCGCCAAGGACAGTAATCGCGGTAACCTTGTGCGAGTTGAGGCCCGCAATATGGGCGTTGAAGCGCTCGCGCAGATCGTCAGCATCCAGCGCGTCGGCGCCAGTGAGGACGGCGTACATACGGCCATCACCGCGCGTATTGTTCTGAGCGGCGGACCGGGCAACAACGACCTGGCAGGCCGCTTCGAGATCGAGCGCTCCGGCGGCGTAGGCTGCGCCCACCTCACCCACGGAATGGCCAATGGTTGCCGCTGGCATGATGCCGTCGGCTGCCATTCGGTCGACATAAGCCGCCTGAAGGGCAAACAGGAGCGGCTGGCTGATCGAAGTGTCCTCAAGGTCCACATCGGTGTCTTCATTGAGCAACGCTTCAAGCGGATCAAAGCCGAGCTCTGGCTCAAGTATGGCAGCAACCCGCGCAAATGCAGTGCGGAAGGCCTCATCGGTCTGGAGAGCCAAGCGCCCCATACCGGGCCGCTGGGAGCCATTTCCAGAAAAGACGAAAACAGGGCCCGACGCACTGCTGAGCGCCACTGCATCAGCAGACACCCATTCCCCGGACGCCAGTCGAATAGCACGTTTCGGCGCATCCTCCAGTCGCGCAGCAAGGGTACCCGCCAATCGCGGATCGACAGCAGCCCCGGCGAGATCGTCGACATGTTTGCAGCGATCCGCAAGCGCGTCATCGCTCCAGGCGCTTGCCAGAAGCCGCGCTGGTGGGAGGTTAGCCGGCACCGCACTGGGCACATATTTCGGACGGGCATGCTCCCCGGGTGCCTCAAGAACCATAGATCCGTTGACGCCACCAAATCCGAATGAATTCAAGCCGACCATCCGACGTTTCGAAAAGTCTTCAGCTCGGGCTTCGTTGACGACTTCGATGTTCCAATCATCGAAGGCGATGCCTTGGCTGGGCTCCAGGAAGTTGGCCTGCGGCAGAAGCTGGTTCGAGCGGAACGAGGCCAGCACCTTGCCGAGACCCGCCATACCGGAGGCGGGCTCCAAATGGCCGACATTGCCTTTGACCGAACCAATGGGGACCGGCTCTGACCGGCCAGCGCCGACAGCGCTGCCAATGGCCCACGCCTCAGCCGGATCGCCGACGGGTGTCCCCGTCCCGTGCGCTTCGAAATAAGCGAAGTCTTCTGCGCCGACGCCAGCACGTTCCATCTGCTCTGCGATCAGTTTCGCCTGAGCTTCGCGCTTTGGGAAGGACACGAGATTGTTGTGGCCGTTATGGCTGATGCCAGCCGAGCGGATAATGGCCTGAATAGGGTCACCATCCCGGAGAGCCGCATCAAGAGGCTTCAACAGAGCTACACCTGCCCCCTCGCCGCGTGTGTAGCCATCGGCCTTCTGATCGAAGACGTGGCACTCTCCGGTGGCGGACAGCATGTTGGCACCGGCAAAACCCACAAAGCTCATGGAGTTGAGCAAAACCGAGACGCCACCGATGAGCACCATCTCAGTCTCACCGCTGGCAAGCGATTTCAGACCTGCATCAATGGCGACCAGTGAGGACGAACATGCGGTATCAACGGGCGTGTTGGGGCCATTCCAGCCGAACACATGGCTGATGCGGTTGGAGACGAGTGACTGGGTCGTCCCCGTCATAAAATAGCTGTCTCCGGCCAGAGAGTCCTGACCATAAAGAAAACCGGCATCGATGGATGACACGCCCATGAATACGCCGATGTCGCGACCTTCCAACGCCTGCCGGCTGTAGAGCGTCTGGTGGACGGTCTCGTGGGTCAGCTCCAGCAACAGCTTTTGCTGCGGGTCCATCTGGTCAGCCTCGCGGCGATTGACGCCGAAGGGGCGTGGGTCAAACGCCTGGGGATCGCCTTCAATCAAACCCGCATGGTTGGCATAGGTGTAGCCACGGCGCGCACGATCGGGATGGTAGTTGAGGTCGTGGTTCCAGCGATCATTGCCAATCGGGCTGATCTGACGCTGCTTGGCAGCGAGAGCCGTTGCGATGTCATCCAGCGAAGCGAGGTTTTTCGGCAGGCGGAAAGACGATGCGATGATAGCGACTGGCTTCATTCGGCGCGTGCCGGCGGGGCCGGCCTCCGTATTTCAAGAGCGTAGCCCAAGACACGATCTGCCTGCGCCACGCTGAACTTCAAATGTTGAGGCGCAGCACTAACCCGCACACGCGTGCGTGAAAAGCCCCGCCAGCCAAAGGGAGCGGGGCCATCCAGCGTGTCGGCGCGTTTTTCACCGACCGGTGCAGCAGACCAGAAGAAGGATGAAAAGTCAGATCGCCAGATATTCGTGGCGAAGCTCCTCATTATCCAGCACTTCCTTGGCCGTGCCTTCGAAGGCCACTTCGCCCATATCAATGATGATCGCTCGATCCGCGAGCTGCAACGCCGCCACGGCATTCTGCTCTACGATGATGGTGGTGATACCGAGCTCTTTGACGTCGGCCACGATCTTCTCGATCTCTTGCACGATAACCGGCGCCAAACCTTCGTAGGGCTCATCGAGCAGCAGCAGTTTGGTGTCGCGCACCAGAGCGCGGGCGACCGCCAGCATCTGCTGCTCGCCACCGGACATGGTGGTGCCTTCTTGCGTGCGACGCTCGGCGAGGCGGGGGAAGCTCTCGTAAACGCGTTCAATCTCCCAGCCTTTTGCGCCGGAGACTTGGGCCAGTTGGAGATTTTCCTCGACGGTCAGACCCTGAATGATGCGACGATCTTCGGGAACAAGCTGAATGCCTGCGTTTGACGCTTCATAGCTCTTGAGCTTGTGAACAGGCTGGCCTTGCAGCCAGATTTCGCCGCGCCTCAGTTCCGGATCGTCGATGCGGGCAATGGTGCGCAGCGTCGATGTCTTGCCGGCCCCGTTTCGGCCCAGGAGGGCGACGACTTCGCCCTGAGAAACGTCGAACGAGACGCCCTGAACGATGTAGCTCTCGCCATAGTAGGAGTGGATATCGCGGACAGAGAAGAAAGGCGCGTCGGAGCCAGCGTCATCTGCCTTGGCCGCAATGTTGGGATCGATCGCGTTCATTCGTGTGCCCCTCCGAGATAGGCTTCCTGCACCCGTGGGTCGCCGCGCACTTCGTCGGGCGCGCCTTCGGCAATGATGTGTCCCTGCGCAAGCACGGAGATCGTGTCCGCAAGGCTAAACACCACGTGCATGTCGTGTTCGATGATGATCTTGGTCATACCGCGTTCCTTGATCTTCTTGAGGAGATCAATGGTCCGGTTCGTGTCGTGGCGGCTCATGCCCGCGGTTGGCTCATCCAGCAGCAGCAGGCGCGGATGCTGGATGAGGCACATGGCCAGTTCCAGTCTCCGCTTGTCCCCGCGCGAGAGCGATCCGGATGTGTCAAACCGGCGTTCAAACAGGCCGACATCCTCCAGAATGTGTTCCGCTTCTTCCCGCAGCGCGGTTTCCCGGGAAAGCGCGGTGATGGCGTTGAAGGTGAACTCGCCGTCGCGCTTGGCAAAAGCCGGAACCATGACGTTTTCCAACAGGCTGAGGTCGGTGAAAATCTCAGGTGTCTGGAAAACGCGGCTGACGCCAAGCTGATTGATCTCATGGGGCTTCTTGCCGGTGATGACGGTGCCATCAAAGGTCACGGAACCGGAATCGGGCTCCAGGCGCCCCACACACACGTTCAGCATGGTGGATTTGCCGGCACCATTGGGGCCGATGATGGCGTGAGTCTTGCCTTCCTCAACGCTGAGGTCGAGGTCGCGCAGGGCCTTCAGGCCACCAAAACTCTTTTGAACGTCGGCGACATGAAGAACGATGTTGCGGTCGAAAGTTGCCATTGTGCGCTTCCTACTCTGCAGGCTGCGCTTCGGATGCCGAAGCTTTTGAGGTTGCAGTGGTGGCGCCTGAGGTCTGGTCCGGCTCCGTGCGCTTGCGGCGGAACAGACCACCGATGCGCTGGATGCCTTCCATGACGCCGCCGGGCAGGAAGATCACGACCAGCATGAACATGAGACCCAGTGTCAGGTGCCAGCCTTTGCCGATGAACGGATAGATGATCGTCACGAAGAAGTCGCTCAGGCCATCAGGGAAGATTGAGAACCAGGTTTCCAGGATACCCTTGTTAATCTTGGAGACGATGTTCTCCATATATTTGATCAGGCCAGCGCCCAGCACGGGACCAAGCAAAGTGCCCGCTCCGCCCAGGATGGTCATCAGAACGACCTCGCCCGAGGCCGTCCAGAACATGCGCTCAGGACCAGCCTGCGTATCCATGGCCACCATGAGGCCACCAGCCAGCCCGGCATACATGCCGGAGATCACGAAGGCGGCCAGCGTGTAGGGCTTGGCGTCAATGCCGGTATAACCCATGCGGTTCTGGTTGGATTTGACGGCCCGCAGCATCATGCCAAACGGCGAGCGGAAGATGCGGATGGACACGTAAAAGGCAATCAACATGACCAGCGCAGCGATGTAGTAGCCCGCATTGAACGTGAACAACCAACCGCCAGCATTGAGCAGATAGCTGTCGCCCATCTCCACGCCGAAGAGATTTGCGCGGGGAATGATGCCGTCTGTGACGGCAGCGTCGAGCGCGCGGGCATCGTCAACTTTGGGCTGCAGTCCGGTCTCGCCGCCGGTAATCGGCGTCAGAACCGAATAGGCCAGAGCGTAAGACATCTGCGCAAACGCCAGTGTGAGGATCGAGAAATAGATCCCTGACCGCCGCAAACAGATGTAACCAACGACCACCGAGAACAGACCCGCCACGATGATGCCCATCACAATGGCGGGCAAAATGTTCATGGTGAGAAGCTTCATCATCCAGATGGCGGCGTAGGATCCGACACCCAGAAAGGCAGCATGGCCGAAGCTGAGATAGCCAGTCAGGCCGAACAGGATATTGAAGCCGATCGCGAAGATCCCGAAGATCACAAATCGCTGCATCAAATCGGGATAGCCAGCGTTGAACTGCGCGAGTGCGGAGCTCTCGGGGAACGGGTTCAGGATGAAGGGTGCGAAGATCGCCAGCGCCGCAACCAATAGGAAAAGGCGCAGATCTTTTGAGTTGAGTCCCAGCATGGGTCAGTCCTCCATGACGCCGCGGCGGCCCATCAGGCCACGAGGCCGGGTGAGCAGAATGATGATGGCGACGAGATAAATCACAATCTGGTTGAGGCCGGGCAGAACGTTCAGAACGGCACCCATGGAAGCGAAGCTCTCCAGAACGCCCAACAGGAAGCCAGCGAGAACGGCACCGCTCAGGCTGCCCATGCCACCCACAACCACGACAACGAAGCTCAGGACCAGAAAGTCCATGCCCATGTGATAGTTGGGCGAGTTGATGGGCGTGTACATAACACCGGCCAGGCCAGCCACGACAGCCGCAAGGCCAAACATGATGGTGAAACGACGGTCGATATTGATGCCGAGCACCCCGACCGTTTCACGATCAGCCATACCGGCGCGAACGACCATGCCGAAGGTGGTGAACTGCAGGAAGGCGAACACGGCCCCAACCACGACGGCGGCAAAAGCAAAGTACACCAGGCGCCAGTACGGATAGATGATCACATTGGGATCAAAGCCGAGCATGGCACCGAAATCGAAGGAACCTCGGAACGCATCGGGAGCCGGAGTTGGGATCGGATTGGCGCCGTAGAAGTACTTGATGATCTCCTGGAGAACGATGGCGAGGCCAAACGTCACGAGGATCTGGTCGGCGTGTGGGCGCTTGTAGAAGTGCTTGATGAGGCCGCGCTCCATAACGATGCCAATCACCATCATGACGGGTATCGCAAACAGGATTGCCAACGGGACCGACCAGTCGATGATGGCACTGCCCGCCACCTCGCCGAACCAATCGTTCACATAAGGCACGTCAACCTTGAGCGGATTGCCCAAGAAGTCTTTCCGGCTCTCATCCACAACCGTGCGGGACAGAGTGAGGAACTTGTTGAGTGTCACGGCACAGAAGGCGCCGATCATGAAGAGTGCGCCGTGGGCGAAATTCACCACACCCAGTGTGCCGAAAATCAGTGTCAATCCAAGCGCGATCAGGGCATAGGCGGAGCCTTTGTCCAGACCGTTAAGGATTTGAAGAACGATGGCTTCCATCGGTAAAACCTATCTCTAGTCCGTTCCCGGGATGAACATGCAGCGCTGCTATGCGCTGCAATTGTGAAGCGCCTTGCGGGCTGAATAAGCGAAATTGTCCGAGAGGCTGCTTGCGGCCGCCGCCGCGCTGCTGCTCTCCATGTCTTCTTGCCGTGCATCTTTGCCGCGGCAGGGTGTGGCGGACAGCACTCGACCGTCCGCCACCGATTGGTGAGCGCTTATGCGCCTGGGTTACAGGTGCCCAGCTCGCCGCCAAAGATGGAGGCGTCATAGGTGACCTGGCTGGTTGGTGTGACTTCCACGATTTCGAGAAGGTCGAACTCGGAAGTCGGGTTCTCTTTACCCTTCACAACCAGAACGTCTTTGAAGCACTGGTGGTCTTCAGCACGGTACAGGGTTGGACCGTTGCCCATGCCGTCGAACTCGAAGCCTTCGAGAGCTTCGACGATGCCGCATGGGTTGAACGTGCCAGCACGCTCAGCAGCATCTGCATAGAGCAGAGCCTGCACGTAACAGGTGTGAGCAGCCTGCGATGGCGGGAAGCCATACTTCTCACCGAAGGACTTCACGAAGGCTTTGGAGCCCTCATCCTGCAGCGACCAGTGCCAGTTGGTGGAACCGAAGATGCCCTTCACGTTCTCACCAGCACCCTTCGCCATCAGGCGGGAGTAGAGCGGAACGATGATCTCGAAGTTCTTACCGTTCACTTCCTTCTCACGCAGGCCGAACTGAACAGCGTTGGTGAGCGAGTTCACCATATTGCCGCCGTAGTGGTTCAGAACCAGAACGTCAGCACCGGACTGCAGGACAGGAGCGATGTAGGACGAGAAGTCAGTCTGCGTCAGTGGTGTTTTCACTGCAGCAACGGTTTCCCAACCCATGGCTTCGGTCGAGGTACGCACAGCTTCTTCTGTGGTGTAGCCCCAGTTGTAGTCGGCGGTCAGGTGATAGGCGCGGCGGTCTTTGCCGTAGTTCGCGCCGAGGATCGGCGCCAGCGCGGCACCGGACATGTAGGAGTTGAA
This sequence comes from Pseudomonadota bacterium, assembly GCA_039816825.1. GTDB lineage: Bacteria > Pseudomonadota > Alphaproteobacteria > Rhizobiales > Rhizobiaceae > JBCBXA01. The sequence continues at coordinate 60,673 of JBCBXA010000004.1, read as the reverse complement.
GAAGTGACGGAAACCGTTGGCCTTCTTGTCCTTACCGGTGGTGTCGTTGGAGTGGGTCAGACCAGCCATGAAGATGACGCCGGCTTCCTGACAGAGAGCCTGCACAGCCACAGCCACACCGGAAGACGAACCGCCAGTGATCATGATGGCGCCGTCTTTTTCGATCATCGAACGGGCCGATGCGCGGGCGGCGTCAGACTTGGTCTGCGTGTCACCTGTGACGTACTCGACCTTCTTGCCGAGGATGCCGTTCCCCTTCAGCGCCTTGGACGAGAAGGTGTTCATCATGCCGCCATCGCCGCCGCCGTTCAGGTGTTCGACAGCCAGCTCATAGGCACGCAGCTCGTCAGCACCTTCGTCGGCATATGGGCCGGACTGAGGTACGTTGAAGCCCAGTGTGACGGTGTCACCGGTTGGGGCGTTCACATAGCCAGCATGGGCAGCGCCATTGGCGCCATTGATCAGAAAGTGCGGCGTTGCGAGGGCTGCACCGGCGACAGCACCACCTTTCAGTACCGAGCGGCGGCCAACGGTAGTTTTTGTTTCAGACATATAGTTCCTCCCAAGGAATCCTGCGTTCAGTCATCACTGGACCGCGCCATCTGGCCAAACCGCTGTGGGAGCGAACTCTTGGGCGGGCGGTGAGCAGCCGCACTCCTCCATGCAACTGCCTCCAGTCGACGCCAAGCTATTGAGCGGCCCTGTTTTCGTCCATAAGACCTTAGGTGGACGAGTTGCCGCACAACTCCGCTTCTCCTAACAAGCCGCCTGTTTCAGCTTAACCACCGGAATCACCCTCATGCTGGATGCAATCCACCGCCCCACCCTCGGGGTCTGCTACTATCCGGAACACTGGCCGGAGAGCCAATGGGCTGAAGACGCAGCACAAATGGCCAGGATCGGCATCACCCACGTGCGGATCGGCGAGTTTGCCTGGACCCGCTACGAGCCCGAGCCGGGACAGTTGACGTTTGACTGGTTGCTCCGCGCCATGGACGTGCTCCACGCCGCGGGCCTCAAAGTGATTGTCGGCACGCCCACCGCAACACCGCCCAAATGGCTTGTGGACAGAATGCCCGACATGCTGGCCGTCGATGAAAATGGCGACCCACGTGGATTCGGGTCACGACGGCACTACTGCTTCAGCCATACGGGCTACAGAGCCGAGTGTGCCCGCATCATCAAGGCCATGGCCGAAGCCGTGAAGGACCACCCGGCGCTCTGCGCATGGCAAACCGACAATGAGTATGGCTGCCATGATACGATCATCAGCTATTCAGAGAGCGCGAGACGCGACTTCAGGATCTGGCTGGCGGGAAAGTACGGCCAAAATGACATAGCGCCTCTCAACGAAGCTTGGGGCAATGTGTTCTGGTCGATGGAGTACCGTTCCTACGAAGAGGTCGATCTCCCACTTCAGCCAGTCACCGAGATCAATCCGAGCCATATGCTGGATTTTCGGCGTTTTTCATCGGATCAAGTTCGGGTCTTCAACGCGATTCAGTGCCACTATCTCCGCGAGATCACGCCCGACGTTCCCATCGTGCATAACTTCATGGGCTGGTTCACGGAGTTCGATCATTTCGATGTGTCCCGCGACCTCGACATTGCCTCCTGGGACTCTTACCCGCTGGGTTTTCTGGAGCGCGTTGGTCCAACCGAGGAACGCCGCAACACATATGCCCACGCCGGAGACCCAGATTTTCAAGCGTTCCACCACGATCTCTATCGCGCCTGCGGCAAAGTAAGGGCGTCTGACAAACGCAGCCGCTGGTGGGTGATGGAACAACAGCCAGGTCCCGTGAACTGGGCGCGCTGGAACCCGGCCCCGGCCGCAGGCATGGTACGGCTTTGGACCCATGAAGCCATCGCCCATGGTGCGGAACTGGTGAGCTATTTCCGCTGGCGGCAGGCGCCGTTTGCACAAGAGCAATATCATGCAGGTTTGAACCTACCAGACGGCAGCCCTGATGATGGCGCACGGGAGGCCGCGCAGGTGGCCGAGGAGCTCCGTGCGCTGGACCTGAAGTGCGACGAACTCGAACGGGCGCCTGTCGCTCTGGTGTTCGATTATGCGTCCGTTTGGACCGGCCAAATCCAGCCGCAGGGCGAGAGCTATGATATGTTCCTGGCGGTTCTTCGCTGGTACCGCGCAGCCCGGCGGCTGGGGCTCGATATCGACATCGTTCCCGCCGGCGCGCCGTTAGACGGCTACAAGCTGGTGCTCGTCCCGGCGCTTCTGACGCTGGAACCTGAAGCCGCCAAAGCCCTCGAAGCGACTGATGCGGTGCAGCTCTTTGCTCCGCGGACCGCTTCGAAAACCCCCGATTTCCAGATCCCTGACTCACTTCCGCCCGGCGCGCTGCAGAGTATCATGCCCATCCGTGTGAAACGTGTTGAAAGCCTGCGGCCCGGCCTATCCGTGCCACTGGAAAGAACGGGCGCCATGCAGGCGGACTTCATCAAGTGGCGGGAGTTCACAGAGCCGATGGGCGATGAAGCAGTGATCACCCGCATGACCCAGGATGGTCACCCGGCGCTCTGGCGGGCGGGCAAGCGCCATTACCTGTGCGGCGTGCTGGAAGAGGAGCCGCTGACGGCTCTCATGGCGGAGATGGTGGAGATGGCAGGCCTGCCCATGATGAACCTGCCCGATGGCGTGCGCACCACACGGTACGGGCGGACGCGGTATTTCTTCAACTATGGCGACCAGCCACGAGACCTGGGCAATTTCGTTGAGGGCGATGTGCTCATGGGCGGCCCGGTCACATTGGGCCATGATCTGCTGGTCGTGCGGGAGGCTTGAATGTCTGACAAAACACGTTGGCCTGAGCCCTATTTTGCCGAGATGACCTCGACGGATATTGCAGAGGCCTCGGCTCATCTGGAGGAATGGGTTGCCGTTCTGCCGGTTGCGGCAACGGAACAGCACGGCCCGCACCTGCCACTCGGCACCGACAGCTTCATCAATCAAGGTCTGATCGGACGGTTCATCGCCGAGCATGGCGAAGGTCTGCCGGCGACGTTCCTGCCGGTGCAGACCATCGGAAAATCCGACGAACATGCGGCCTTCCCAGGGACGCTCACCCTCACCGCCGACACGGCTAAGGCAGCTTGGGTTCAGATCGGCGAGTCCCTCGCCGCATCGGGCATTCGGCGGCTCATCCTCCTGAACTCTCACGGCGGGAATTCTGCTTTGCTGGACCAGATCGCTTTGGAACTGCGCCACGCCAATATGCTCTGCGTCGCCACATCGTGGAGTCGCTTGGGTGATGCGACTTCCATCTTTGGCGAAACCGAGAAAGCGCTCGGAATCCATGGCGGCGATATCGAGACGTCGCTCATGCTGGCCTTGCGCCCCGAGCTCGTGCGCATGGAAGCGGCGGAAGACTTCGGATCAGAGCAACAATCCTTTGTGGAGGAGTTCAAGCATTTGCGCGCGTACGGTCCGCACAGTTTTGGCTGGCGGATGGAAGATTTGAACCGCTACGGCGTTGTCGGCAATGCACTAGCCGCCACGGCTGAGAAGGGCGAGGCGCTGATCGCCTCCTCTATCAACGCTTTTGCCGAACTCGTAGCCGACGTACAGACGTTTGACCTCGACAGATTCAGCTAGCAGAGCGCGCCGCTGCGAGGTGCACCTCTGCTCTGAAGCTCTCCGGCAAAGCTGTCTGTTCGTCCAAGCTCGTAATCTGATGCACGAGCGCTCGACCCGCGAGATGGGCAATGCCGAGCGAAATCTTGAAGCCCCCGGTAAAGACCCAAAGGCCGTCCTGATCCGGAACAGGCCCGATCATGGGATCAGCACTCATGGCGCGGGGCCGAACGCCGGCCCACTCGCCGATGATGGGCGCTTCGCGCAAGGCAGGACACAAAGCCAGAGCCTTGTCCCAAAAGGTCCAAGCCTCTGGATCGGGAGCACGTTCATCGGTCCATTGCTTCTGCGAGCTTGAGCCCACAGCGATTGTTCCATTGGCGTGGGGCACGACGTAGCAGCCATCATCGTAAAGGATTGGAGCTTCGGCGGGCGCGGCAGCCTTCACAACCCTTGCTTGGCCTTTGACGCCGGTTCCGGGCTCGACCTCGATTATGCCCTTGAGCCATGGGAAGGACTGATAGCCTGCCGCCAGAACAAGATGCGCAAAGGAAAGCGGACCATCGGCGGTCTCTATCCGGCGGCCCTCCGTGGCAGCAAGAGGAACTTCAGTTCGCTCATAAAGTCGGCCGTTTGGATGATCCGCCACGAACTTCGCCAGGGCCGAAAGATAGGATGACGGGTGCAACCGCGCTGCCAATGTGTCGAGCACAGCTCCGTGGGTGGCAAGCCGAGGATCAATCCAGTTCGGATCTGGCTCCATACGGTTGAAGGCGAATTTGCCCTCCCAGTGCGCTTGCGCTCCGTGAGCCCGCTCCTCGGCAAGCGCGATAAAACGCTCTTCTCGAAGTGGCATCATACGGCCCACCCGCCCATATCCTGTGCCGAGGCCTGTTGCTTCCTCTAGCGCCAGGCACTCGCCTTCCAATTCTCGCAGAGCATCAAACTGGAACTGCTTCTTGGCGTTCCACCGATCCGGGATGTGCGGCATCAGTGCGCCCAAGGGGCCACCGGACGCCCCCTCGCCAACCCGCCGCGCATCGAATATTGCGACTGAGAGTCCCTGCAGCAGAGCCTGGCGGGCCAGTTGCAAGCCGAAGACACCGGCCCCGGCAATGGCGAGATCAACGGTAGGCATGGCTTGTCCCAAAGGTCTGGTTGCGCAAAGACGGGGCATGAATTCTGAGTCTGACACTCGCCCTGCCGATAGCATTCAGTTCGACGGACCGACACCCCGCAATGAGCGCTTTGGTGACACCTACTTCTCCAAGGCCGATGGGCGCGCGGAATCGGCTCACGTCTTCATCGGGTGCAACGATCTGCAAGGACGCTGGGGTGCTTTGAGGAGCGACGAGACTTTTATAGTTGGTGAACTTGGCTTTGGAACAGGGCTGAACTTCCTCGAGACCGCGCGCCAGTGGGCGGAGTCAGGATCTGTTGGCAAACTGGTCTTCGTGTCTTTCGAAGCCTTTCCGATGAGCGCTGCTGATCTGAGCCGCAGCCTGGAACCATGGCCTGAACTCGCCGAAGGCGCGGCGTTTCTTTCAGACCATTGGCCACCCAGCGCTGGTGAGCAGCGGCTTGAATGGCATGGCGTCGAACTTCGCTTGATCCTTGGCGATGCGAGAGAAGTGTTGTCGCAACGCCCCGAGCAGTTTGACGCCTGGTATCTTGATGGCTTCGCCCCATCGCGAAACCCGGAGCTGTGGGAGCGGGGCCTGCTGCAGTCAGTCTTTGACAAGACCAAGCCTGGCGGCACCTTTGCCACCTATACATCGGCGGGATGGGTGCGGCGCAACCTGCGTGCGAGCGGTTTCGAGGTTGAGAAATTCCCCGGCTATGCGGGCAAGCGGGAGATGATGCGGGGGCATCGATCGGCGCGGTAACTCAGACCGGCGGCGTTCCGTTCTGGGCGAGGGCATCGCCCACCAGATAGAGCGAACCGCCGATCAAGACCGGCTGGTTCGAGTTCCCTGTCAGCTGTTGCAGCGCGTCCGTCAGACTATCGGCGTCGTGCGCCTTCAAGCCAGCGGATCGGGCGGTAGCCGCCAGATCACCGGCTGGCACTCCGGCATTTGACGATGTGATGGGGACGGTGATGACTCCGCTCACCACTTTGCTCAGCGCGCGAAAGTAGCCCTCGGGGTCCTTGGTGTTCAGCATACCGCAGACGAGCGCCGTGTCGGTCGCACCTCTGGCGTCCAACACCGACGCAACGGCCTCGGCACCATGAGGATTGTGCCCACCATCGAGCCAAACCTCGTGCCCCGGAATCAGCTTGTTGAGCTCGCCCTCCGGCATGCGCTGCATCCGGCCCGGCCAAACGACAGATCTCAATCCTTCAGACACCTGCTCAACGGAAAGCTCGAAGCTTGCCGCTTTCAGGCTGGCAATCGCCAGCGCAGCATTGTCGAACTGATGTTCTCCCAAAAGCGCGGGTGAAGGCAGGTCCATGAGCCCGGACGTGTCCTGAAAGATCATTCCCCCGCGCTCCGGGAAACCCTGAAAATCCTGATCGGCAAAGATGACGGATGTACCGTGGCGCCCGGCGACGGCCTCAATCACCTCGCGCGCATCATCGTGTTGGGCGGCGCTGACGACCGGCGCACCCCGCTTGATGATACCCGCCTTCGCGCCCGCGATCTCGCCAATCGTGTTCCCAAGATGGGCCTGATGATCGAGGGCTATGGGCGCGATGACACAAGCTGCGGGCCTTTCGATCACATTGGTGGCGTCGAACTCACCGCCCAGACCAACCTCCAAGAGGAGCGCATCAGCCGGCGTTTCGGAGAAAAGCAGAAAGGCGACAGCCGTCATAATCTCAAAGACGGTGACGCCCCGCGTCCCCTCTTGTTCGTCTTGAAGAACCGCATCAACGCGAGTGAGCGCATCGTGCAGGGCGGGGTCACTGACCAAATGACCCGCGACCCGAAACCGCTCGTGCCAGCGCACCAGGTGAGGCGATGTGTGAACGTGCACGGACCTGCCAGAAGCCTCCAACATGGCGCGCATGAACGCGATGGTTGACCCTTTGCCGTTTGTCCCGGCCACGTGGATGGTTGGCGGCAGCCGCCGATGCGGATCGTCAAGGAGTGCAAGCAGAGCACTGATGCGCGAAAGCCCGAGGTCGAAGCCCGGGGGATAGCGCGCCATCATGTCGTTGATCAGCGCCTCAGCGGGACTGGGTGGTGCGGTCACGTCAGCAGCAGCACATGCGACTTAAGCGCTGGGTGCCTGCTCGGACGCCTCTGGCTCAACTTGCTCGATTTCACCATCCTGGGTCATCACCGCTGCTTCCGGCTCCGGCTGGGCAAGCACCTCATCGACCTTGGCAGGCATACCCATCATCATGCGCAAAATCCGGCCAATGGTTTCCGCCATTTCCAAACGAGATACGACCAAGTCTACCATGCCGTTCTTCTCGAGATATTCAGCGGTCTGGAACCCTTCGGGCAGTTTCTCGCGGATGGTCTGCTCGATGACGCGTTTGCCCGCAAAGCCGATCTCGGCGCCGGGCTCTGCGATGTGGATGTCTCCGAGCATTGCATAGGAGGCCGAGACCCCGCCCGTGGTGGGGTTCGCCATGACGACGATGTAGGGCAACCCTGCATCGCGCAGGCGCTGCACGGCCACCGTCGTGCGCGGCAATTGCATCAGGGACAGAATGCCCTCCTGCATGCGCGCGCCGCCCGATGCGCAGAACATGATGAAGGGGCGTTTCAGTTCCACTGCACGCAACATCGCCAGAACGATGGCCTCACCAGCAGCTGTTCCAAGCGAGCCACCCATGAAGCCGAACTCGTGGGCCGCCGCCACGACCGGTACGCCATCGACCGAACCTTCCGCCGCGATGATGGAGTCTTCGCGATCCGTTTTGGTGCGGTTTTCCTTCAAGCGGTCGACATATCGTTTGTGGTCGCGGAAGCCCAACGGATCCTGCGGCACAGGTGGTTGCGTGTACTCGGAATATTGCCCGCCATCGAAGAACGCGTTGAATCGCTCACGGACGGAAATCTTCATGTGGTAGCCGCTTTCCGGCACCACATATTGGTTGTCCTCGAGATCCTTGTGGAACACCATGGCACCGGACTGAGGATCCTTGATCCACAAATTCTGCGGCGTGTCGCGCTTGTTCAGCAGGCTGCCGAAACGCGGGCGCACGAGATTGTTGATCCAGTTCATGGAAGTCTCCGAAAGCAGTCTTCAGATTGATGTGCGAGCCGAAAGCGGCGGAGTCAAGGCGCTAGGTCAGACCCACTTTTAGCTAAGCGGCATCCGATATTGAACGAACCCGGCTTCCCTCGCCAAAGTGTCGTAGAGGCCGCGGGCGACGTCATTGTTGGCCTCTGTATGCCAATAGAGCCGTGAAGCGCCGCGCTGGTTAGCCCGTTCCCGGACGGCATTGATCAGGGCCCTGCCGGCACCGCTGCCACGGACATGCCCGTCCACGTAGAGGTCCTCGAGGTAACAATAGTCGCCCTTGGTCCAGCTGGATGCGTGGAATGTGTAGTGCGTGAAGCCGATGAGATCGCCGTGAAGCCGCGCGGCCAGTCCATACATGCGCCCCTCACCCGCAACCAGCGTCTGCCAAAGATGGTCAGTGACGTCAGCCGCCACTTCGCTGCGATACCATGTCAGGTAGCCCTGCCAGAGTTCGCGCCAGCGCTCTTCATCATCCGCGCGGAGAGGAGAAGTCGAGACGCTCATGCCGCTTCGCTGGCCTTGGCACGGGCAACGCCAGCCGACAGTTCACGCACCAGATCCATCACTTTGTGCTTTGACGTGCCGTCGTTCATGCCTTCGGCGACGAGATTCACCAGCGCGGTTCCCACCACAACGCCATCGGCGTCCGCGCCGATGCGGGCCGCGTCTTCACCGGTTTTGATGCCGAAGCCCACGCACACGGGAAGGTCCGTGTGCCCCTTGATGCGACCCACGGCTTCGCCAACGGCAGAAGCGCTCTTGATGGCACCACCGGTGATGCCGGTCATCGAAACATAATAGACGAAGCCGGACGTGTTCTTGAGCACGGCAGGAAGACGCTTGTCGTCAGTCGTGGGCGTGGCAAGGCGGATGAAATTCAGACCGGCGTCCAAGGCTGGGACGCACAATTCGTCATCCATCTCCGGCGGCAGATCGACGACAATCAGACCATCGACCCCGGCGGCCAAAGCATCCTGAATGAAGCTCTCAACGCCATAAATATAGATAGGATTGTAGTAGCCCATCAGAATGATGGGTGTCGTGTCATCGACCTTCCGGAAGGTGCGCACGCTTTCGAGCGTGCCGGGCAACGTCATCCCATTGTCGAGGGCGCGCTTGCCGGCCGCCTGAATGGACGGGCCATCCGCCATCGGGTCGGAGAAAGGCATGCCCAGTTCGATAATATCAGCACCTGCTTCCGGCAAGGCAGCGAAAATATCATCTGCGGTCACCTGATCGGGATCACCGCACATCAGAAATGTCACAAGCGCCGGGCGGCCCTCGGCGCGGACAGAAGCAAATTTATCGGTCAGGCGTTGGGTCATCACATTTCAAATCCAAGCGCCTTGGCGGCGGTGAAAATGTCTTTGTCGCCGCGGCCACACAGGTTCATGACGATGATCTGGTCTTTGCCCATGGTGGGGGCACGCTTGACGATCTCGGCTAGAGCATGGCTCGGCTCGAGCGCGGGGATGATGCCCTCGAGCTTGCAGAGCAGTTGGAACGCTTCCAGCGCTTCTCCATCCATGATCGGAACATATTCTACGCGGCCAGTGTCTTTGAGATAGCTGTGCTCGGGGCCAATACCCGGATAGTCGAGACCGGCAGAAATGGAGTGGCCCTCATCGATCTGGCCGTCTCCATCCTGAAGAAGGTAGGTACGGTTGCCGTGGAGGACGCCGGGCGAGCCCGCCGTCAGCGACGCGCAGTGCTCGTTGGTGTCGAGGCCTTTGCCGCCGGCTTCCACGCCAACGATTTGCACGTCCGTGTCATCCAGGAAGGGATGAAACAGGCCGATGGCGTTCGAGCCGCCGCCTACAGCAGCGACGATCATATCAGGCAGGCGACCTTCCATGGCCATGATCTGCTCGCGGGCTTCGCGGCCAATGACCGATTGGAAGTCACGAACCATCTCTGGATAAGGATGCGGACCGGCGGCTGTGCCGATCAAATAGTATGTGTTCTCAACATTGGTCACCCAGTCGCGCAGCGCCTCATTCATGGCGTCCTTCAGGGTGCCGTTACCAGCCGTCACGGCGTGAATCTCTGCACCCAGAAGCTTCATGCGGAAGACATTGGGGCTTTGACGCTCAACATCGGTGGCGCCCATATAGACTTCGCACGGATAGCCGAAGCGGGCAGCCACCGTGGCAGACGCGACACCGTGCTGACCGGCACCGGTCTCGGCGATGATACGGGTCTTGCCCATGCGCTTGGCAAGCAGAATCTGGCCGAGGCAATTGTTGATCTTGTGGCTGCCGGTATGGTTCAGCTCGTCGCGCTTGAAATAGATTTTGGCGCCGCCGAGGTGCGCCGTCAGACGTTCCGCGAAGTAGAGCGGGCTCGGACGACCGGTGTAGTGCCGATTGAGGTGCTCCAGCTCATCCTGGAACGCCTTGTCGGTTTTTGCCTCTTCCCACTTCTCCTGCAGATCAAGGATCAGCGGCATCAGGGTCTCTGCCACAAAGCGGCCGCCGAAGATGCCGAAGCGGCCATCTTCGTCCGGACCTGCCCGGAAAGAGTTGGGGGGAAGCGGCTTGTTCATACACTCAACTTTCAAGTTCCGCCGACAACTGCACGCGGATGTCATGCACGCGGGCGAGGAAGGCCTTGATCAATCCGACATCCTTTACGCCCGGCGCGCTTTCGACACCAGAGGAGAGATCAATGCCAGAGGGTCGCACATCGCGCAGCGCCGACTCGATATTGTCCATGCTCAATCCACCCGACAGCATGAAGTCCATCGCCTCCGGCAGACCTTTCAAAAGCGACCAGTCAAAGGCGATGCCATTGCCTCCGGGCAGTTCACCCGCGGGTGGCGCTTTGGCATCAAATAGAAAACGGTCGGCCACACCACGATAAGGGCCAATTTTGTCAAAGTCGCTCTCATCGCGAATGGCGAAGGCCTTCATGACGGGGGTGAGATAACGCTCCTTGAGTTCCGCAGCGCGTTCCGGGCTTTCGCTGCCGTGGAGCTGCAGCATGTCGGGAGCCATGGCCTTCACGATCCCATCCAGCGTGTCGTCATCGGCGTTGACCGTTACAGGCACGATCTTGGCACGACCATCAACAGCACTTGCGAGATCACGGGCCAGACTGAGATCGGCAACGTGTCGTGGGCTCTTGGGAAAGAAAATGAAGCCGACATGGGTCGTGCCGCCGTCAATGGCTGCATCGATGGCTTCGACATTGCGAAGACCGCAGATCTTGATCTCAGGCTGAAGCATGGAGCGGTCTACAGGCCGCCGGGAATGGACTGGACTTGCGCGATGGCCTCGGGCGAACGGTCCGCTACGGCCGCCTTTTGCCCGGCGGCAGTGACCACTGGCTGAGCGCCAGCGCGCGGCCCCCAGACTGTTATCGGCTGGCCTTCCCGTGTGCGCACAATGCTGTCGTAGAAGGCAAGCGACTGATCCTGAGCACCCTGGTCCGTGCAGTTGCGGATGATGCCGCCCGCAAATCCCAGGCAGCGCTGGCTACCGCCAGGCACAGTGCCCGTAGCGACATCACGCACAATGCCGCTGGCATCCACGCGCATCCAGGTCAGATAGACAACAAAGCTCTCGCCCGACCTGGAGACAAGTCCGAGATCAACGGTTGAACTTCCCGCAGGCTGAGGCTTGAAGTGTCGGTATACGGTCTCGTCGCTGGAAAGCCTAAAGCTGCCAATCATCGGGCCGTAGGCTGTCGACTTACCGATGCGAAGCAAATTGGTTTCACCCAGATCAGGCTGATTGGCGACCCGTGTGTACGGTTTGTTCAAAGCGAACCGGGCGTAATTGGCAGCGCCCCAACGGCTCGCATTGTCCTTGGCGCCCTGGCAGGCCACCAGAAAAACCGGAGCCAGTAGCAAAGCGCAAATTGCCAGTGCTCTTGCCGACAAACCCGTCGCACGACGTCCAAAAACTGAAATAACCAACTTTTTCACTCCCCCAGTGAAGCAGCCAAGTCGCACTATGCGGACGCCTGCCTTGTTGAAGGGTCGTCCTAAAACTGCCAAGCGTGCAGGCTCTTTCCATGCTGCTTCAGCCACTGCCGGTGCGCGTTATAGTCTGGACAGACACGTTCCACCAGCGCCCAGAAGCCGGGACCGTGATTCATTTCGCGCAGGTGAGCCACCTCGTGCGCGGCTAGATAGTCAATGATCTCGGGCGGAGCAATCACGATGCGCCATGAATAGCTCAGGGTCCCAGTCGAGGAACAAGACCCCCATCGACTCGATGTGTCACGCATCACAATGCGATTTGGCTTCACGCCCAGTGACGCGGCGTGGCTCAGGCTGAGCCGCTCAAGGTCAAGCTTGGCCTGACGTTTGAGATAGTCCCCTACTCTTCGACCCAAATGGGCCGCATCGCCAAACACATGCAGGCGCATTTCCGCGCCCGCATCCTGGCGCACATGGCCCGCATCCTGCCGAACATGGGTTGTGCCACGGCCTATCTGGTGGCGGATGCGGTGCGGCACGCCTCGAATGGGAATGAGTGCCCCGTCGGCAGGGGTGAGCGCGGGCGGACGTTTGACGCGCTGGGTCGCGATCCACCCTGCGTGCCGAGACAGGAAGGTCTCCACCGGTCCACGTCGAGCGCCGCTTGGCACAGTTATGGTCAGCCCTGCACCGGTCTTGTCGAGCCGCAGGGTGAAGCGCTTGGCCCGGTCGTTCTCCCGCACCAGCACAGGAAGATGTTCGCCGTCCAGATGAAAGCTGGTGATGGCGCTGGCTCGATCAACGGGTGGTGCAGTGCGACGGAAAAAACCCATAGCCGCAGATCTAGATGATTCGCGGCCATGGGCGGTAAGAATTGATCTTGTGCAGTGACGCTAACTATGCGGCCAGTTTGCCGATCTGATCCAGCGCTTGCGACTTCGCTTCATCCGCCTGTGCCATCAGCCTGTCAGCATAGACCAGTTCGACATCGGTGATGCCGATGAAGCCCATAATGTGCTTGAGATAGTCGGATGCGTAGTCAATGTCGCTGCCGATGGGCGTGCCGCCAGTCGCCAGAACGATGATGGCGCGCTTGCCTTCAAGCAGACCAACTGGGCCGTTCTCAGTGTAACGAAAGGTTTCGCCGGCCCTTGCGATCTGATCGATCCAGGCCTTGAGCGCACCCGGGATAGAGAAGTTGTAGACCGGCGCGCCGATCACCAGCACATCGGCTTCCTTCACTTCGCGAACGAGTTCATCGGACGCGCGGAGCGCCGCCAAGGCCTCATCGCTTCGCTGATCGGCGGGTGTCCAGTTGGCCATGAGCCACGCTTCATCGATCAGATCAACGCCGTCGAGCAGGTCGCGGGTCACAAGCTCCACATCATGGCTTTGCTCCAAATGGGCAATCGCTTTGGCCGTGAGTTCGCGGGTCATCGACCCTTCGCGGCGCATGGAGCTTTCGATCCGGAGGATCTTCAGAGTGTTGGACATGGCTTTCTCCTTTGCAAAAGAACCGGCCATGTCCATCCTCGGACCCTCAACCGGACTTATCGTTGATTGACGATAGACGTAATTGTGAGGCAAGGAGCAATAAAGGAGGCATTCTGCAATGCACCCTTCTGAAATTGGCAATAAATGAGAGGGCTTCATGGCTGACCGTTTCGAAGATCTGCGCGTCTTTCTTCAGGTTGTTGAGAGCCAGAGCATCTCTGGCGCAGCGGACGCGCTCGACGTGGCGCCGTCAGCCGTCAGCCGCAGACTCAAGGATCTTGAGGCCCGGCTTGGGGTCCAACTCATCCTGCGCACCACACGACAGATGAGCCTGACCGATGAGGGCAGGCAGTTCCACGAGCGGGCGCGGCGCATCATGGCTGATCTCGACGAGGCCGAGCAGTTGGCGGCGCAGGACAATTGTTCCCTGTCCGGTACGCTTCGCATTTCAGTGCCACTGACCTTCGGCAATATGGAGCTGGTTCCCAAGATCACGCAGTTCATGAGCGATCAGCCGGACCTGGTGCTGGACCTGCAGCTGAGCGACCGGCGCGTTGATCTGGTGGAAGAAGGTTTCGACGCTGCGGTCAGAGTGGGCAATCTCGACGACTCAAACCTGATGGCACGAAAACTGGCCACGTCCCGTCTCGTGGTTTGCGCCTCCCCGGATTTCGTCGACCGCTACGGGCCGTTTGAAACACCAAAGGACATCAACGCAGTGCCCGGTGTGCACTACTCGAACTCCAAGAACAGTTCGGGCCATTGGGAATGCGTTTGGGAAGGGCAGAAACTCTCTGTGCGACCGGTCACCAGACTCAGAGCGTCTGACGGCACAGCCCTGATGTCAGCCGCCGTGGCCGGTCTCGGGATCATGCGGGCACCGGACTTCATCGTGCGAGAGAAGTTGGAAAGCGGTGAACTGGTGGAAGTTCTGGGCGAACTCGACTGGGGCGCCTTCCCCATCAGCGTGATCTACCCCCCCAACAAACACATGCCGCGCCGCCTGCGGCTCTTCATCGACTATCTCACCGGCAAGCCGTCCGAGCCCACCGCCAGCTGCAAAGTGGCGGCGCAAACGTAAAACGGGGCCGAAGCCCCGTTTCAAAGTCAGCGATATGGTCTGCTTCTACGACCCGAAGCTGGGGACGGAACCCTGGTTGCCATCGTCGTCGACTTTCTTGCCATTGTTCCGGCGGAAGCTCTCGAACTCTTCGAGATCCCGGGCGCGGCGCAACTCGCGGACGTATTCGTCGAATTCTGCGCGGGCCTCATCCAGCTTGCGACGCTCCTCATCGAGGCGCTTCAGCTCAGCTTCGCGCCACTCATCAAAGGCAACGTTGCCGGTGCGTTGGAAACCGCCAGAGCGGTAGCCGGCTGCCTCACCGTTGCGGCCAAACTTGGCGGCGATATTGTCAGTTGCCTCGCGGATGTCAGAAGACACGCCTTCCAGCCTGTCGCCCCAGATGATGTAGGCCAGCATGGCCAAGCCCAGAACCGGATGCAGAATGAAGCCAAAGATCATCAGCGCAATCGTAGCCGGCGTCCATGCCGGGCGAATGAGCGAACGTGATGCAGTCATGTGTTTCTCCTCTTTCGGCGAGGATTGCTGATCCCACGCCAGTCACTGCTGTGATGGGTGTGCGGGTGGGATTTTGGGGGTCGCCGCGCAAACCCGTCGATGGTCGGGCCGAGCAAGTCTGCGCCCTACCCCGATGAAGTTCAGGTGGGAATGGGCCAACCGGGTTTCAAGCTTCAGAGCCCGGATTTCCGGGCTCTAAAGGCGGTTTACCAGAGCAATCACTGGCTATTTGAGGCGAGAAAAATTTCTTCGACGATGTCTTTTGCCGCTGTTTTCGGGTCGCCTGCAGCGCTGATGGGCCGCCCCACAACCAGATGGGATGCGCCGTCTCGAATGGCGTCTGCCGGTGTGACCACACGCTTCTGATCGCCCGTTTCAGAGCCGCTTGGGCGGATGCCAGGCGTCACCAGCGCCATGTCCGCGCCGATGGCACCGCGAATTCCAGCCGCTTCCTGTGCCGACGCCACCAAGCCACCCATACCCGCAGAAGCTGCATCCCTGGCACGGGCCAGAACAGTGTCCCGCGCGGCGTGCGCGTACCCAGCCGCTGTCAGATCAGCATCGTCCATGGATGTTAGAACGGTGACCCCCAACACTGTGAGGGAGGACCCTTGGGCCGCGGTAACCGCGGCGCGCATCGTCTGCGGGTAGGCATGAACCGTGACCATGTCCAAACCCATGGCCGCGATCGCGTCCACACCATGGGATATGGTATTGGGTATATCGTGGAGCTTGACGTCGAGGAAAACCTTCTTGCCCGCCGCCTTAAGGCTCTGCGCCAGCGCAAGCCCGTCACCGCCAAAGACCATCTGGTACCCGATCTTATAGAAGATCGCCTCATCGCCTATGGCTTCCACAAGCGCCTCAGCCGCTGCTCTGCCCTCCACATCGAGGGCGACAATCAACCGCTCTTTGGCGTGTTCGCGTGCAACCGACATTTGGCTCTCCCATCCACTCGCACTGGCACTGGCACTGGCACTGGCCAAACTGCGTTATCCCGAGCTGTGTCAAAAGGGAACGGGGCTTGTGAAAGTCACATGAGATCCATCAGCAGGATGGCGAATTGAGAGTGTGCTGGAGTGCAGGCAAAGCCGCTCACCTGGTGTGCCGTAGAAACTGTCACCCAAGATGGGGTGGCCACACGCCATCAGATGCACGCGCAACTGATGCGACCGACCCGTCACCGGCTTCAGTTCCAATCGCGTGGTGCCGCCAGATCGATCTAGCACCCGCCAATGGGTGATGCTCCGGCGGCCATGCTCAAAGCACACCATTTGCTTGGGGCGGTTGGGCCAGTCGCATCGCAAAGGCAGATCGATGGTCCCGGCATTGGCACCGACCGGGCCTTTGACCAAGGCTTCATAAGTCTTGGACGTGTGCCGCCGTTCAAACTGCAGACCGAGATGTCGGTGCGCCTGGGCGGTTCGGGCCAGAACCATCACGCCGGACGTATCCATATCGAGGCGATGGACGATGCGCGCTTCAGGAAGAAGAGACTGAGCACGGCTTTCGACGCAGTCCGCCAGATCAGCTCCTTTGCCGGGCACAGAAAGCAGCCCCGGCGGCTTCTCAACGACGAGCAGATGCTCGTCGACATGCAGTACCGTCAGCTCATCTGAGGGTGGCGCGTAGACAAAGTCCGGCGGTGGGGACGGATGCTGACCAAGGTGCGCACGAAACTGCATGGTGGCGCACTAGCAGACCGCTCGGCTCTGGTCAGCCTCGACTGGCCTAAGGGATGCGCGCGCCGTCAGCTCGCCAGGCGTTTCTCGCCAGGTGCAGCAACGTCTACGCCTTCGCCAACATATTGATTGAGCTTGTTGCGCAGGGTGCGGATCGAGATGCCCAAAACGTTCGCTGCATGGGTGCGGTTGCCCACGCAATGGTCCAGCGTGTCGAGGATCAGGTCCCGCTCCACATCCGCCACGGTGCGGCCCACAAGGCTTCGGGTGACCGCTTCAGCCGTGCGGGCGGCCTGGGCCGCCACACCCTCAGGCGCGGCCGTTCCGATCATCCCGCTCATGGCATCGCCATCCGGGGTCCGCAGGGCGTCTTCATCAATCAGGTCTTCGGTTGCGAGCAGAACGGCACGGTGAACCGTGTTTTCCAGCTCGCGCACATTGCCCGGCCATGGGTTCGAGACCAGCATAGCCTTGGCCGTTTCTGTGAAATCGCGCTTTGGAACGAAATTCATCTCGGCAAACTTCTGCGCGAAATGGTCGGCCAGCGCCAAAACATCCTGCGGACGCTGGCGCAAAGGCGGCAGCTTGAGGTTCACAACGTTGAGCCTGTAGAGCAGGTCCTCGCGAAAGGCCCCTTCCTTGACCGCCTCGGCGAGATTGCGGTTTGACGTGGCGATGATGCGAATATCAACCGGCACGGGTTTGGTCCCGCCCAACCGGTCGATCACACGTTCCTGGATGGCGCGCAGCAGTTTGGCCTGAAGGCGGACATCCATCTCGGAGATTTCGTCCAGCAGAAGCGTGCCGCCATTGGCCTCTTCGAACTTGCCGATGCGCCGAGCCAGCGCGCCTGTGAAGGCCCCCTTCTCGTGCCCGAACAGTTCACTCTCGAGCAGGTGCTCGGGAATGGCCGCGCAGTTCACTGACACAAACGCGGCATTCGCCCGGCGGGACTTGGCGTGGATGTGGCGGGCCATAACCTCTTTGCCGGTGCCGCTTTCACCGGTCACAAGAACGCTCGCGTCAGAGGGAGCAATCTGCTCAGCCAGTTTGACCACCGATTGCATGGATGGGTCGCGTACCACGAGATCGCTCTGTGCTTCATCCGCCACAGCTGCGATGACAGCTGCGATGAGCTCTTCATCCGGTGGCAGCGGAATGTACTCCTTGGCACCGGCCTTGATGGCTGCAACAGCAGCCTTGGCATCTGTCTCCACGCCGCACGCCACGATGGGCAACGCGATATGCTCGGCCTCAAGGGCTGCGGCCAGGCGCGAGATGTCCACCTTCACATCCACCATGGCGAGGTCTGGACCACCGGCACGGGCCACTTTCATGGCGTGATCGAGCCCTTCGGCGTGCACAACTTTTGCACCGCGATCAAAGGCGATCTTGGAAGCGCTGGCCAGCTGGCCCGACATGGTTCCGACGATGAGAATCTTCATGGCAATGCCCTTCTGGGTTCTGTCTATTTCTGGTCGTCGATAATTTCGGTCATGGTGACGCCAAGCTTGTCCTCAACCATCACCACTTCGCCCCGCGCCACGAGGCGGTTGTTCACGTACAAGTCGATGCTCTCACCCACCTTGCGATCGAGCTCGAGGACCACGCCTTCATCCAGGCGCAGGAGTTCCGAGACGGGAATGCGCGTGTGGCCCAGAATGGCGGACACTCGAACCGGAACATCAAACACGCTTTCGAGGTCAGCGGCATTCATGCCACCCGGCGCCCCCTCATCTCCATCCATACCGGATGGAGGTGGCACGGCGGACGGGTCTTCCATTCCCGGAATTGCAAATTCGTCAGCCATCATGGGGCTCCATCGGTAAGTCAGGCATTTCTAGGTCAGTTGGCGAGTTGGGCGGCGGGGTGCTTGGCAGGGCGCCTTCGGTCACCGTCGCTTCTGCGGCTGGCGCGTTGGCAGGTCTGTCCAGCAGGCTTGTCCGTTCGGCTTGGGCGGCAGCACGGGCCGCCGCCTCACGGGCATAGTCACGAACCGCCATCTCCATCTTTCGCAATGTCTCGTCATGGTCGCGCACGATGGCGCCATCACCCCAGTCGATGCGGGCATTGCCCCAGGCCACTTCGCGGTCCGGCATCACCATTGGCGGATGATCCAGGCCGTGGCGACTGGCAAAACCCTCCATCATGGGTTGCAGCACCTCGCAGAGCTCCGGCTCCACCCTAAGGATCAGATGCGGCATAGCCCGCAACTGATCCACACTGTCTTCAATCAGGCCCATGATCTCCGCATGGGGCTCGCGCGCTATCAGATGGGCCGCCAGCGTGCGACCTGTCATGAAGCCAAGCTCAGCAGCATCCGCAGCCTGTGCTTCGACCGTGGCCTGCGCCACTTTGGTGGCGTCAACCATGGCAGTTGCAATCGAGGCGACGGCGCTTTCGAGGCGGTCGCGCTGCTGGGCCTCGTGGTCGGTCCGACCTTCCAGCAAGCCGGCTTCCCGACCGCGGGCCTCTGCCGCTGCCAACATGGCATCCAGTTCACCCTGTGTGAGACGGATTGGACGGAGCGAAGGCTCGGTCTCGGCGGCGGCCATATCGTAGCCGAACTCAAAGGGACGCAGGTCTTCACTCTCGCCTCCAGCCGCCGTCTGGAACGGACGTGTTTCTTCGACAGGCACGCGCCGAAGGCCCGCAAAGAACGGGTTGGTTGCATGGGACTGAGGTGGCCGATGTTCAGGGCTCATGACGCGTCAGGCCGGTCAGAAGACCAGCTCATCCTCTCCCTTGTTTTTAGAGATGATGATGTCACCCTTGGCCGCCAGGTCCTTAGCGGTGTTGACCAACAGGGTCTGAGCATCATCGACATCTTTCAGGCGCACCGGGCCCATGGCCTCCATATCGTCCTGCAGCATCTTTGCTGCGCGCTGGGACATGTTGGAGAAGAACACACCGCGCGCCTCCTCGTTTGCGCCCTTGAGCGCGAGGCCCAGCTGGTCCTTCTCAATACCCTGAAGCAGCGTCTGCAGGGCGCTCGGGTCCAGCTTTGTGAGATCATCGAAGGTGAACATCAACGCCTTGATCTTCTCGGCGGCGTCTTTGGCGCTCGTTTCGAGATTGGTCATAAAGCGGGTTTCGGTCTGGCGGTCGAACGAGTTGAAGATCTCCGCCATCTGCTCGTGCGCATCCCGGCGCTGACCGGCCGAAATGTTGGACATGAATTCGCTGCGCAGCGTGTCTTCAACCTTCTCGATGACGTCCTTCTGAACCGATTCCATCCGCAGCATGCGATGCACGACTTCGAGGGAAAAATCGTCCGGCAACAGGGCCAGAACCCGGCTGGCGTGTTCCACGTCAATTTTCGACAGGATGACCGCCACAGTCTGAGGGTATTCGTTCTTGAGGTAGTTGGTGAGCACCTGCTCCGGCACAGCCGAGAGCTTCTCCCACATGTTGCGACCGGCGGGGCCCTTGATCTCCTCCATGAGCGCGGCGACTTTTTCCTCGCTCATAACGCCTTTGAGGAGCTGTTCGGTGTTCGCCATGTTTCCGTTGAAGACGGCGTTGGAGGACATCTGTCCAACAAACTCGACAAACAGCGTGTTCACCATCTCGGCGGTAACCTTGCCGAGCCGCACCATGGTCAGGGTGATGTCACGGATCTCTTCTTCCGACAGGCTCTGCCAGATCGGTGCAGCATTGTCGCCGAGGGACAGAAGCAGAAGTGCGGCCTTCTCCAGGCCATCGAGTTCCCGACCGCGACCATCATCAATGGCGAGCTCGGTTCCATCCAATCCGCCAACTGGCTCTCCGGATGCTGTGACTGCGTTCGAGGCCATGACTTAGCAAACCTCTTTTGTGTTCGGCATCGCCATCACGCAGCCTCCGCCGCCCATGACCGCACGATGGCGGAGGCCTGAGCAGGCTTCTCGGCAATCAGAGCACCGACCTGAGCCATGGTTTCGGCCTGCAGTTCGCCATCTTTCACGGCGTCCGCAATCTGTTGGTTTGTGGCATCAGCGCTGGCGGCAGCCGCCGCTTCAGCCTGAAGGGCCATTTCCTGGCTGGTGAGCAGTGGCGCCTGTTCAGGTTCAATGACACGTCTGATCAGCGGGCGGATGGCGACCAGAGACACGATGGCGGTTATGAGAAACAGGACCACCCATTCGGCAATCTGAAACAGATCTGCTTTTTGCAGACCAAACATGCCGGCCTGACCGGCCTCCGCAAGCAGCGCTGCATCCGGGGACTGGTGGAAGCGAAGGTTCACAACCTCAACAGTGTCGCCGCGATCCGCATTGAAGCCGACGGCGGAGCGAACGAGCGCTGCAATCTGCGCCAATTCGGCATCATCACGCGGCGCGTAAGTGAAGCCGCCATTGCCGTCCGGCGTGTAGCGACCATCGACGAGCACTGCCACAGACAGGCGTTCGACGGCGCCAGCCTCAGTGATCTGAGTCCGCGACGTCTTGGATATCTCGTAATTGACCGTCTCTTCTTCGCGCTCGGAGAGCTCATTCTCCAAACTGCCATCACCACCGTTGCCGCCGCCATTGGGCAGCTGGTTTCCGGCAGTCACCCCGCCATTGTTAGCGGGTTGGTTGATCGCATTGTTTTCAGTTCGCGTCTGTGTGGACCGGACAACCTGACCGTCGGGGTCATAGGTGTCAGAGGTCTGAGTGACGCGGTTGTGGTCGAGGTCGACCGACATCTGCACACGAGCTCGGCCCGGGCCAACGACCGACGAAACGATCTCCGTCACCTGGTCGCGGAGACGACCTTCCATACGCTGCTCGCGCTCATCGAGAAGCGCGGTGCCCAGCCCATCTTCGCCCTCACCTGATCCGGACGCCAGCAGGCGGCCCGTCTCATCCACGATCGAAACACGGGTCGGTTTCAATCCCTCCACCGCGCTGGAAACCAGGTGCTGGATGGCGCGGGTTTCGGACTTCTCGATCTGGCCCCGGACTTTCAGAACAATCGAAGCCGTGGGCTCCCGTTGCTCTCGCACAAAGAGCTGGCGCTCAGGAATCGCCAGATGGACGCGTGCCTGGGCGACGTTGCGCAGAGACGAGATGGAACGGGAGAGTTCCCCTTCCATGGCGCGCAGATGATTGACGTTCTGCAGGAAGCTGGACGTTCCGAAGCTTTGCGCTTTGTCGAAAATTTCATAGCCGAGATTGCCGCCGGCTGGCAGGCCGATCTCGGCAAGGCTCATGCGGGCTGACGCGATATTGGCCTCGGGCACCGTGATCGTTGTTCCATCACCCGTCAGAGCGTGGGGGATGTTCTGGGCGGCCAGTTCCCGCACAATGGCCGATGCGTCCTGGGTCGAAAGGTCAGAGTAGAGGACGGACATGGAAGGCGCGGCGACCCTTCCAATGATGAGGGCAAAGAAACCCACCAGCATCACCGAAACGGCTGCCATGGCACCTATACGCCCCGGACCTACGGTTCTCACGAAGGTGATGATATTGTCCAAGACGCACTTTCCCCTGTCCGCACCAAGCCCGAAGGGCCCTGACATGCCGACCTATGGCCTTCTGCCAATTGTCTGACTTGAGTGTGGGATCCGCGCTTTCCGGGCGCGCCCCTTCACTAGGCAAACTTTGCCGACATCATGGTAAATGGCCGGTTAATGCGGGGAGGCTATTTCCTGAGAACAACACCAAAAAGCCGACGCTCCGGTCAGGAGGTCGGCTGCAAGGCCAAATAGGGCGCCCGTCTGTTTAGTTCGGGCGGTACTTTTGAATTTGTGTGGTGCGCAAACCGGCTAGGCCATGATCCTCAATGCTCTGCTGCCACCCCAGAAACTCTTCGACCGTCAGCGTGTAACGCTTGCAGGCCTCGTCGAGGCTGAGGAGACCGCCGCGCACGGCTGCCACGACTTCCGCCTTACGGCGAATGACCCAGCGGCGGGTATTGGAGGGCGGAAGATCCGCGATCGTCAGGGGACTTCCGTCCGGCCCGATCACGTATTTCACGCGGGGACGTATCACGTCGGTCATAGGTACTCTCTACAAAACGCTCAAAACCGATTGAGACTTTAGAGTACGGGCGGAAAGCTAATTTTTGCCTAAGGGGTGTGCAAGAAATGGGTAAGACTTGCCTAGCGCCCCGAAGCCAAGCTTCGTCGCCTCAACTAGCACTTAAATGCTGACCGAACGCACCGACGAAACCGGGAACGTTGCACTGCCGATTGCCAATGTTGGCGTTCCACCGGTCATGTCAATTCCATCAACACGGCCGCTGATTTCTGTTCTGACGGGGATGACGTTCCCATCGGCATCCGTTGCCTCGACGGCGATGGAATAGATGCCATCTGGATTCTGGCTGCCATTGTCGCTCTTCCCGTCCCAGGCAAAGCCGTGCACGCCCTGACTGGTCGGAATGTCCTGTCGGAAGACCGGAGCCCCTGCCGAGTTGCGCACCACAATGCTGGCGGTGCTGGCGGCACCCTGAACATCGTAACTCCAATTGGCCTCACCATTCTCCAGGCGGGTGGCGTTACCCTCAGCGGTGATCGTGTTGCCAAGATAGCCAACAAGAGCCGAGGCACTGGCAGCCTGCTGGCTCTTGATCATGTCTTCAAGCAACGAGTTGGTCTGAATGGATTGCTCAACGCCGGAGAATTGCGTCAGCTGGTCGGTGAATTCTTTGGAGTCCATCGGCTCCAGCGGGTTCTGGTTCTGCAACTGTGCCGTCAGCAAGGTGAGGAAGGCGTCGTAATCATCGACCAGCTTCGTGCGGTCGCTGGTGGCCTTGCTTGCATCCGAATTGGCGGCGGCGATGGAAGCTGTGGTCAGTCCCGAGATAGCGTCGGTCATTGCGCTCTCCGATCAAGCTATGCGGTTTAGGGCAAATGGGTTGCGCGCGGCCTCCGAGATGGCGGCCATCACATCAGTGGACACAGCCTCAAGCTCGGCTCCGGAAGCATCGCCTTCAGATCCAGAGACAGCTTGCGTCTCGGGGCGACCATCCTCAGACAACATTCCTTCGAAGCCGGACGCCTGCTCACCGCCCTGATCCATCAGTTCGAGATCAATGCCGCCTTCCAGCTCAACGCCAGAAGCGGACAGAATCCGTTCCAGTTGCGTTTTGTCGCGCATCAGCATGTCGAGGGTTTCAGGGCGCTCCACGGTCATGCGTGCCTGGGCTTTCTCTTTATCCATCATCATGCGGACTTCGATGCGCCCCAGTTCGGGCGGATCAAGCTTGATTTCAAAGTGAGATCGACCGCCCTGAATGGCGCGCGCGATCTCCATGCCAGCCTGGTTCATGGCGCGGTGGGCCAGGATCGGATCCCGTGCAGCCGTCGCGGCGTTGTTGGCGCGCGCACTTTCGGAGTTGGTTGCACCGGCTCCCGACTGGCCATTCGTGTTGGGTGCCGGTTCTCCATCCACCGCAATGTCCGCTCCATCAGGGGAGGCCGACATCTTTGCCTGAACACTGGTTGCAACACTGGCCACAGACCCGAGAACAGGCGCTGCAGGGTGTGGGGACGCAGGTGATGAAGGCGCGGAAGGCTCAGTCACCCAGGCCGGGGCTCCTCGCGGGCCAGCCACTCCACCCTCGGTCGGCGTTCGAGGGACAAACAATTGGTCATCGCTGACAGCCGTCACATCGACGCCACCCACTGGCGCAACGCCACCGTCAGCAGGCGCAGCCAATGGGTTGGCTTGTTGCGGCGTATTGGTGGTCGGCTGGCTGCCTGGCTGAATCGTTCCAGCGAGGGGGGTAGAGCCCATCTGCGTCGAAGGCGTTCCGGTCTTCGGCTGGGTTGCAGCGGTCAGGGCTGCAATTGAAGTCGAAGAAATCAGCTGCTGCCCTGTCAATGTTGAAGGAGAAACCGCGGACTGTTCGATCAGTTGCGGATCGATTTCGGCGGCTTCTGCCAGAAGCTGGGGTGTGAGAGGTGTATCCGCGCCATCAGCCTGAGGCATCTCCGCGTTCAACAAGGCTTCGAAGGTCTTGATGGGGGCGTCGACGGTGCCGTCCAGCGCGCTACTGGCAGAAGTGTCCTGCGCTTCCGCCGTATCAGAAGCCCTGGCGTCGTCATTCTTGTTTGCCCGGTCACTCCGCTCAGACCGCTCGGAACGCTCTCCGCGATCCGCCCTGTCCGCACGGCGCTCATCGTCCCGGGCGCTCCGATCTGCCTTGAGCCGATCTTCCCGGCTCTCCTGTCGGCTCTCAGAGCGTCTGTCAGAACCATCTGCTTCGCGGCGGTCCGGTTCAGGGGCCCGCAGCTGGTTTGCATTTGGCTTGCTGATTTTGATGTTCTGCATGGGCAGCAGGGACTGAATGTCGGTCATAACGCACCTTCAACGCAACTCACTGCCACATGAATTGCAAGCGGCGTGCCAGCTTAGCAGCGCAGAAACGTCAATCATAACAAGCCTTTTCCGGAGCATGCCCGTAGAGGAGACCGGCAAATCCAAGCCCGATGGCGCTCATCCCGGCAAAAAATGCCCAGCCACCCCCATCTTGTTGATGCCATCGCACCGTGCCATATCCGCCGAAACTTGAACCCGACCCTTAACCTCGGTGGACAGACGATGCTCAACTCACTCGACCTGCCCGGTCGCCCTGAAGACACGCGCGTGGTGGTTGCCATGTCTGGCGGCGTGGACTCGTCCGTGGTCGCCGGTCTCCTTCATCACGAAGGCTATGACGTCATCGGCGTCACGCTTCAGCTCTACAATCACGGCGAAGCCGTGAAGAAGAAGGGCGCCTGTTGCGCCGGCCAAGACATTCACGACGCGCGCATGGTGGCTGAGCGCCTTGGATTTCCCCACTATGTGCTGGACTATGAAGAGCGGTTCCGCGAAGCCGTGATCGAACCCTTTGCCGCAGCCTATGAGGCGGGCGAAACGCCCATACCCTGCGTGAGCTGCAACCAGACGGTGAAATTTGTCGACCTGCTGGACACGGCCAAGAAACTGGGTGCCGATGCACTGGCCACCGGTCACTACATTCGCGCGCGCCAGCACGGGAACAAACGCATTCTGCTGCGCCCCATCGATGACAGCCGTGATCAGAGCTACTTCCTGTTCGCCACGACGCAGGATCAGATCGACTATGTTCGCTTTCCGCTGGGCGGAAAAACCAAAGCTGAGACCCGTGAACTGGCCCATGAGCTCGGCATTGAAGTGGCCAACAAGCCGGACAGTCAGGACATCTGTTTTGTCCCGCAGGGCAAATATTCAGATGTGATCGCCAAGCTCAATCCCGCAGCCATGGTTGCAGGCGATATTGTGCATATGGATGGCCGGGTGCTCGGGCGCCATGAGGGCATCGTGAACTTCACGATTGGCCAGAGGCGGGGCATTGGAGTGTCCGCCGGCGAACCGATCTATGTTGTGCATCTGGATCGAATGGCTAATCGGGTGATCGTTGGCCCCAAGGAGGCGCTGGGCGTTCATCGCATCTGGCTTAGGGACGTGAACTGGCTCGGCGATTTCCCCATTGAGGAAACCCCGAAAGAAGGGCTGCCTATCTTTGTGAAGGTGCGTTCCACCCGGCCGCCAGCCGAAGCGCGGCTTTTCATGGGGACCGACGGTCCTTATGTCGAACTGACGGCTGGAGATGCTGGCATCGCCCCCGGCCAGGCTGCGGTGTTCTATGAAGATGATGCCGCGGACACACGTGTCCTGGGCGGCGGCTGGATAGCACGTGCTGAGAAAGACGCAGCCTCAGAAGCAGCGATTGCTGCCGTTCTGAAAGAAACAGAGGCGGCCTGATATTTCAGGGCCGCCTCCCATTCTGAAATATGCCCGATCTGGATCAGACTTCAGCGGAGATCCACTTTGAAAGGTCGTTCTTGGACTTGGCGCCGACCTGAACAGAGGTTGGCTGCCCTTCCTTGAACATGACCAGTGTCGGGATCGAGCGAACCCCATACTGCTCGGCGATCGACGGATTCTCGTCAATGTTCACCTTGGCAATGGTGACCGTCTCGCCCATCTCGTTGGAGATTTCTTCCAGGCTCGGAGCAATCATTTTGCACGGTCCGCACCACTCGGCCCAGAAGTCGACGACAACGGGATTTGCGGACTGGAGAACATCGGATTCAAAGTTCGACGTATCGATCTGAACGGTGGACATGGCGTTTCCTGGCGTCTGTGTTCTGTTGGAGGCTTGAGGTAGCGGCACAGGCCTCTTGTTTCAAGCTGGCCGCGCGCCACTGCACATCAATTCCCATCGCGGCGCAGTCATGCGTTTATGAGAGCGCTGAGCCGTTCGTCCAGCAGTTTCGATGGCAAGCGCATCACTTTGGGCGCAGATGTCCATATCAGCAGCGCCTGAATATCGTGGCCCGGGAAAGTCTCAGTCAGCAAGGCCCGGTAAAGCGCCATCTGAGTGATGTATGCCTGAGGCACATCGGCAGGCGTCTCCGGGACAGTATGGTTGGTTTTGTAGTCCGCAATCAGCACCGTGGAACCATCTATGGCCAACTGGTCGATGCGGCCGCTGACTATCCGTGAGCCGGATGCGGTCTCCAAGGATCCTGATATGGCCACTTCCGGTTTACCGGCAAAGAGCGGTTGCAGTTCCGGCATATCGAGTACTGCAAAAGTCTGCTGCAGGATGTCCTGTCGGGAGGCCGGAGACCAGTCATTCGCAACCCGGTCGAGATAGGCTCTGGCCACAGCCTCTCGCGCCTCCGCAGACAGGCCTGGCAACTGCTCCAGCAAACGGTGGACCATGGTGCCCTTTCGGGCCGCATCGCCTTCTCGCTCTTCGAGCAAGGCGGGCGATTGCAAGCGGGTATCGAACGGCGCGCTTCGGTCGAGTTCCAGATCAATGGTATCGGCGGCAATCAGGTCATGTGCCATGGAGGGCGACAGAGTTTCAGCAGCAGGCCCTTCGTGCGGCGGCGCAGCCCGTAAACTGTCCGGCAATCGAGACCGATTGATCTCCGAGCCCCGTTCATCTCCGGCAAGGCGCAGGGGATTGTTGGGGTCTTCCCAGCGCCAAACTGATACACCGTTCACATCAACCTGACGCGCCTGCCATTCCGTCTCGGTCTTGGGGTTGACTAGTGCCTCTTGAACAATGTCGCGCCAGCGGCGCTCGCCCGCCGGAGCGTTTTCCGTATCAGTCGTCTTGCGATAACCGCATACAATCAGCCGGTCCCGCGCCCGTGTCATGCCCACATAAAGCAGCCGACGGTATTCCTCGTCTTCGGCTTTCGCCTTTTGGAGTCTGTGGTTGGCGCCTGCCTCGGTCGTCAACTGCCCGGGAGCTTGCCAGAGGAGTGGTGAAGCCGCTCCTTCCCGAATCGGGCTGAGGGCGATGATGCGATCAGGTTTGGTCTGGTTCTGCGGTTTGCTCCCGGGGTCGACCAGATAAACAGTGCGAGCTTCCAGCCCCTTTGCGCCATGGGCGGTCATGACCCGGATGCGGCCCTCGGTCTGCTCAAGCTCGCGCTTGACGACCGGGCGATTGTCTTCGAGCCATTGAAGGTAGCCATCCAAGCCAGGAACGCCTTCCGATTCCCGTGAAAGCGCGAAGTCGAGAAACGTATCGATAGGGTCCTCCGCTTCGCCACCCAGTCGGGCCAGCAGCCGAGCTCGGCCACCATCGGTGTGCAGGACCGCGCTGTAGAAACCAAAGACGCCATAGCGATCCGCCAAGCCACGCCAGCGGTCAAAGCGTTCGAGCGCCTCGGTAAGCCTCCTATGCTCGCCTGTTCCGGCGAGGTCGGACAAGGCCTGATAGAGCGACCTGTCTCCCCGGCCCTTGGGGTCGGTTGGTTCCGCACCGCCTTGGGCGACAAGGAACAGGTCCTCCTCGCTCAGGCCAAGAAGCGGGCTCTTGAGAGCGCAGGCCAGTGACAGATCATCGGTTTCCATGAGCACTGCACGGCCGAGCGCCATCAGGTCCTGCACCGCGATATGATCTGTGAGACCAAACCGGTCGACACCGGAAACCGGCAGGTTGAGCCGTTTGATGGCTCCGGTCAGCGCCTCCATGAAATTGCCCCTCGAACGGACCAGCGCCAGCATATCGCCGGGTTGTTCGCCTTCGGCCACACGGCGGGCCATGTCGGCGGCCAATCGTTCGGCAAGCTTGGCTTCGGGTGATCGCGCAGCAAGAGGGTCACCCTGTGCCAGCCAGTCTGCGTCCTCGCTCACTTCCTCCTTGTCTTCCCAAGGCCAGATTTCCACTTGGCCGGGTTCGGCTGCCCGCGCGGTCTGATGGCGCGGAACTGAAGACGTTGTGGAAATGCCGGCGCTGTTCTCGGGCTCGCTGAACACCGCATCCACAGCGTCGAGAACGGGCGCGGCGGTGCGGAACGACTGGGTCAACTCGACGTCCGAAAATGGCTGTTTGGCGTTCTCTGCCAGCGATTTTATTTCGAGCCGCTGTGCTCCAAACAGATCAGGGCGTGCGCCTTGGAAGGAGTAAATGGACTGCTTTTCATCGCCCACCGCGAAAACAGTCCGTCCGCCGGATTGGCTGCGAGCACCCTCACCGGAAAAATAGTCCTCCACGATCTTGCGAACGATCAACCATTGCGGCGGGGACGTGTCCTGTGCCTCGTCCACCAAAACATGGTCGATGCCCTGGTCGAGCTTGTATTGTACCCAGTGTCGTGCGGTCCCCGTCTGCAGAAGTTTGGCCACACGAGAGACGAGGTCACTGAAGTCCAGCGCGCCGCGTGAGGCTTTTTCGCGCTCGAAGCGTTCCAGCACATTATGGCCCAAAGTGACGAGGGCAGCCGTGAGGTCCCGGGCTTTGACAGCCGCCAGCTTGTGCTGCAGTTCGACAAGAGCCTGCGCCTCCAGTTCAAAGGCAGCACGGATCCCCGGACGGTCACGCTCGACGGCATTTGTCGCGAACGTGCTCGCGTCCTTGGGCCGTGGTTTCTTGTTGAGGTCCTTGAACAGAAGTTCGCGCAGAATTGCATAGCGATCTTCATCGTCTTCGGCATCAAGGAAGGAAAGAACACGCTCAGCCTGCGCCTGCATGGTCCTCGTCGCGCTCGATGCCGCGAAGGCATAGATGCCCAGAATGGATGGCGGCAGATGCTGAAGCGGGAAGTGGTCTCGGAGCAGCGTCTCCCGGCTTGCGCCTTCAGGCAGACCCAGGGCTTCGGTGAGATCCTGGAGAGCGCGAGGCAGGGCCTTTCGGTTCGGTACCCACTCGCGAAAGCGCTCACGCTGGTTGGTCAGGGCCAAAAGGCCTTCCCGGAGACCGAACTCGCTTGTGGCCTCAAGGATCTGCATCAGCGCTTGGCCGGCTTCGCCATCGGGCGTTGCGTAGGCTTCGCTGACGACTTCCGACGTTGCCGATGCGAGCAGGAGATCGCGCAGCGCGTCATCCATCACTTCGAAATGACCGGCGATGCCTGCTTCGAGCGGGAACTGATGCAGAAGCGCCTCGCAGAACGCGTGTATGGTCTGAACGCGAAGACCACCTGGCGTTTCCAGCGCCTGCGCGAAAAGCTGGCGAGCACGTGTCCTGAGCGCAGCGCTTATGGTGTTGGGCTGTTCGCCGGAGAGCTTTGAAAGTGAAACTTTCAGCTCCTCGTCGGCCATCATGGTCCACGCGCGCAGATCATCGAAGACCCGCGCCTGCATTTCGGCAGCGGCGGCTTTGGTAAAGGTCAGGCACAAAATCGTTGAGGGCGCATGGCCCGCCAGGAGCAAGCGCGTGACCCGCTGCGCAAGCACATGGGTCTTTCCCGATCCCGCATTGGCCGACACAAAGGCTGAGTTCGCCGGATCAGAGGCGGCACGTGTTCGGTTGATGGTTTCGGGCAGGATCGCGAATTCAGGCATGATCGCCCTCCGGGCCGTTGAGACCGGCGCCCCACTCGCCGATCCGGGCCAGATGATCATACTCACCGACAAAGGCCGACAGTGATGAGCGGCGGCGGCTTATCATCGGCGTGTCCGGCCGCGCAAACAGAGCGACAAGCCGTTGCAACTGGGCAAATGCCTCCTCGGCCAGGCCATCAACATCAATCTGAGTTCGTGACCCACCGACCTTCTCGTGCCGGAAATCAGAGCCCGGTTTCAGGCGAACAATATGCACGTTCTCCAAACCGGTGGCCGGAACGTCGTTAAAGCCACCCATGCGCGCCACGGCGCCTTCCAACATCAATTGTGGCGCGAAGAGGTTCCGCACCTGTCCGATGGTCGGGCTGGTGCCCTTATAGTCCAGTACGCGCAGCAATCCGTCCTCGGTCACGTCAATGCGATCCGCGCGACCGTACAGCGTGTGTGCATCGTCGATTTTGACCGAGCCGCTGACTTCTGTGAGCGACCTCAGCAAGCCCTCATCATAGCTCGGCTGCCATTTCAGAAACGCCTCCGCAATCCGCGCAAACCGAGGTTCCCAGAAGGCGCGCATATCGTCGCCAAGGCGCAACTCGTCAAAGTGGGCGTCGGCCAGCATCTGCAGTTTGGCCAGGGCATCCTCATGATTGGGGTCGCCGCCACCTTTGATCCATCCGGCGAAAACATCGTGCATGATGGTGCCTTCATCAGCCCGACTGGGCGTGATGATCAGCGGGTCAAATGCCGACAGCCTCAGGACATCCCGGGCGTAGAGGGCGTAGGGATCCCGGATCAGGCGCTCGACATCGGTGAAGCGGAACCGCTTGGGTCGGATCTCCGAGGGCGGCGTCGGGGCAGGAGGAGCACAGGGCTGAGGCGGAGCCAGCGGCGCGTCAATGTCCGCTGCCCAGGCGGCATATGTTTCACCCGCCTTCCGAACGGTGGCAAAGTGCTGCTCTCCAACAACCGCTTCCATGCGTTGCAACCAGCGGCTTGCCACGGTGGGGGCATTGTCCACCCTTCGCGCGCGTGTGAGGAAAACCTGGGGCTGGCCCAGCAGCATGGAAACATCGTGAGCCGATTGACCGATGCGCCTCTCCGGCGGCTCAAGACCAAACTGCGCTTTCATGGAGCGGGACAGGAACGGATCGTTCTTCGCCTGGGCCGGCCAGATACCCTCATTCATGCCGCCCAATATCACACGGTCAAAATGCAGCAGGCGGGCTTCGAGAGGGCCCAGAATATGCAGGCGCGGATGATATTGGCGTTTTGGCCGAACGGCGGCTCCTTCCAACAGGGTAGTGAGCAGGCGTGGCCACTCGTGGGATGCCACATCCAGCGCGCCTCCCGCCCCCGCGCCAACTCCGGCACTGGTTGCCAGACTGCGCATCGAGGACGCAAGCGCCTCCCCTGCCGCGCCTTCATACAATTCGCCAAAAGCCTGTTCGCTGATGGTCGCGACCGCCTCCAGAACTCGTACAGTAGCGACTGCCCAATCCTGTACGGGCGCGTGCCCTACCTCACGAAGTTGCAAAAGCGGCGCTGAGGCCCTGTCCAGGGTATGGGCAAACGCGCAGGCACGCGCCAGAGCATCGGCATTGTCAGGGTCTAGTGCCCGCACCACCGCTGGATGCGCATGGCTGGATGCCTCACAGAGACACGCTTCATCGACAAAAGGCCCCAGATCGCCGGGGGCCGGTTGTTCGAAATTGCCGCGCAAAGCGATCAGCTCGATCAGGCGACTGCCAGTATAGGCCTGCTCAGCATTAAAGCCGAGCCGGCAAAGGGGATGTTTGAGAAGTGCCGCCAGCACGAGACGGCGGTCGTCGTCCCCGCCGAGCACCCAGTCCAACACAAGCCGCAACAGGCTGCCTTGGGGAAACTCAAAAAGCGGTCGGCCAGCGCTGTCGTCCACCGCGATCTCGAAGCGCCTTAGGGCCGACCGCACCCGGCGGGCCAGCGTCCGATCCGGTGTCACAAGGGCTGCGGTCTGGCCTGGACTGTCGATCGTTTCGCGCATGGCAATGGCAATCGCCAGAGCTTCCGAGTTGCTGTCAGGCGCTTCGATCAAGCTCAGACCCTGGACAGCTTTGGAATAGTACGGTGCATCCACCCCTGCTTCAGCATTTTCCGTTCTTGCCAGCCAGCGGTCCGTGGAATTGGCCGGACGCATGATTTCGCTGATCAGTTGCTCCCGGGCCATCAGATGGTCGAGCGGCTCAGCCAGGCTCGCATCGCGCAGGCTTGCCCGGGCAACCGGCAGGCTAGCGCCCGGTGCTGGAGCGGCATTCCTGTTGGTGTCACCCGCATCATCAGACAGGAGCGTTCGGAGGCCATATTGCGGATGACCCGGCTCGCTATGGGGTGTTCCCAGCCTGCCGATCCGTGACCAGGCCGCCGGTTCCAGATGGCGGTCGAGACCCGGAAGGACGACGGCACCCTGGGGCAGGGTGGAGATTGCGCGCAGCAGGCGCGCTGTGGCGGGGATGGAGCCGGTGGAACCGGCAGCGACGACAGGTCCCGCACGAGCAGGGTTTTGCGTGTAAAGCGCAGTCTGGTGATCGAGGGCAGAGCGTCGGTGCTCTGCGGGATCCATCATGCCATACGCGCGGAGTATCGACGGCCAGGTTTCGACAGCGATCTGCAAGAAGCGGGTGGTGATATCCCACCATTCCGTGAATTCGTCGGTATCAGGCACGAGGCCGGCAAGTTGGCTCCAACCCGTTTCCTCCGTCGCCACCTGATCCATCAGCGTTGCCAGATCCGCAGCCAGAGCAGCCGCATCCGCAGGTGTGCTCGAGAAGCTGAGAGCAGCCTCCGGGTTTTGCTTTTGCTCCCGTTCACTTTGCGAGCGCCGCCACGCCAGAATTTGAGCTGTCAGCAAAAGGCGGCGTTCCATCGGCGCCATCACAGGGTCCAGATCGAGCGGTCCCGGCCCGTCCATCCCCGCGCCCAAGGCCAAGTCTTCCTGAACGTCGCCCAAGGGGCGAATGGATGGCAGCAGGGCCGCACCCGAAACCCGCTGTCGAAAGATGTCTCCTAATTCCCGGGCCGCGCGGCGCGTGGGCAGGAAGATTGTGACATCGACGAGATCCAGAGGGCTGGACATCCGCCATTCAGGGATCAAGCGACCATCGAGAAGCGCGTCGGCCAAGGTCGGCAGAAAGGGAACGCCGGGCGGTATGTTGAACACGTTTGCTTTGGTGGCTCGGAAGGCTCGCTCGGACTGCAGGCCTGTCATCAGTCCATCAGCCCAAGCCGGGTCATTTCCTGCTCAGCCAGATCGATGGCGGCAGGTGTTCCGATGTGAAACCAGTGGCCAGAAAGCTGCGTCCCGAACAGACGGCCCTTTTGCCTGGCTTCCCTAAAAAGCGGTACGAGGGGAAACACGCGTTCCGTCTGCTCCGAAAAAATGCGCCGGGAGAAGATACCGGCACCCGTATAGACAAAAGGCGCATGGTCCGCCTCTCCTCGGAACATCAGCTGACCACCGGTCTCCAGAAAGAAGTCACCCGGCCCATCAAACCCGGTCGATCTCGTCATGGGTGCGACCAGAAGCAAAAAGTCCATCTGCTCAGCATCCCATTGAGCCTCAAGACTGGCGAGGGCGGACTGACCGACATCATCCTTCCAGAACGCATCGCCATTGAGAATGAAGAAGTCCCCGTCGCCCAAGTCAGGCAAAGCCTGCCGAATGCCGCCACCCTGATCGAGGAGATCCGGTTCCCGGCTCAGGACAACATCTTTATCCCCCAGCTCCGCGAGGTGGGCCTCCATCTTCTGCATCAGATGATGTCCGTTGACGACGATGTTGCGGACGCCGCGCGCATGGAGTTGATCAATGTTGCGATCAAGAAGTGCACGCCCCTTCACTTTCACAAGGGGCTTGGGGATGGTGTTGGTGATCGGGCGCATTCGTGTGCCCAGTCCAGCGGCCAGAACCATGGCGTGTGTGATGGGATCAGATATCATCGATCACCCCATTGCGCACGTACCAGCTCCGCAATTCACCCAGGTCCGGGTGGCGCAGGGACTGGGCCAGATAGGCTTTGGTTCGGGGCTCGTGTCGCCGATAGCCCGGTTTGCCATCGCGCAGATCAAGTCGCACCCATAGGCCCAGGAGCCGCGAAGAGCGACATGCCGCAAGCGCCGCCACATCTCGGCGCAAGCGCGGCTCGTCAAACGTCTGGGACAGGCTGGCGGCTCGTTTGCAATAGGCCGTCAGCATGTCCTCCTGCAGGTCTTCAAGTACTGTGGCGCGGGCATCGCGCACCAGCGATGCAAGATCGTAGGCTCCAGGACCAAGAACTGCATCCTGAAAATCGATCAGTCCAACACGATGGTGATCCTGCACTCCAGACTGCCAAAGTATGTTGGGCGAATGGTAGTCCCTCAGCACCAGATCGGCATATCCATGCTGAAGGCCATCGAAGATCGGCTGCCATAAATCATACAGCGCGTCCGCCTCTGACTGTTCGAGCGCGTTCTCCTTCCCCCACCATTCCGGCAGCAGCGAAAGACCGATCCGCATGGCATTGGCGTCAAAGGTCGGGATCGAGTAAGCCGAGCCGTCCGAAAGTTCTACTGTGTCCGGCCAGTCCTGGGAATGCAGACTGGCCAAACAGTCAGCCGCAGCGATGTATCGCTCAGCGATGGGCCGACCTTCGGAATCAACGATGCGGTCCTGGCCAAGATGGGACAGGAGCAACAGACCGTCATCCAAGTCCGAAGCGACGACAGTCGGCACAGTGAAGCCTCGCGCATCCAGCAGTTGGGCAATGGCCACGAACGGCCGGACCTCAGTCGCCAGGTGGAATGCGTCTGCATAGGCGCGTTGCGCTGCGCTTTCGGGACCGTCCGGTAAAGCCGGATCGTTCATTAGGACCAGGGGCTGCTCGTCGACGCGAATGATCTCATAGCTGCGAGCAGACGCATCGCCGAGAAGTCGCGAACGGTTACCATGCTTCCTCCAAGCCGTCAGGAACGATCGGATCGCGCGAGAACGCTTCCAGCGCTCCTGAAGGTCTGCACTGCTGCAAACCAGTTCAACTCGCCGTTCATCGCAAGCATCTGAGGTGAAAGACACCACAAGGTCGGCTTCCGGAAGCTGATCGCCACCTTTCTCCGGCCACTCAACCAGCAGAGCGTGGGACGCCCGCGCCTCGTCCAGACCCAGCTCGATCACCTCATCGGGGTCGTCGAGGCGGTAGAGGTCGACATGCATGACCGGAACCGGCAGATCATCATAGGTCTGGACCAGCGTGAAAGTCGGACTGGGCACTTCGTGATCGCCGTCATCGGCGAGCGCCCTGATCAGCGCACGCGCCAAGGTGGTTTTGCCAGCACCAAGATCACCCACCAGATGGACAACATCGCCCGGAGCGAGTGCCATGGCGATATCCTGAGCCAACCTCTCGGTGGCGTGCTGAGACTCCAAATTGATCACTTCGGAGCGGGTATCCACGTCAGCTGACAGCGAGTTGCAGGCCGCCGTTGGCCGCCGCCGCGTCCGCAGGATCGTCGGGGAACACGCATTCCACCCGGGTGCCGCCTCCGGTTGCGGCGCTGCTGTTCAACCGCACTTCACCGCCGTGAAGCTTCATCAGGCCGTTCACCAGAGCCAGACCAAGGCCCGCCCCCTTGCGTGCCGTTTCCGTGTTCCGCCCTTCGAAACGACCCAACGCCTTGATCGCAAAATCTTCGGGAATGCCCGGGCCGTCATCTTCGATGGCCAGAACCGTTGATTGCCCCATCCTTTGCGCACTCACGCGGATCTCGCCGCCCTTGGGTGAATAGCGGATCGCATTGCCGACCAGATGGTCGAAAACCTGCTGCAGGCGCTGCGGGTCGGCCACAACCTGGATATCCCCTGTCTGGCAGACCAGATCGAGTTCATTTTCGGCCAACTGGCTTGAGAAACGGTCGCTGAGAGCGCCGCAGACGGGCGACAGGGCGGTGGCCTGAAGATCCAGTTCCATGAGGCCGGCATCAATTGACGCCAGATCCAGCATGGAATCGACAATCAACTCCAGCTTGCCAGCTGATTGATGCACGTCGGACATATATTCGGTCTGCCGATCGTTCAGCGGACCCAGCGCCTCCGACAGCAACACCTCGCTGAAGCCACGAATGGACGTGAGCAAGGTTCTCAACTCGTAGCTCATGTTCGCCACGAAGGCGTTTTTCAGAATTTCCGCCGCCTCCAGCGCTTCATTGCGTTCGGTCAGCGCCTTGGCGACGTTTACGGAGTCGGTCACGTTGACAAAGGTGATCATGGTTTGCGCGTCGGGCAGCGGCACCAGCACACAATGATATGTCTCGCGTTGGCCGGGCGTGCCGTCGGGCGCAGTACGCTCCAGCACGATCTGACGCTCTGACCCCACACGTGTGTCCCGAAGTGCCGTGATTTCTGAGGAAAACCCGGCCCATGCCTCGTTGTCGATGCCAGCTTCCAGGACGTGTTCTGACAGTTGTGAGATGCGGACACCGGCTGCACGCTGCTGGTCTTCCAGTCCCCACATCTCGCCAAAGGCAGAGTTGCACAAAAGAAGACTTCCGTCGCCGCCAAACACCGCAACGCCTTCCGCCAGGTGCTCCAGCGTCTCGCCTTGCAGCTGGGTCAGCGTGTTCAGTTGCCCTTCAAGCGCCAGCTGGTCCGTGAGATTCTCGAAAACCCAGGTGACATTGCCGCCACGTTGCGGCGTTGCGATGACATGAATGGTGCGCCCATCGGGCAGATGCATCAATGTCTCAAACGGCTCCGTGCCGTTGTAGACGGCCAGAAATTCGTCCTTCCACTCCGGCCAGTCGCGTGGCTCGAACACGGTCTTGTCGTTGCGCAGCCGCTCCAAAATGGAATCATGCGCGGGATGGGCGTCCAACATGTCTGCCGACAGGTTCCACATGGTTGCGAACGCGTCGTTGTATGCCGTCAGAGTGCGCGCCACATCAAAATGGGCAACCGCAGACGAAATCTGGTCGAGGGTTTGTGCATGGGCCCGGCGCTGCCGCTCCATCTGGGCGCGCGCCTCCTCGGCCTCCGAGACATCAATTGCCAGACCGGCCATGCCGTCGGGGGCAACGGCTTCTGTCACGTCCACACGGCGTCTTTGGCCAGCCATAATGGTGGTCAGGCGCTCGCGAAGAATGCCGGTGTCCTTGAGTTGTGGAAGAGTGCGGGTGCGATCATCGCCCGACAGCAGCTCAATCTGTCGGGTCACAACGTCATCAATGCTCTGCGCGTCCACGGCACGCAGATAGGCTTCGTTGGCCCAGCTCAACTGGCCCTGCCGGTTTCTGATCCAGGCCGGAACTCCGATCTGCTGGATGAGGGTCTGAATGGTCTCGAGGGTTGCAGACAATTGACGATGATCCGCTTCGAGCGAGGCCAACATTGCCCTGTCACCCGTCAGATCAATGAACCGCACGAAAGCCGATCCCCCGGACGTACGGCCCTGGGCCTCGAGAAAGGCCCCTGTGACGGTCCTCA
Organism: Pseudomonadota bacterium; assembly: GCA_039816825.1. GTDB lineage: Bacteria > Pseudomonadota > Alphaproteobacteria > Rhizobiales > Rhizobiaceae > JBCBXA01. The sequence goes on along the minus strand of JBCBXA010000004.1, from coordinate 22,961 downwards.
GCGACAGATCGAACCCTTCAGCGCGACGGCGCAAACGGTCTATGGCGGCATCGACCGCTGAAGCACTTTCCGGTGAAAGCCAAAGGCCAAATCCCAGAAAACGGGCACGATCCACCGGCACGCCGGTGGCTGTTGGCAGGTTGCCCATGATGACCGGTTCAGCCGAAGAGTCGCGCCAGAGCACAAGGCGCTGATCATCTACATCAGTCAGAGCAGACGCCTGCTCATGGGACGCGCGCAGATCGGCCAGTTGCTCCCTGAGGGCGTCAGCCTCCCGCACGGCGCGACCACGCTCCCTGACAACGACGAGCGCCGCAAAAAGCGCGAACATAGTGGCCCCAAGGAACACCGATGTCGTCACGATGTTGGTGGCATCAAGATTGAGACTGGCGATGATGGTGCTCAAGGGGCCGCCGGTCGCCTCATCGGCCACACTCTGTGCAAAACCGGAGGCCGTGGACATGAGCCCCACCGCAGTTGCGCTGGCGGCCGTGAGTGCAGAGGAAGCCCGGAGCCTGGATGAGCGAATTCTGGCCTTACCGATTCCCAGTGGCCAAGCTGCGCGAGTCCCCGTCAGCTTCGACATTCACACCACCTCTCCGTCAGACTGCCGCCCCAATCGGCACCGATTCGCTAGACCATACAGAATGGCGATTCGCGCCGGAAGCACGGTTTGGGAAAAGCTTGCAGAAAAGTGCAAGGCGTGCGGACAGCAGCATCAACAACAAAGGACCCGCCTCTGAAAAACAGAAGCGGGCCCCAAGAAATCAACACATCCGAAACCGGCTTGTAAGGACCTGCATAATTGCGCTCACGGGCAAAGCCTTACGCGGGCGCGGGGCCAAGACCCCGCCCCGCCGAGCGGCTCGGTCAGGCTCAACCCAACCGACTAGTAGCGATAGTGTTCGGGCTTGTAAGGGCCTTCCACGGTCACGCCGATATAGTCCGCCTGGTCCTTATCGAGTTCGGTCAGCTTGGCGCCGATCTTCTCGAGGTGCAGGCGGGCAACTTTCTCGTCGAGATGTTTGGGCAGGATGTAGACCTTGTTCTCATACTCATCGCCCTTGGTCCAAAGCTCGATCTGCGCCAGCACCTGGTTGGTGAAGGAAGCGGACATCACGAAAGAGGGGTGGCCGGTGGCATTGCCGAGGTTGAGCAGACGACCCTGGGACAGAAGGATCATGCGGTTGCCCGAAGGCATCTCATACATGTCCACCTGATCCTTGATGTTGGTCATCTTCAGATTGCGCAGATTGGCGACCTGAATTTCATTGTCGAAGTGACCGATATTGCCGACGATGGCCATATCCTTCATCTCGCGCATGTGCTCGATGCGGATGATGTCCTTGTTGCCGGTGGTTGTGATGAAGATGTCGGCGTCGGCCACGGCATCTTCCAGCGTTGTGACTTCGAAGCCATCCATGGCGGCCTGAAGCGCGCAAATCGGGTCGATCTCTGTCACCTTCACACGAGCGCCGGCACCGCGCAGGGAAGCGGCGGAGCCTTTGCCCACATCGCCATAGCCGCACACAACGGCGGTCTTGCCGGCCATCATGGTGTCGGTGGCGCGGCGGATGCCGTCCACGAGTGACTCTTTACAGCCGTATTTGTTGTCGAACTTCGACTTGGTCACGGAGTCATTCACGTTGATGGCCGGGAATGGCAGTTGCCCCTGCTTCACCAGTTCGTACAGGCGATGCACGCCGGTAGTGGTCTCTTCGGAAACGCCGACGATCTGGTCGCGCATCTTGGTGAACCAGCCGGGGCTCGCTTCCATCCGCTTCTTGATCTGGACCTTGATGACTTCCTCTTCTTCGGAAGACGGCACGGGGATGATGTCTTCGCCCGCTTCAGCGCGGGCGCCCAGCAGAATGTAAAGGGTGGCATCGCCGCCATCATCCAGGATCAGGTTCGGGCCTTCTTCGAACAGGAAGGAGCGGTCAAGATAGTCCCAATGCTCTTCAAGGGTTTGACCCTTGATGGCGAAGACGGGAACACCCGCTTCAGCAATGGCTGCCGCTGCATGGTCTTGTGTCGAATAGATGTTGCACGATGCCCAGCGCACATCTGCGCCGAGTTCGACCAGCGTCTCAATGAGCACACCGGTTTGGATGGTCATGTGCAGCGAGCCGACGATGCGGGCGCCCTTGAGGGGCTTGGATGCGCCGTACTCTTCGCGCAGCGACATCAGGCCGGGCATTTCTGTCTCGGCAATATCCAATTCCTTGCGGCCAAAAGCGGCAAGAGCGATGTCCTTGACGATGTAAGGAGCGTTTTCTGGGTGTGAGGCGGTCATTTGATTTCCGTCAGGTTTCGAGCCGAATGGTGCATCGGGAGGACTGTCGGCTGTTGGAAGTTCCGGTCTTGCGCACGAATGGAGCAGGTCCATCGCACCGCTCACCGGCCTGCGCGGCTCCTAGCAAAAGCCCGCCGTTGCGGCAAGCGCTTCATAAAGATATCTTTATGCTCTAGCGAAGCGCGGTGTGGAGATCAGTTTTCTTCGCCAAACCGGTTCTCCACCAACTCAACAATCGCATCGACGACTTCCCGAGCGTGGGGGCCGCTGGCTGCGATGTCGATGAAGCAGCCCTTCGCGGCGCCAAGCATCAGCAGGCCCATAATGGAGTCGCCGCCTACGGTCTGCCCATCACGGTGAACCTCAACAGTTGCATCGTAAGGTTCGACGCACCGCACGAAACGGGCCGCAGCACGCGCGTGCAGACCCTTGCGATTGACGATCTCGACCGTGCAGGAGACTTCAGCGCTCAAACGTTTGGCACTCAGAGCATGGCGCTGGGAACGGTGATGTATTTGCGGCCAGCTTCGCAGGCCTTCTCCACCGCTTCGGGCAAAGGCTTGTCAGCTCGAACTTTCGCAAGTTTCACGAGCATCGGCAGATTGATGCCCGCGAGAACTTCAACCTTGCCCGCCTCCATCACGGACAAAGCAAGATTGGATGGCGTCCCGCCAAACATGTCGGTGAGGATGACAACCCCGCCTCCTGTCGAAACACGCTCCACAGCTGCCAACAGGTCGTCTCGACGACTCTCGACATCATCCTGCGGCTCAATGCACAGGCATTCCATATCCGGCTGCTTGCCCACAATGTGTTCGACCGCGCCTCGAAATTCGAGCGCGAGGTTTCCGTGAGTGACGAGAACCAGACCGATCATACACATTCCCTAGCGGCGCCCCAGCTCTGAACAAAAGGCGCTGGACCCAAAGAAGGATCAGTTAGTCACCCTCATCCTGCTCTGTCCAGTGTCAGAGCTCGCGATAAGCGGTTCAATTGGCAGCCATGGATCAAAAGCGCGCAAAACCATCGCTGTCGTGGGCCTACGACCGAGATTCAGGAGCCGAATTGGACGCCCGAAGCAAACCATGCAGCGATCATTGTAGGTGACGTCTTGCGTTGAGACAGCGCCCCCCAAGTCGCACCAAATGATCTCGCCGGGGTGGATCGCCACGCTGCGCATGCCTTCGACTCTCACAGGTCCGTCGAACGGGTCGCCTACCCAGCCGTCCAAAGCCGCAGTCGGCGCAATTGCCAACCGCTCTAGGGATACCGAATTTGGGGATACCGAATCTGGGGAGACCGAAATTTCAAGCCGGTCATCGGCAATCCAATGGCTGTGCGGCGCGAACCGCTGCAGCAATGACTGACAGAGACTGGTTTTCCCGCTGCCCGCCGGGCCCGTGGCGATAACGGGCCGGCCCTTGATGCAGATCGCGCTGGCGTGAACATTCCAGCTTTGAGGCCCCCGGCAGAAACCCTGGGGCTGATGACACAGGCCAGAGAATGGCGACATTTTCATCATCCATTCAGCCTCATACACGCGACCTTACGCATCGGGGCCTTTCCCGATGGCGGGCAGCGTGATGACAAAACGCGCGCCCCCAATTTTGCCACCAGCGCCACGAGCGTTCATCGCCTTGATCGTGCCGTTGTGCGCTTCGACGATCTGCCGAGATATGGAGAGACCGAGGCCGGAGTTCTGGCCAAAACTTTCAGCCCCCGGACGGTCCGTATAAAACCGCTCAAAAATGCGATCGATATTTTTGGCGGCGATGCCCGGCCCGTTATCTTCGAAGGTAAGCTCGACCCTGTCGGCAACGCGCTGCAACCTGATCTGCATGCGACCTACCCCATCCTTGGGGTCGGGAACAAAGGAGCGCGCATTCTCGATGATGTTGCTGAAGACCTGTCCAAGACGCGATTCGAACCCGCGCACATGATAGGGCACACGGCCAGCGCCCCGGGGTGGCTTCTTGACTTCGAGCTCAATCTCCATGGGTTTTCGCTTGCTGCCCGCGACGGCGCTCGCCCGCACAAGATCGCGCAACAGGGTCTCCAGATCGACCGGTTCAGCGTCTTCCCGGGCCAGCTCCGCGTCTAGTCGGGACGCATCCGAGATATCGGTGATGAGACGGTCCAAACGCCGAACGTCGTGCTGGATGACCTCCAGCAGACGCGCCTGCATGTCCGGTTTCTTGGCTAGCGGCAGGGTCTCAACAGCGCTTCGCAGGCTGGTCAGCGGGTTTTTGAGCTCATGGCTCACATCGGCTGCAAAGCTCTCGATGGCGTCGATTCGGGCGTAGAGCGCGCTGGTCATGTCGCGGATGGAGCCGGAAAGCTCGCCCACTTCATCGCCTCGATCCGAGAAGTCAGGAATCTGCTTTCGAGCCTTGACTGACCGGCGCACATTTCTCGCGGCAGCGGACAGGCGGGTCAGTGGCGTGGCTATGGTGGAGGCCAATGCAACAGAAAGAACAATCGCCACCCCAGCCGCCACGAGGAACACTCGCACGATGGCCAGCCGCTCAGACCGAACGATCTCGTCAATGTCGGACCCCTGGGTGGAGAGGAGGAGGACGCCCAGCACGGCCCTGAAGCGCTGCACCGGCACCGCGACCGACACAACCAGTCCATCCTGATCATTGCGCCTGAGGGACACGCGGGTGGTGCCCGTCAGCGCGGTTACAACCTCATCGAAGGTTTCGGGGTCCGCACGGGGACCATCAACGGACTGAATGAAGGGGCTGTCGCCAAAGCGGCCCTGCAGCCATGCGCCGAGCCTTTCCAGGAAGCTTGGCGGCGCGGGTTCGAGATCGGGCAGGTCGAAACGCAGCACTTGGCCGGACGAATAGATATTGCGGGAATCGAGCAGCAGCACGGCTTCATTGTCAAAGATGCGGGCGCGGGTCCGTGTGGGGGAAATGAGGCGCTTGAGAACGGGCGCAACCTTGACCGGGTCGATGCCACTATCGAGGGAGGCCAGCGTGTCGGACGGCGGCACGGTGCTTTCGCCAGCCTCCAACTCCAGCAACAGTTCAGGGTCAACCGTGATGGCCCCACGTTCAACGGTGGCCTGCGCCGCTATCGCACCGGCAATGATCTCGGCCTGTGTGCGCAGGCTTTCCACGCGGGCATCAATGAGCCCTTCCCGGAACTGGTTAAGGTAGAGGATGCCGGTCACCAGGACCGCAAGACCTGCAAGATTAAGGAAGATGATCCGGCGGGTGAGGCTGCGAAAGAAGAGCCATCTGACGGCACGGCGCAGCAGAATCAGTGGGTAGCCAGCCTTGCCGATCAGATCTTTGAAGGAAAAGCGCTCGCCGGCGTCAGGCTCATCGGCTGACGCCTCTGTTTGAACCAGGAAGCTGCGCGCATCATCCCCCGCATCAGTCGGGTCTGTCTCCTGCTGGGTGCGCTGATCTTCCACGGCGCTCGGATCAAGCCTCGCGGAATCGGTAGCCGACGCCATAGAGCGTCTCGATCATCTCGAAACTGTCGTCCACCATTTTGAATTTCTTGCGCAGGCGCTTGATGTGGCTGTCGATGGTCCGGTCATCGACATAGACCTGATCGTCATAGGCAGCATCCATGAGCGCGTCGCGGCTTTTCACAACGCCGGGGCGCTGCGCCAGCGAGTGGAGGATCAGGAATTCGGTGACCGTGAGGGTGACAGGCTTGCCCTGCCACGTGCATGTGTGACGCTCCTGGTCCATGGCCAGATCACCGCGCTCCAGCACGTTGGCACGGTCGGTTTCAACGGCGGCCGCACCACCGGCACCGTTGCGTCCCTGGGCTCTGCGCAGAACCGCCTTCACGCGCTCAACAAGAAGGCGCTGGCTGAAAGGCTTTGTGATGAAGTCGTCAGCGCCCATCTTGAGACCGAACAATTCGTCGATCTCATCGTCCTTGGAGGTCAGGAAAATGACGGGCAGGTTGGACGTCTGACGCAGGCGGCGCAGGAGCTCCATTCCATCCATGCGCGGCATCTTGATATCGAAAATGGCCAGGTCAGGATCCGAGGACGGCAATCCTTCAAGGGCTGTCTCACCATCAGTGTAAGTCTCCACCTTGAAGCCTTCGGACTCCAGAGCGATGGAAACGGAAGCGAGAATATTGCGATCGTCATCAACAAGGGCGATCTTCGGCATGGGTCACTCCGGGTCTTATTTGCAAGCCTCAGGCATGTCGGGGTACCGGCGGGCACCGGCAACATTTATCGCCTAACGCGCGCAATAAGTCCAAAAGGGGGCAGGCAGGCAAACTGCACCCCATTGAAGGCAAAAGAGTTCGGCGATTTCGCAGCTGCCATGGAGTTGCCCAAGCGCACTGATTGCGGCCCATCCGACTCGACCCTAGAGCATTTCCGCACTTCTACCGAGACTCGCGCGCTCCAAGCGAAGGCCTTAGTTTACCATCTCCGCCATTCAAACGTTTCAAATTGAAGGCCTCGGAATTTAAACGATTAAGTCTCTGTTTTTCAAACGATTTTGGAACTTAGGTCCTGTTGTTATCGCTGTGCTCCCATGCAAACGGTGGAGCTTCCCAAAAGGGATCATCGCAACACTGTTTGCGGCCAACAACAGGGTAAACCGACATGCACGACATGGACCTGCAAAACGCCGCCGAAGAGACCTCTTCGGTAAAACGCCTCGATCTGGGCGAGCGCAACACAAGCTACGGCGCCGAACAGTTCGGCTTTGATGGTTTGGGCAAGGTCTATTGGAACTATCGAGCGCCCGCGCTTTACGAGCACGCACTGGCCAATGGTGAGGCACGCATCGCCGATGGTGGTGCGCTGCTGGTGACTACCGGCGAACACACCGGGCGCTCGGCAAAGGATAAATGCGTTGTCCGCGACGCAACCACCGAAAACACGGTCTGGTGGGACAACAATGCCGCCATTGAGAAAGACAAGTTCGACGTGCTGATGGCAGATATGCTGGAGCACGCCCGGGGACAGGATCTCTACGCACAAGACCTTTACGGCGGTGCCGATCCGGCTCGCCGCATCAAGGCCCGGGTTTTCACGAAGCTCGCCTGGCACTCCCTTTTCATTCGCAACCTGCTCATCCGCCCCGAAGCCACCGAACTGGCGGACTTCGTGCCAGACATGACGATTGTGGACCTGCCAGACTTCGAAGCCGATCCAGAACGCCATGGATGCCGCTCGAAAACAGTCATCGCCTGCGATTTCACCCGCAGAATCGTCCTGATCGGCGGCACGTCTTATGCCGGTGAAATGAAAAAGAGCGTCTTCACCTTCCTCAATTTCCTGCTGCCTGATGATGGTGTGATGCCCATGCATTGCTCTGCCAATGTCAGCGATGATGGCGAGGCGGCCGTGTTCTTTGGCCTCAGCGGAACCGGCAAGACCACTTTGTCTGCTGATGCTTCCCGCACACTGGTCGGAGACGATGAGCATGGTTGGGGACCGGACGGTATCTTCAACTTTGAAGGTGGCTGCTACGCAAAGACCATCAATCTCAGCGAGGAGGCTGAGCCAGAGATTTACGCAACCACCAAGCGCTTTGGCACGGTGCTGGAAAACGTCATTGTCGACGCTCATGGCGTGCCTGACTTTGACGATGGCTCACTGACGCAAAACACGCGTTGCGCATATCCGCTCGACTTCATTCCCAATGCGTCGGAGACGGGCTACGCGTCGCACCCCAAAAACATCATCATGCTGACAGCGGATGCATTTGGCGTCATGCCGCCCATTGCACGCCTGACGCCAGAAGAGGCGATGTACCACTTCCTGTCTGGCTACACGGCCAAAGTTGCCGGTACCGAAAAAGGTGTTGAAGGCGCACAGGCCACTTTCTCTACGTGCTTTGGCGCACCCTTCATGCCGCGTCATCCGTCTGAGTACGGCAACATGTTGCGCGATCTGATCGCGAAGCACGGCGCGACCTGCTGGCTGGTCAACACGGGCTGGACCGGGGGCGCTTACGGAACCGGCAATCGCATGCCCATCAAGGCAACGCGCACGCTTCTGGCAGCGGCCCTCAATGGCTCCCTGAACGAGGCGCAGTTCCGTGTAGATGACAATTTCGGCTTTGAAGTACCGGTCTCGCTGGACGGTATCGATGACGTCATCCTGACGCCGCGCCAGACCTGGGACGATCCGTTCGCCTATGACGAGCAGGCCGCGAAACTCAAGCAGATGTTTGCAGACAATTTCGTCCAGTTTGAAGATGCGGTTGATGAAGATGTCAGGGCGGCGGCGCCCATCTTCCGGGACGCGGCAGAGTAGGCCCGTCTTTCAAATCAAAAGGCCCGCTCCATTCAGCGGGCCTTTTTCATTCTAGTCTCGATCGGCGCCCAGATTCTTGTTCTCACGCTGGGAACGGCGCAGTTCGTTGGGTGTCAGTTGGCCATCGCCATTGGCATCCGTCCGTCGAAACGCAATGCCGTAAACGCCAAAGGTACGGACGCGCTTGGCCAGGGGCAGCCCCGCATCAGCCAACAAATTGATGAACGTGTTGAACTCGCCGCGTTCGATGATGTTGTTCTTATTGGCATCGGCGCTGCGAAAGGCTGCGAGCTCCTGCTCCGCTGAAATGGCAAGAGCTGAGGTTGCCATAAAGCAGGTTGCGAGAGCCGCAGCAGCCAGCGAAATAGGATAGTTTTTGCAGGTCATGGATGTGCCTTATCATGTGCCGCCGCCGCTCTTGAACAGCGGGGTGCGGCCCTTTTGAGGCAAAGTCGGCCCCGTGACCAGAGCGGGCGACTGAAAGCGATGGCGGGCCCACAAAGGCTCCGCCATCAACTTCGCGAAGCGCGGGCCGTTAGCCGGTTATTTCGGCTGCCTTGGTCAGGTGGCCAGAGCATTCGTCAGCCATGCCTGCTTCCATTTTCTCTTTGGCCATTTCGAACTCTTTCATGGCCATCGATTTCTTGTCGCCTTCAGCCATTTCAACCGACTTCATGACCATGGACATGGTCTCTTCATCGCAGGCCTTTGCATGGGCTGCGGCGCTGGCCTGGCCGGCAAATGCTGCAAAGGAGGTCGCGGCAAGCGCGGCAATAAGAGTTTGTTTCAACATGAACTTCTCCACTCGTTGGTGCCAGCGGAATGCCGGCGGGCCAACAAAGCGCTCGAAATCCACCCGAAGCCACTCACAGGGCTGTCATCTGCAACAAGGCGTCGTGAGACTTGGTGAACGTTGTGTGAAACCGACCCCTCATTTTTGCATAGGTCGTTTGCAAATCCATCGCTTCTCGTCAGCCGACCGCGAGCCTATCTTCCGTGCATAACAAGAAACGAAAGATCTGGGCGCAGCAAAAACAAGTCGCCCTCTCAACATGAAAGGAACGACCATGTTCTACTTTTCCAAAGAAGCCAGCACCCTTCGCAAAGCCCGTCGCGAACTCAACGCCATGTCTGATCGCGAACTGAACGATCTCGGCATCTCCCGCGGCGACATTCCAGTTGTCCTGCGCGGCGAACATCCCCGCGCCCGCGGTTCTTTCTAAGAACCTCGAGGCGCGCCTCCCCGGCAGCCGCGAGTTCTCATCCCCCAACTCGCGGACTGACGACGGGAGCACAAGGCGACATCAGACGTCGCCCAACTCAAAGCCCGGTGCCGGAAACGGCAGCGGGCTTTCTGTTTGTGCGCCTTGTGCTCCCGGCCAACAAAATAATGTGTCTTTGCCTGGCGCGCCCCTGCGCTATAAGCCGTCGACTTCGAACTTTCCGGGCAAAACTCATGACGCAATTCACTTTTGGGGCATCCTCTCTGGGGAAAACCATCACGAAACTGACCATGGCTCTCGCTTTGGGCACGGCCTTGACCGCCTCAGCGAGCGCTGAGTCGTCGATTGATCCAACCGATTGGGACAGCGTCAAGGATGCGGCCAAGAACACCACGGTGCACTGGCATGCATGGGGCGGCAGCCCTCGCATCAACGCTTACATCGACTGGGCTGCTCAGGAAATGAAGAGCCGCTACGGCGTTGAGGTGGTGCATGTGAAGGTCGACGATACTGCGAATGTGGTGAGTCAGGTCGTGGCCGAGAAGGCATCGGGAAAGAATGAGGGCGGTGCCGTCGACCTTGTCTGGATCAATGGCGAAAACTTCGCCTCCATGAAGGCGCAGGACCTGCTTTTGGACACGGATGGGGATGCCACCGACGGCTGGGCGTCCGCGCTGCCAAACTGGCAATATGTGGACGTCGCAGGAAAGCCGACCATCACAACCGACTTCACCATACCGACGGATGGTCTCGAAAGCCCCTGGGGCATGGCCAAGATGGTCTTCTTCCACGACACATCCGTCGAGAAAGAAGTTCCGGGTTCAGCAGCCGAATTGCTTGAGTATGCGAAGGCCAATCCGGGGCGCGTGACCTACCCGCTTCCACCAGACTTCATCGGCTCGTCCTTCCTCAAGCAGATCCTGAGCGAAGTGGTTGCCGATGCCAGCGTGTTGCAGGCGCCGGTGGTGGAGGCCGAGTTCGACGCTACCGTTGCACCGCTGTGGGACTATCTCGACCAGTTGCACGATGCAGCCTGGCAGTCCGGTCGCAACTTCCCCAAGACATACCCAGCCATGCGCCAGCTCCTGGCTGACGGTGAAATCGATATCGCCTTTGCTTTCAATCCCGCCGATGCATCAGCAGCCATAGCGGCTGGCGAACTGCCGGACACGGTACGGAGTTTCGTGTTTGATGAAGGCACGTTGGGCAACACGCACTTTGTGGCCATTCCCTACAATGCAGCCGCCCCCGAAGGCGCGCTGCTGTTGGCGAACTTTCTGATTTCGCCAGAAGCTCAGGTGCGCAAGCAGGATCCTGACGTGTGGGGTGACCCCACAGTACTCGACCTCAATGCGCTTTCGGCAGACGAGAAGGCAGCCTTTGACGCGCTGGATCTCGGCATCGCCACCCTGTCGCCGGATGAACTGGGCCCCATGCTGCCTGAACCTCATGCCAGCTGGATGAGCCGGATTGAGGTGGAATGGGCTCGTCGCTACGGCGCCGGCAACTAGGCGTCTATTCCGGTCGGACGTCCCGGGACAAAAGGGCGTCCATAGCCTCAGTCGGCCTGGTCCTGCCTTCTAGCAGGGCCACCGTTTGGGCGATAACCGGGGTGTCTACTCCCAGATCTGCGGCCAGTGTGTAAGCCACGCTGGCCGTTTTTGCGCCCTCCGCCAGACGCGTCGGCAGCTCGTCTCTTGCCCCCAATGCCAGGCCATAGGCCACGTTACGCGACTGGCCGGACGATGCCGTGAGCATCAAATCACCGAAGCCGGACAGGCCCATGAGCGTCTCACGCTTGGCACCGAGGGCTTCAGCGATCCGGCACATCTCGGCAAATCCGCGCGTGACGAGTGCAGCCCGGGCGCTCTCGCCAAACCCCGCTCCCATGGCGACGCCGGAGGCAATTGCGACGACGTTCTTCAGCGCTCCTCCAAGTTCCACGCCGGTCACATCTTCACTCGCGTAGAGCCGAAGCCGGTTCGTACTCATAGTCTGAGCCATATCCAAGGCACCACTTCTCAGCGCCAAAGTCATGGCGGTGGGCATTCCCGCCGCAATATCAGCGGCAAACGCCGGGCCGGACAGAAAGCCCGCATTGATGCCGGGGGCCGCGACGGCAGCGACCTTGGAAAGCCGGCGGCCCGACGCCAGATCGAGGCCCTTGGCGCAGATGAGGACCGGACTGGAAGGTGAAAGCTGATCGGCGCACTCAGCGAGCGTCTGACCCATGGCTTGGGCAGGAACGGCCCAGAGAACCGCATCGGCAGGTTCAAACGCCGCCGTCACACTCACATTGGGCGGCAGACGGGCACCGGGAAGATAGGTTTCATTTGCACGATCTGCCGACAATCTGGCCGCCGCAGCTTCGCTGCGCGCCACAAGACAGACGCGCTCAAAGCGCTCAGAAAAAGCAATGGCCAGCGCGGTGCCGAAAGCGCCGGCGCCATAGACTGTGAGTTTGGTTCGATGCGACACGCTTTTTCTCTGTTCCGCTTTTTTGGCTTGCGCCCGATGCCTTAACCTTAAGTGCAACCAATTGCGCGTACACCCAATAGTGCAAGATTGATTTCGTTGCGTGGTGGCCCGTCAGGCAGAGCAGGACTGAAACTATGACACCCATCGGATTTCCGAAGCCCGTTGCCGACCTGGCACCCAACAGCTTCGAGTTTGAGACCACACCCCTCATCAAGCCCACGGGATTCCGTGAATATGACGCGCGCTGGTGGTTTGGACATCCTGCCTCTGATCGCGCGCCCGAACTCAATGCCATGGGGGTCACGGCTCTTGGAATGGGTCTGGGCACGGTGGTGCAGGAACGGGGAGCCGGGCCGGACATTGCCGTTGGGCACGATTTCCGAAGCTACTCGGTCAACATCAAAAATGCCTTGATTTCCGGTCTTATGGCGGCCGGTTGCAATGTGAAAGACATCGGACTGGCCCTGTCCCCCATGGCCTATTACGCGCAATTTGCGCTCGATGTGAATTCGGTGGCGATGGTGACCGCTAGCCACAACAATAATGGCTGGACGGGCGTGAAGATGGGGTGCGAGCGCCCCCTCACCTTCGGCCCAGACGAGATGAGCCGCCTCAAGGAAGTGGTGCTCGAGGGCGAGTGGAAACTACCGGGCGGCGGGACCTATGATTTTATTCCCGGCTTCCGGCAGACATACCTGGCCAGCCTGACACAGGACCGCGAGAGCATCGCGCGGCCTCTCAAAGTTGTTTGCGCCTGCGGGAACGGAACGGCGGGAGCCTTCGCGCCACAAATGCTTCGCGACCTGGGTTGTGATGTGATCGAACTGAACACCGACCTCGACCACACCTTTCCCAACTACAATCCAAACCCGGAAGACCTCAAAATGCTCCACGCCATGCGCGATGCCGTGCTCGAGCATGGCGCCGATGTAGGGCTCGGCTTTGACGGTGACGGCGACCGCTGTGGCGTCGTGGACAATGAGGGCGAAGAAATTTTCGCCGACAAGGTGGGCGTGATGCTGGCCCGGGATATCTCCAAAGGAAGAGACAAGACGCAATTCGTGGTCGATGTAAAATCGACGGGCCTGTTCCACTCAGACCCTGTTTTGAAAGAACAGTGCGCCGAGACCGACTATTGGAAAACAGGTCACAGCTACATCAAGCGCCGCGTGCATGAACTGGGAGCCGTGGCAGGCTTTGAGAAGTCCGGCCATTTCTTCTTCAACAAGCCCATCGGCTATGGCTACGATGATGGCCTCGTAACGGCGATTGCAATCTGCGACATGCTTGATCGGAACCCGGACAAGTCCATGGCCGACCTGCGGCGCGCGCTGCCGGTGACATACGGCTCTCCAACCATGAGCCCTCACTGCCCGGATGAAGAGAAGTATGGGGTCGCGGAGCGCATCAACTCGATCTTCGAAAAGATGAAGGCGGACGGCGAAGAGCTGGCCGGGCACGCCATTACGGAACTGATCACAGTGAACGGCGTTCGTGTGGTGACTGATGACGGCACATGGGGCTTGCTGCGACCTTCCTCTAACGCGCCAGAACTGGTGGTGGTCGTTGAGAGCCCAGTATCGGAAGACCGCCGAAATGACATGTTCCACGCCATGGATGCCATCATCAGCGCTCAGCCCGAAGTCGGCGAATACAATCAGAAACTGTGACACGGCTTTCCAGATATCAGGCGAGAGACCAAGCATGACCAACACGATTCGAAAAGCCGTTATCCCCGTCGCCGGACTTGGAACACGCTTCCTGCCTGCAACCAAAGCCATGCCGAAAGAGATGCTCACGATCGTCGATCGGCCTGCTTTGGACTATGTGGTCGCAGAGGCGCTGGCAGCTGGTATAGAGCACATCGTTTTTGTGACCGGGCGCAATAAGAGCGTCATCGAAGACCATTTTGACATGGCCTATGAGCTCCAGGACACGCTGGAGAAACGCGGCAATAAGCAGGCAGCTCTGGATATCCTCGCAGCCTCCCAATTACCCGCCGGCGCCTGCAGTTTCACACGTCAACAGGAGCCACTGGGCCTAGGCCACGCGGTTGGCTGCGCCCGGGACATTGTCGGCAACGAACCCTTCGCAGTGATGCTGCCGGACATGGTTATGAAGTCATCGACGCCGTGCCTGAAAAGCATGGTCGATCTCCATGCAACTTCTGGTGGCAATGTGCTGGCCGTCGAGGAGTGCCCGGAAGGTCTGGCGCACCAATATGGCGTGGTGGCCGTGGGCGATGAAGTCGGCGATGGTTTCGAAATCACCGGCATGGTGGAAAAGCCCGCCAAGGGAACGGAGCCATCCAATCTGTTCCTGAACGGCCGATACATTCTGCAGCCGGATATTTTCGAACTCATCGCAACGCAGGAACGCGGTGCAGGCAGTGAGATTCAACTGACAGATGCCATGCTGCGACTGCTGGAAAACCAGAAGTTCTTTGGTTTTCACTTCCGGGGCGACACTTATGACACCGGCTCCATCGGCGGCTTTGTGGCCGCCAACATCGCCTTTGGTGTCGAACACGCAGAAGCAAAAGATGCTGTCGCGGACGAGATCGCGCGCCTCGGGTAACGAGGGCGCGGACCGACCCTACACCGGCTAGGCCCAGTCTCGTTCCCGGCGACCCCATTTGCGTTCCCCGGCACCCTCGCCTTGCGGGGTTTCCATTCCCGGCAACATGCCCTGCGAAACATAGGCCGCTTCACCGAAGCCCTCTGGGTTCTTGGAAGCCCAGTTCCACTGATCCCGGCACATCTCGTAAAGCCCCAGCTGCGCGCTCCAGCCCAGCAGCTCACGCGCCTTTGCCGTCGCTGCATAGCTGACTGCAATGTCACCGGGGCGACGGGCCCCAATCTGATACGGCACCTGACGGTTTGAAATCCGTTCGAACATGGCCACCATCTCCAAGACGGAATGGCCGGCGCCCGTACCCAGATTGACCTCAAAGCTGCCATGGCGATGCAAACTGTCAAGCGCACTCAAATGCCCAGCGGCCAGATCCATGACATGGATATAGTCGCGCACTCCCGTACCGTCCGGCGTCTCATAGTCGCCGCCATGGATGGTGAGCTGGGCGCGTCGGCCCATGGCCACATCCGACACATAGGGCATCAGATTGTTGGGCACGCCGCGCGGGTCCTCGCCGATCAATCCGCTCTCATGAGCTCCCACCGGGTTGAAGTACCGCAGCGTTGCAATGCGCCATCTTTGGTCGCTGCAGGCGAGATCCCGAAGCATATCCTCGATCATGAGCTTTGTGCGTCCGTAGGGGTTGGTCACCCGCAGGGGATGCTCTTCATCAAAGGGCAGATAGTCTGCCTTGCCATAGACGGTGGCCGATGAAGAGAAAACAAGATCGAACACCTCACACGCCTTCATGGCGCTGAACAGGCGCTCCGAGCCCACAACATTGATGTTGTAATATTCGAGCGGGTCCATTCCGCTTTCGCCCACGGCCTTCAGGCCTGCAAAATGAACGACCGCTGTCACCTTGTGCTTTCGCAGCGTGGTCTCGACCAGCGGTCGGTCACGAATGTCGCCCTCCACAATGGGAAAGCTTCGGCCGGTGATGGCCTCGACCCGACGCAGGCTTTCGGGAGTGGAATTGCAAAAATTGTCGAGAACAACCACGTTCCGTCCGGCTTCCAGAAGCTGGATCAGGGTGTGGGTGCCGATATAGCCGGCGCCGCCCGTGACGAGAACAGTCACCGGCTCATTCTCCGGGCAGTGCACCAACCGCGACGGGAGCGTGTGCATCTGCTTTCAACGGGGGACGTCCCAAACCGTGATAGGCCGTAAAGCCTGCATCGAGGGCGGCTTCGCCATCCATGAGGTTGCGCAGATCAACCATCATCGGCCTGCGCATACATCGGGCGAAAGTGGTCAGATCGTAGGCCTTGAACTCCTGCCAGTCGGTCATGACCACCAGAACATCCGCCAACCGCGCCGCATCCTGAGGAGTGTCGGACATGATGATTTGCGGCAGAAGATCATTCGCCTCATGGTGGCCAGGCACACGCATGGACGGATCGTAGGCCTTCACACGAGCGCCCATACGCACAAGCTCAGGCAGTACGACAAGGGACGTTGCTTCGCGCATATCGTCGGTTTGACCTTTGAAGGTCAGGCCGAGAACGCCGATAGTCTTGCCGGCAACCGAACCGCCGCAAGCGGCAACAATGCGCTCAACCATATCATCCTTGCGGGCATCATTGACCGCGATGGCTGCGTTGACGATGGCAACGTGAGAGCCATGCTGTTGGGCAGTCGCCGCAAGGGCACGGGTGTCTTTTGGGAAACAGGACCCACCCCAACCGGGGCCAGTGTTCAGGAACGCGCGGCCAATGCGGGCGTCCATGCCCATGCCGTCCGCCACCTGGTCCACGTCCGCGCCAACACGCTCACACAGATTGGCGATCTCATTGATGTAGCTGATCTTGACCGCAAGAAATGCATTGGCCGCATACTTGATCAGTTCGGCGGTTTCGAGCCCGGTTTCAAGAAGCGGTGCGCCTGCACCACCTGCGAGCATCGGCTCGGTCAGAGGGGCGTAGATGTTGCGCATGACACGCGCGGCGCGCTCATCTTCCGTGCCGACCACGATGCGGTCAGGCTGCATGAAGTCGTCAATGGCGGCCCCTTCCCGCAGGAATTCCGGGTTGGACGCAACCGCTATGTCCGCATGCATGGGCAGTTCCGACATCGCAACCTGAAACATGTCCGCATTCGTGCCCACGGGCACAGTGGATTTGGTGACAATGACGGTGAAGCCGGTGACAGCCCGGGCCACTTCCTGAACTGCGGCGCGGACATAGTGCAGATCGGCCGTGTCGGAACCGGGGGCCGTTGGCGTACCGACAGCGATGAAAACGGCGTCCCGATTCTTGCAGCTTGTGGTGACATCCATGCTGAAGCCGAGGCGCCCATCTCGGACGTTCTTTTGGACGAGATCGGCCAGTCCCGGTTCATAGATGGGAATGTCCCCATCGTGCAGCATATCGATCTTGCGCTGATCCTTATCGACGCAGATCACGTTGTGACCAAGGGCGGCGAGGCACGCACCGGACACAAGGCCTACATAACCCGTGCCGATGATGGTGATGTCCATGCTCATCAGACAGTCTCCTCGGCGCGGGCCGGCATCGGGCTGAGCACGGACGGCGCATCCACCGACATCGTGTTGCACCCGGCAAACCACCGGGTAGCTGTGGCGATGGTCTCGTCAATATTGGTAAATCTTGGCGTCCAGCCCAGCACGTCGCGGGCCATATCCGACACTGCGAAGAGCGCTGCAGGATCACCAGCGCGGCGCGGCGCGTAGTCGGTGGGCACAGGCAGCCCAACGGCTTTTTCGACCGCATCGACAATCTGCTTCACCGAAGTGGGTGTGCCGGTTGCGAGGTTGAAGGCTGTGTTACACCCGCCGCCCAGGAGGTAGTCGATACCCCTGACGTGGGCATCGGCCAGATCAGACACGTGGATGTAGTCGCGCAGGCAGGTTCCATCGGGCGTTGGATAGTCAGTCCCCATGACGCGGAACCGGCGCTCGCCCGTATCATCCAGCGCCGCCTCGATGGCCAGCGGGATGATGTGGGTCTCAGGGTCATGGCGCTCACCGAGCTCGCCATCCGGGTCGCAGCCGGCGGCGTTGAAATAGCGGAAAGCCACCCAGCGCAAGCCGTAAGCTGCGGCATAGTCCTGCATGGCACGCTCGATCATAAGCTTGGTGGCCCCGTACGGGTTCACTGGCTCCTGTGGCGTCGCTTCCGTGATCGGGAGCGCTGTCGGCTCGCCATAAGTGGCGCAGGTCGATGAAAAGATGAGTTTGTCGCAGCCGGCGCGCCGCATGGCCTCCAGCAGGCTGAGGGAGCCAGACACATTGGTGGTGTAGTATTTGGCCGGTTCCACCATGCTTTCGCCAACGTAGGCGAAGGCTGCAAAGTGCATGACAAGATCGGGCCGATAGCGCGCGAAGACCACGTCCAGGCGATCACCGTCGCGAATGTCGCCCTCTTCAAAGGGACCCCATTTCACATTATCCGCGTGGCCATAGACAAGATTGTCGAAAACGATGGGCTCATGGCCCGCTTCGGCCAAAGCCTTGCAGGCGTGGCTGCCGATATAGCCGGCACCGCCGGTAACGAGAACACGCGCCATGTTACGCTGCCTCCGTTTTGGAGAGCGGCGACCCAGCATTCGGATGGCCAACATATTGAGCAAAATATGGGATCGTCCGCGCCAGACCATTGCGCAGTGGCACTTGCGGCGACCAGTCAAACAGTTCCCGCGCCAGTGAGATGTCAGGGCGTCGCTGAAGCGGGTCGTCCTGCGGCAGCGGACTGTCCACGAGTTCACTTTTGCTGCCCGTAATCTCGAGGACGATTTCGGCCAGTTCGCGGATGGTGAACTCGCCGGGATTGCCCATGTTGATAGGGCCAAGCACGGCAGGGCCTGACCGCATGAGATGGAAGAAGCCATCCACCAGATCGTCGACATAGCAGAAGGACCGGGTTTGGTTGCCACCGCCATAGATTTCCAGCGGCTCACCCTTGAGGGCTGCCATGATGAAGTTCGACACCACACGCCCATCGGCGGGGTCCATGTTCGGACCATAAGTGTTGAAGATGCGCACGACCTTGATCTCGGTGCCGTACTGACGGTGATAGTCAAAGCACAGCGTTTCAGCGGCCCGCTTGCCTTCGTCATAGCACGCCCGCGGGCCGATGGTGTTCACAGCGCCGCGATAGGCTTCGGTTTGCGGATGGACTTCCGGGTCGCCATAGACTTCTGACGTGGAGGCCTGGAAGACGCGCCCGCCATGCTCCCGCGCATGATCAAGCACATTCTTCATGCCCAGCACGTTGACCATCATCGTGTCCACCGGGTCGGCCTGATAGGCGGGTGGTGATGCCGGGCAGGCTAGGTTCCACAATTCGTCAAAGGCAATATCGGGAAGCGGGGCACGTACGTCGGCCTCCACAAAGCCGAACTGCGGATTGCTCATCAGGGAAGCGAGGTTTTCACGACGACCGGTTTGCAGGCTGTCGATGGCGACAACGCGGTGTCCCTCCGCCAGCAGGCGGGTGCACACATGGCTCCCAAGGAATCCGGCTCCGCCGGTGACCAGACATGTCTTCTTCATCTTGCGTCCCATCGGGCTCGTGTTGGTGCGCCTTGTTGACGCTTATTTTCCCAGCCCGAGGAGACGGTGCGCAGAGAACTCTTTCCATCGAGCAAACTTGCAAGCCCGAAGGCGGGACAGAAGGAAATCAGCGTTAACCAAAGGTGAGCGGGAGGGGCTGCCAAACGGCGTCTTGCGCCGGCATGTCGACGCTGTTTATGTGCGACGGAATTTCCGCAAATCCCTGCCCCGTCTGGAGATCAGCCATGCCCCGCTACTCGCCCCGTGCGGACTGGATCAAAGGTGATGGAGCGTCGGCTTGGGACATCCATTTCCGTGCCTATCAGGATTCGAAGACAGACCCGTCTGTTCTGATGATGAGCGTTGGTGACCCTGATTTCGACACACCGCCCGCCATTGTGGAGCGCGCGGTGGAAGCCTTGCGTGGCGGCGACACACACTATGCCGAGATCAACGGCCGAACTGCACTGCGCGCGGCCATCGCCGACTACATCAACACCGTGTCCGGCGCAGAGCTTTACCAGGCTGACAATCTGACCGTCCTCGCCGGCACGCAGAATGCGCTCTACACGGCGGCCCAATTGCTGCTGGCACCGGGCGATGAGGTCATTTCACTCGATCCGATGTACGTGACCTATGAGGCGCTGCTCAAATCCACCGGCGCGGAATTGGTGCGCGTTCCCAACTCGGCGGATGATGGCTTTCGGCCCAATGTTTCGGGCATTGCGGCGGCGGTTACGCCCAGGACCAAACTGATCGCCTTCTCCAACCCGAACAATCCGACGGGCGTCGTAATGACGCGAAACGAACTGGAGGCAATCGCCGACATAGCCCGGAAACATGACCTTTGGGTCCTGTCGGACGAGGTCTATGGCGCGCTGACATTCGAGTCTGACCACATTTCCATAGCTTCCCTGCCCGGCATGGCAGAGCGCACGGCAACGGTCGGAAGCCTGTCCAAATCGCATGCCATGACCGGCTGGCGCACCGGTTGGCTCGCGGGGCCCACCGAACTTGCGGAGCATGCAGACAACCTTGCGCTGTGCATGCTTTACGGCCTGCCGGGCTTCATACAGGAAGCCGCCATTGTTGCCCTGCAGCAGGCGGGCGCGGCGGCCGATGAGATGCGCGAAATCTATCGCAAACGCCGGGATTTGGTGGTCGAACTTCTGAATGGAACGCCTCAGATCGAAGTGCTGGCCCCAGAATCCGGCATGTTTGTCCTGCTCGGCGTGCGTGGCGCGGGATTGGATGCGGAACAGTTCACCAAAGAGCTCTATGAAGCTGAGAAAGTCTCGCTGCTAAATGGTGGCGCTTTCGGTCCCAATGCAGCCGGCTTTGCGCGCCTCTCCTTCACTGGAAATGAAGAGCAGATCCGGGAGGGCTGTGCGCGCATTCGCCGCTTCGCTGAAGGGCTGGCTCGGAAATCCGTGGCGTGAGCCGGACATCGTCCAACACACTCGGCGAATATCTGATCCGGTGCCTCGAGGCGTGTGACACAGACTATGTCTTCGGCATTCCGGGCGTTCACACCGTCTCACTCTACCGGGGTCTGGCGGTCTCCAGCATCCGCCATATCACACCGCGCCATGAACAGGGCGCGGGTTTCATGGCCGATGGGTATGCCCGGATCAGCGGAAAGCCTGGCGTTTGCTTTGTGATTACCGGCCCCGGCCTCAGCAACATCGCAACGGCCATGCTGCAGGCGCGGGCGGACAGCATTCCCATGCTTGTCATTTCCACAATCAATGATCCCGACCGCCATGCGCGCGGCAGTCTGCACGAGATGCCGGACCAAACAGCCTTTGCGAAAACGGTCGCCACATCATCGTCACTGGTGACCAATGGCGCTGAACTGCGAGCCGCCCTGGACGCCGCCTATTCACTCTTTTCGTCAGGCCGTCGGGGACCGGTGCACATTGAGCTGCCCCTGAGTGCCATCAACGCGCCTTGCGATGATGCGCTGCCGGACATGCACAACGCGCCCAAACCGACACCGAGCGCGGCCCGTCTTCAGAAAGCCATCGATCTGATCGGCTCATGGGAGAAGCCGCTCATTCTAGCCGGTGGCGGCGCGGGGAAAGCCGGGTCACAGATTCTGGACTTGGCAGAACATCTCGGCGCGCCGGTCGTCACGACGGTGAATGCCCGAAGCGCATTTCCAAACGACCACCCGATGGCCGTGCACGCCAGCGCAAGCCTGATGGCAGTGCGCAGTTTGATCGCCCAAGCTGATGGTCTGATCGCCATGGGTACGGAACTCGGACCAACCGACTACGACATGTACGAAACCCTCGGGCCGGTTTCAGGCGCGCAGATGGTGCGGGTGGATGTGGACCCAAATCAGGCTCAGCTCAATGCCGAGCCTGACGTGATTCTGATTGGGGATGCAGGCGAGATCGCTGCCCTTCTGCGCACGGAGCTCGCTCCCCAACATCACTCCTGGGCAGACCAGATTGCGGCAGCTCGTCAGAGTGTGACCGCGGAACTGAGTTCTGACTACCAAAGCCATATTGCCCTCCTCAACTCCATCCGGGACGCTGTGCCGGACACGGTCTTTGTCGGCGACAGCACGCAACTGGTCTATGCCGGGAATCTGGCCTTTGCGCCCGGCGACACGGGAAACTGGTTCAACTCTGCCACAGGCTATGGAACCCTCGGTTACGGCCTCTCGGCGGCCATGGGCGCAAAGCTTGCCGATGAAGAGCGGCCCGTCCTGTGCATCATCGGCGATGGCGGCCTGCAGTTTGCGCTGGGTGATTTGGGTACGCTGGCGGCTCTTGGCGTACCAGTCGTCGTTCTTGTCTGGAATGACAGCGCCTATGGAGAAATTGCCCAATCCATGCGAGCCGCCGGTATCGCCGAAGAGGTCATAGCGGTCAGTTGTGAGGTAACCGCACCAGACTTCGCCACCATCGCGCGGGCCTATGGATTGGACGCCATGCGCCACGTTGGCAAAGCAGGACTCGCTGAGAGCGTTGCCCAAGCCCTCGCCTCAAAAACGAGCGTTGTGATCGATGCTCAGATCGCTCAATAGGCACTCCGACGTGAAAGACCCATTGCAAGCGCTTGCATAAGCTGATGTTATCGCGGCTCAATGAATGAGAACACCTTGCTGAAACCCGTTCCCACCCCACAACAGTCGCCCGTTTTTGAACCACGCAGTTCGGCCCTCGCGGTGAGCGACCTCCACAAGAGCTACGGCGCGGTGCAGGTTTTGAAGGGCGTTTCCATGGATGCGCGGGAAGGAGATGTTATCTCCATCATCGGCGCCTCCGGTTCGGGCAAATCCACTTTTCTGCGCTGCATGAACCTGCTGGAGCTGCCATCATCAGGCTCCATCGCCATTGCCGGTGAGCAGGTAAAATTCTCCGACCCAAAGGGCGGAGAGATGCATCCGGCAGACAAGCGGCAGGTGCAAAGGCTGCGCACCGATCTCGGAATGGTGTTTCAGGGCTTCAACCTGTGGAGCCACAGGACTGTCATTGAAAACGTGATGGAAGCGCCGCTTCACGTTTTGAAGCTGTCCAAAGCCGAGGCCCGAGAACGTGCCGAGCGGAC
>JBCBXA010000049.1:0-19266 GCA_039816825.1 Pseudomonadota bacterium | reverse complement strand
TTTGGCTGCACGACGTTGGGTTCTTCCGACACGAGGACGGTCAGATTGCCCTGCGCAATTGCCACCTCCGAGACGCGTACATCGCGCCCCATGACAATGATGCCCGACTTCTCATCGATCACGACCTTTGCCGGCTGATCGGGTTCAACGATCAATTGCTCAATGTCTGTCAGAAGGGAAACGATGTCCCCCTGCATGTTTGATGTCATTTGCAGAGCAACCGTTGACGGATTCTTGGATATGGCGACCGGCTCTCCCACCAGTTCGTTGATCGCAAGGGCGATGCGCCGGGAGGTGGTAAGATCGGGATTTCGAAGAGACAGGCGAAGGCTGCGTTTTTCCTGAAGGGAGAAGTTGATCTCGCGCTCAACGAGCGCACCGTTGGAGATGCGCCCTGATGTCGGCACACCCTTGGTGACCGATGCGGCGTCGCCCTGAGCGGAAAATCCACCCACAGCGATGGCACCCTGACCAATGGCATAGGCTTCACCGTCTGCGCCCAGAAGGGGGGTGACCAGCAGCGTGCCACCTTCAAGCGACTTTGCATCGCCCAATGCGTTTACCGATATGTCAATCCGGGTGCCCTGGGTGGAAAATGGGGGGAGGTTGGCCGTCACAACGACTGCGGCCACGTTAGCGGTCCGGAGATTTTCGCCCCGGGTGTTGACCCCCAGACGCTCAAGCATGGCTTGCAGGCTTTGCAGGGTGAAGGGCGAGTTGCCCAGGCTGTCACCGGTTCCGTTGAGGCCGACCACCAGGCCATAGCCAATCAGCTGGTTTTCCCGAACGCCTTCGACATCGACAATATCCTTGATGCGGGACGCCGCCTGAGCGTCGACAGAAGGCGCCACGGATGCGCCCACTGCCAGAGTGACGGCCAAAACCAGACCTAAACCGTGTTTGAGGCGACCCATAAACATATCAACGCGAAACCCATGCCCTTGCTTTCCACAGAAGCTAAGGGCGCGCGCTTAAGGCCAAGTTAACCATAAACACCAAGTGTTGCGCCGGGCAGTTTGGGGTGAAAGATGTACGTCAATCAGATCAGAAGCACCGGTGTATCGGCTGGCAGCGCGAAAAAGCGCACCGCAGGCGCAACCGGGTTTGACGCCCATCTGCACTCCGGCGGGTCGATACAGTCAAATGCGGGTGCAGGTGCTGCCGGCCAAGTGCTGGGCATGGATGCCTTGGTTGCCCTCCAATCAGTATCTGATCAGGGCGAACGCAGGAAGCGTCAGATTGACCGCTCCAAAGGGCTGCTTGACGAGCTGGAGAGACTCAAAGCCGATTTGCTCGCCGGTCGAGTGGACAGGCGTCGTCTGGAACGCATCGGCCAGTTGGTTGCGCAGCACGCTGCTGTGGACGACCCTCATCTTGCTGAACTCGTTGCTCAAATCGATCTTCGGGCGCAGGTGGAGTTGGCAAAACTCGGCATTTGATGCGCTTACGTCGCAAATCTGCCTTTATTGTAGCCAATTCCCGCCTCCTCAGAGGGCTTGGTCCTGAAAATCTATCGATTTCAAGGCTTTGCCCTGTTCAATCATAGTGCGTGGGCAACGCGATCTGTCGCTTGCCTCACGAGAGGTCGCTCCGGTATATCCGCCTCACAAAGAGTGACAGCTTTGGCCGACGAGCCGCAGGGGATCGAGATGCAGAAAGCGTCGACTGCAATTCTGGATGAAAACGCTCCATTCATGAATGATGAGCAGCGGGACTATTTCCGCCGCAAACTCGTGGATTGGAAGAATGATATCATTCGCGAGAGTCGCGATACGCTCGACACTCTTGCTGACGCCGAAAAGAGCCATCCCGACGTTGCCGACCGGGCTTCTTCGGAGACAGATCGCTCCATCGAGCTGCGGGCGAGGGATCGCCAGCGCAAGCTGATCTCGAAGATCGACCAGGCGCTCGCTCGAATTGACGATGGCACTTACGGCTATTGTGAAGAGACCGGTGAGCCCATCAGCCTGCGCCGCCTTGACGCTCGTCCTGTTGCCACGCTCTCCATTGAGGCCCAGGAGCGCCATGAGCGTTCCGAGAAAGTCCATCGCGACGACTGAGACCTCGTGGCTTTGGCGCCGTCTTACGGCTGTAAGAGCGCCTTAACCCTAGCAGCCTAAACTCCAACTGCCCTCGCGGGAGGGCTTTGTATTGTGTTGAGTTTGGGAGCGCGTTTTGCGCCAGGTTTCCATTCGCCCCGTATTGCGCGGTCTTTCGCGCGTCTTTCGGACCCTCGCTGCGACGGCCGCGCTTGGTCTTGCGGTCGGCTTGTCCGTTCCGCAAAGCGCTGAAGCGGCGCTGCGAGCTGTTCCAACTGTGACCGAAGAGACCGGCTACGGACGGCTGGTCCTGAACTTTGCTCCGGCGGACGCAGCGCCCACTTTCTCAACCGAACAGTTCAACGGCATCTTTGTTGTCACCTTCGACAATGAGATCGATATCGACACCTCGTCCATGCTTCGGCGTTTGCGCCGGTATGCCACCGTCATCCGCGTCTCCGATGACCAGAAGTCGATCCGCTTCGGGCTCACACGCGGCGTGCGTGTGAATATGACGCCAGCGGCGGAGCAGTTGTTTCTCGATTTCCTGCCGGAAACATGGACCGGGGATGAACCGCTCCTGCCACAGGACGTGATTGTGGAACTTGCCCGCCGGGCGGAGGAAGCGCTGAAGGCCCAGCGCCTTGCCGAGGCGCGCTTGCGGGACGATTTTGTCAATCCCGAACTCAAACTGGTCCAGGGTCGCCATCCGACGTTCAGCCGGATTGAGATGCAGTGGAATATCGAGTTTCGATCCAAAATCATCAAGAGTGACAAAGAGATCGGCTTTGTTTTTGATGTGGCGGATCTGCCTGATCTCGGGCCGATCAATGCCGACCCACCCCCTTTGGTCAAAAACGTAACGGCGGAGCGCAACAAGGACGAAACGAGGGTTGTCGTGAACCTTCAAGATGGCGTCGAAGTGCGGACCTATCGCGAAGGCAATACGATGGTGGTTGATATGACCACTGACGCGCTGCGTGGCCGTGCCGGTGGTTCTTACCTTGGCGGACTGGAAGAGAAGCGGCCCGACGTCGCGTTTGGAGCGAGTACGCCGCAAGCGCCCGCGACTTTACAAACGCCTTTGACGGTTGAGGAGCGCCGCCCTGCGGTCATCACGCCCCCATCCATTGAGACCGAGGAGGGTGAGGTTGCGCTGGAGGCTGCGCCCGAAGCCATACTACCCCCCCGATCACCCGGTGATGCGCCACTAGAGTTGGCTGATGGTAATCCGCTGAACGACCATGGCGGAGTGATTGCCGTGGCGGCCAGCCGGTCCGATGTTGGCGCGGAGATGCTGTTCCCGTTCCCAGGCGACGTCCCAGCGGCAATCTTTCAGCGCTCACGGACGCTGTGGATCGTTTTTGACGATGCGAGCGAGTACGATCTGCGCGCCCTCGATACGGTGTTCGGAGACGATCTTCGGCAGACCAACATCTATCGCCTGGACAATGATGCCACGGCCATTCGTCTCGTCTTTGAACGTCCGGGTGTCATTGGTGCCGTGCGTCGCGGGACGCACTGGGTCATCAACCATGGCGAAGTCGTGGTCAGTCAGTCTAGACCGGTGCTCTTCAACCGTGGTCTGGATGATCGCGGGCGCTCGATCATGCGGGCCCAGATGACAGATGCCCAAAGTTCACATCGATTCATAGATCCCGGTGTCGGGGATGAGCTTCTCGTCGTGACGGGCCTGCCGCCTGTCTCGGGCATTGTTCGGCGACAGTCCTTCGTTGAGTTTGAAGCTCTCCCATCCATTCAAGGGCTGGCATTTGTTCCCCGCGCCGATGGCATCCAGCTGTCGCTCGGGGAGACGGACGTCGTTCTGAGCCGCAGAGGCCTTGGCCTGCGTTTGTCGCGGGGCTCGGTGGCACCTCCACTTCTCCGGGAGTCGGGTCAAGCGCTGGAACGCGCGCCCGGAAGCTTCTCTGCTGAAGTCACGGGTTCGGTGGCCATGTTTCAAAACCGACACAGGGCGTTGGAGAACGAGTTGAGCTTGGCAGACACGGCGTCCCGGCCGGCCTTGAGCAAGCGGCTTGTGCGTTTCCTGCTGGCCAACGATCGACCCGCCGAGGCGAGGGGCCGCATAGAGCGACATCTGGTCGAGTTTCCTGATGCGGAGGCGGATCCCGATCTCGCCATTCTCGATGCTGCAGCGGATGTCCTTCTGGGTCGCTATGAAGCCGGGCTAGACACGCTTCGGCAGCCCAATATCTCCAACACATCAGAGGCGGAGTTTTGGCGGACGATTGCAGCTGCCCGACAAAGCCAATGGTCCGATGCTGCTGCGGCGGCGGCCCGCGGACGGCGCGCTCTCCTGGGCTTTCCGGTGGAGGTTCAGAAAAAGTTCCATTTTGCCGCGGCCGAGGCAGCGATTGAGACCGGCAGCCACGCCATTGCGGCGGAGGCTTTGTCGGTCATTGCTGCGGGCCGTACGACTGCCCAGGACCGCGCCAACTACTTCCTTCTGCGCTCAAAACTGGCTGATGCTGCCGGGCGTCGCGGCGATGCCGTGACGGCGCTCGAATATGTTCTGAGAACCGGTTACGAACCCGCCATCGCACGCGCCCGCCTCGAACTGGCTCAGCTCGACTATCGCGACAACGCAGCGCCGCCCGCAGAGTTGATTGAGCGTCTTGAAACTCTGGCAGCGGCTTGGCGCGGCGACGAACTCGAGTTGCGGGTGCGGCGGACGCTGGGTCGACTGTATGTGCAACAGTCAGACCACCGAGAGGCATTCGAAACCCTCAATGCCGCGATGGCACTGGACAGTGAGGCGCCCATCACAAGGTCCATGTATGCGGAAATGCAGGATGCTTTCACGACGATATTCAGTGGCGGCAGAGACGGCTCTCTTCAGCCACTGGATGCCGTTGCGCTGTTCTATGACTTCCGCAATCTGCTGCCTGTGGGGCGGTCCGGTGACGAACTGGTGCGCAGTCTCGCCACCCAGCTTGTGGATCTTGACCTGCTGGACAAGGCGGCAGAACTGCTGGTCCATCAGGTGGACAATCGCCTCAAGGGTGCCGCAAAGGCTCAGATTGCAGCCGATGCCGCAGCCATCTACATGATGAACGAGGCGCCGAGCCGGGCACTTAATCTCCTGCGCCGCACTCGCCAGTCGCGTTTGCCACTGCAGCTCATCAGGCAGCGCCGACTGCTGGAGAGCGTTGCCCTCAATGAAGTTGGCAAAGCCGACCTGGCGATTGAGCTGCTTGAGGAGGTTGAAGGTCCTGATGCCGATCAGGTGCGCGGTGACATCCACTGGTCCACCGGCGACTATGCCCGGTCCGCAAACGCCTATGAGGACAGTCTAGGTGGTCGCTGGGCCACCGGTGGTGCGCTGTCCGATGGTGAGCGGCTGACGGTCATGCGGGCGACGATTGCACGATCCCTCGCCAATGATGAGGTCGGGCTTGAAGAGCTGCGCCGCAAATATTCTCAGCTTATGTCGCAGTCCGAAGATGCGACTGCCTTTGACATTCTGTCGGCACCGGCCAGCGACCGGGGTGTGTCCTTTGACGCCGTCGCAGACGCCCTGCGGGGTATTCGGGCCATCGACACCTTCATGGATGACTATGCCGCTCGCTACATGCGCACGCCGCTCATCCCGGAAGAGGACGCCGAGGTTGCAGCGGATGCGAATCCCGATGAGCAGCCCGAAGCTGCTCAGGACGCCTAGAGCCCTGACCCTAGTCTGTAGCCCCCGGTTTCGGGGGCTGCTCAGGTTCCAAAACTGGATACCAGTGAGCCCGCCAGCAGATGCCATCCATCTGCAAGGACAAAGAATATCAGCTTGAACGGAAGCGATATGATGACTGGTGGAAGCATCATCATACCCATCGCCATCAGGACCGAGGCGACCACCAGATCAATGATGATGAACGGCAGATAGATCAGAAAGCCGATTTCAAACGCCCGACGCAATTCCGAGATCATGAAGGCCGGCACCAGAGTCCGCAGCGAAATCTGCTCTGGTGTTTCGGGTGCGGTTTCCCCCGCCATATCCATGAAAAGTGCCAGATCTTTCTGACGAACATGCGTGCGCATGAATTCATGGAAGGGTTTGGTCCCTTCCTCAAAAGCTTCCTCGATGGATATCTCGTCATTGATCAAAGGCGCGACGGCGCTGTCATAGGCCTGGTTGAGAACGGGCGCCATGATGAAATATGTCAGGAACAGTGCCAGGCTGATCATTACCGAATTGGGCGGTGCTGTCTGAAGGCCAATGGCCGACCTTAAAAGCGACAACACCACGACGATGCGTGTGAATGAAGTCACCATCACCAGAATGGAAGGCGCCAGACTCAGCACCGTGATCAGCGCGATCAGCTGAACCGCACGACCGGTGACCGTGGCCCCTTCGCCAAAGTCGATGGAGACATCCTGCGCCAAGGCAGGAAAGCCGGTCATGAAAAGAAGCCCACAGCCAAGCAGCGCCAACATCGCCGCTCGGCTCAGCAACGTCAGGCGAAACGCCCTATCATCGTCGATGGTCGGCTCATTGGCTGTCGGCAAAGCGCGCTCACGGCTGGTAGAGCGCCCGTTGATTCGGGCGCTTATGCCAGTGTCACGACTTCCTGTCGCCTGACAACTCGCCGAGCAGCCTGTCCATCTCATCTTCCAAAGAAGAACGGTCTTCGGCCTCTGCTGCTTCGGGATCAGGGCTTTCCGAAGGCTCTTCGGCAGCCGCTTCCGGCTCGGGTTCTTCTTTGAACATGGGCACTGAGTCGTGATTTCGCGGCGCTTCCGCC
This sequence comes from Pseudomonadota bacterium, assembly GCA_039816825.1. Taxonomy (GTDB): domain Bacteria; phylum Pseudomonadota; class Alphaproteobacteria; order Rhizobiales; family Rhizobiaceae; genus JBCBXA01. The sequence continues at coordinate 12,473 of JBCBXA010000049.1, read as the reverse complement.
TTGGCCTCCTCGGTGGCCGGAGGTTCGTCGCCCAAGCCAAGGTCTTCGGCGAGAGATGTTTCCAGTTCACTCATGTCGATCTCTGGCGCGGCGTCCCCACTGTTGGCTGGCGGCTCTGGCAGCTCGATTGGTTCGGGCTGGGGTGGTTCCGGCATTTGCGGTTCCACTGGCTCGGGCATGGATGGCGCTTCCGGCGCCGCGCCGGCCCCGCCTGTCAACGTGGCAGCTGCGGCTCCAGCGGTCGCGGCCCCGGCTGTCAAAGTGCCGCGCCCAAAGCCCAACTCACCCCGCGACTGCGCTTCCGCCAATGCAGCACGTTCTTGTTCCGCTTTCTCAGCCTCAGCCTTTTCCGCTTCGGCCTGCTCGCGCGCAACGCGCGAGGCCGCTTCGGCACGCTCTTCAGCTTTTCTGCGGGCCTCCAGTGCCGCGTCGCTCGGTGGAGGCGGTGGAGGAGTATCCGCCTCAGCTTTCGGGGCGTTGCCGCCGGGGCTGGCTGCGCTCGGTTTGGCGGCCGCTTTGAGTGCGGCGGCTCCAGCAACCACACCTGCGGCACCGGCTGCCATTTTGGCGCCCATTCCGCTGGCCATAGATGGCTTTGCTGGTGCAGCCGCCGCTGGAGGGGACGCTAGAGCCGAAGGTGAGGCGGCTGGGGCTGCGCCTTGCTGGCTGTTCTGCGCCTGAGCGGCCCTGTAGGCTGCCACTTGCTCTGGCGTTGGAGCCGGGCGTGGGCGAGCTGTGGGCTGGCCGCGCTGAATGCGCGGTTCGATGACCAGGTCGTTGGGCCCGCCGATCATCACGAGATGCTCCACATCGTCCCGGCGCACGAGCACGATGCGACGCTTGCCATCAACAGGGCTCGCATCCATCACTTGCAGGCGCTGTGCACGGCCACGGTTTCCGCCGTGCACACGTGGGCCCAAAACCTGCCGCGCCAGAAAATAGACAAAGAGAATGAGAAGCAGGGCTATCATCAGCGCGAAGACTGTTGTCAGCACCGGCGCGAAATCCTCGCCGACAATATCAGCAAAAAACTCGGTCATATATCGCGCTCCCTACGCATCACTGTGAGCCGACACTGTGCGCCGGGTGAGGCAAACTATCGCCCGTCTCGGAGCCGGGCAAGTCGCAGTAAACGCTTCATTAACCATGATCCCGGCAAAATCTGCCTAGCGCCATCTGTTCCACAGAATTGGCAAACCAGGGGCCAAGTCAGCGGGCAGGGCAATGGATATCGGCAATATCGGGATGATCGGCCAGATAAAGGGCCGAATGAAATGGCACCACGCCCGCCAGAACGTTCTCGCGCAGAACGTGGCGAACGTGGATACGCCCGGCTATCGCGGTCGTGACTTCAAGCCCCACAGCGCCGACAGTCCACTGGATCGTCAACTGGGCATGAAGCCGGTCCGAACCAATTCGGGGCACTTGCAGATCTCAGGCACATTTCTCGACGGACCCCGTGCTGCAAAGGCGTCAGGATACGAGACAACGCCTTACAAAAACTCGGTCACCGCAGAGCAGGAGATGCTCAAGGTCACGCAGAACCAGCTCGACTATCAAATTGCGACCACCGTCTACCAGAGGAACATCGGTCTCATAAAAATGGCCGTGCGCCGATAGCACGAAGGGAACTGAATTATGGAATTCATGAAGTCGATCTCGGTGGCGGCCTCAGGTCTGCAGGCGCAGTCGGGGCGGATGCGCATCATTGCAGAGAACATCGCCAATGCGGACTCAACGGCCCGTGCGCCCGGCGGAGATCCGTATCAGCGCAACGTTGCCACCTTCAAGGCGCACTTCGACCGCGAGCTCAAAGCCAGCGTCGTATCGTTGGGCAGGCTGGAAAAGGACGATGCGCCGTTTCCGACCAAGTACGAACCCGGCCACCCGGCGGCGGATGAAAGGGGCTATGTAAAGCAGCCCAACGTCAACACTCTCATCGAGGTGGCGGATATGCGCGAGGCGCAAAGGTCCTATGAGGCCAATCTGAATGTGGTGACATCTACGCGCGCCATGATGGCCCGCACGCTCGATATTCTGCGTGGTTAGGGGCTGAGCAATGGACGGCATTCGGGCAAATGGGTTGGCTGCGCTTCAGGCCTACGGCGGCGCGGGCAACGCGAAATCGGCACTGGAAACCGGCAACCAACTTGGTGGCGGGTCCGGCGTCGATGCCATCGGCCAGCGGGACAGCTTCGCAGATCTTGTGTCTGGCGCGATCAAAAGCGTCGAGGCCAAGGGCGTTGAGACGCAAATGCAAAGCCAGGCCGTTGTTGCGGGCGAAGGCAATCTCGTCGACGTCGTCACGGCGATTGCAGAGACGGAGGTGGCTCTCGAAACCATGGTTTCCGTACGAGACAAGGTAATTGCCGCTTACGAAGAGATCATGCGCATGCCAATCTAAGCGCTGGATGCGTATTTGATTCGGGCTATTTTGCCCGGTGGGTATGGAGTTGCGCAGGCAGACCTGACTGGCAGGAGGGCCAGATGACCGGCGCAGAAACCATCGATCTGGCACAGGAAAGCATCTGGCTTCTGATCCGTGTTTCAGCCCCGGTGATGATCGTGGGCCTTGTTGTGGGTGTGGCCATCGCGCTGGTTCAGGCGCTGACGCAGATTCAGGAAATGACACTGGTCTTCGTTCCCAAGATCATGGCGATCTTCATCGCGCTTCTGATCACGCTGCCATTCATGGGTTCGGCCATGGCCACCTATATGGACACCATATTCCAGCGCATCTCCGGCGGCTGATCTGAATGACGATCTCGGTCCTGCCTCAGGTCACCATCATCTTCCTGCTCATCTTTGCGCGGGTCGGAACGCTTTTCATGCTGATGCCGGGCTTCTCAAACCAGGCCATCAACGCCCGGCTTCGGCTTTCGATTGCGCTGATGGTGACGCTGGTCATGTTCCCACTTCTCCAGCCGCGCTTTGGCGATGTGCCGACCGATCTGGTGCAGGTGCTGGCATTGCTTGGGCGGGAGCTGTTGATCGGTTTCGTCTTGGGCCTGACCGCTGCTTTCGTCATTTCAACCACTCAGGTTGCGGGCACAATCATCGCGAACCAGGTGGGCCTCGCATACTCCCAGACTTTCGATCCGACCCAGGGTGTTCAGGGTGTGGTGCTGGGTTCGTTTCTGTCGACGCTGGCGGCGGTGATGATCTTCGTCACGGACCTGCACCATCTCGCGATTGGCGCCATGTTTGCGAGTTACGATCTCTTCAACCCAGGCGCTACTGCCGATGCCGAAAGTGCCTTCATGCTGGCGGTTCGCATGGTCAGCCAGTCTTTCTCGATTGCCACCCAAATGTCCGCGCCGTTTCTTGTTTTCGGCCTGATTTTCTATTTGGGCATTGGTGTGCTCTCCCGCCTCATGCCGCAGGTTCAGATTTTCTTCGTGGCCATGCCTGCGACAATCGCCATAGGCCTCGTCATTTTGGCGCTGATCCTCGGCACCATGATGGGCTGGTACCTCATGTATGTGCGCGATGTGCTGAACATGTTGGCGGGGGGCTAGGGCATGGCCGAAGAGCAGGACAAGAGTCAGCAGACCGAAGACCCCACCGCCAAGAAGCTGCAGGATGCCCATGACAAAGGCGATGTGGCCAAGAGCCAGGAGGTCACGACCTTTTTCGTTCTGGCTGCGGCAACTCTGGTGATTGCGGTCGCCGCCGGGGGCATGTCTTCCGATGTGATGCAGGACATGGCGGTGCTTCTGGAGCGTCCGCACGCGTTCGACATCAGTGGGGACGCGTTCGGCACGTTCTGGAGTTCTCTCGCCCGTGCCGTTCTGATCGCGGTGGCCTTGCCGTTCCTGATCCTCATGGTCGCCGCCATAGCCGGCAATATGGTCCAGCACCGGATGGTTCTTTCCCTTGAACCGATCAAGCCAAAGCTGAGCAAGATATCGCCGCTGGCCGGGCTCAAGCGGCTTTTCTCTGCGGAAAGTCTGGTCAACTTCGCCAAGGGCCTGATCAAGCTCACCATCGTGTCGGCTCTGATAGTGGCCGTCTGCTGGCCCGAACTTGATCGGCTGGATGCTCTGGTCACCGTCGACCTTGCAGACGTGTTGCCGGAGGTTCAGGCGCTGTCGATCCGAATTATGCTCGTGGTGCTGGCCGTGGTCGCCGCCATCGCTGGCGCGGACTTCATGTGGCAAAAGCACAAATGGTTCGAAAAGCAGAAGATGACCGTCCAGGAAGTGAAGGACGAGTTCAAGCAGGCGGAAGGTGATCCTGCTGTCAAAGCGAAAATCCGGCAGTTGCGCATGGAGCGCGGTCGGCAGCGTATGATGGCTGCCGTCCCCGACGCGTCCGTCATCGTGACCAACCCGACCCACTTCTCGGTTGCTCTGAAGTACGAGCGCGGCATGGGCGCGCCGGTGTGCCTGGCAAAGGGCATTGATGACAGCGCGCTGCGCATTCGCGAGGTCGCCAAAGAAAACGACGTGCCGATCGTCGAGAATCCGCCTTTGGCTCGAGCTCTTTACGCCACCACAGAGATTGATGACGAAGTGCCAGAAGAGCACTTCAAGGCCGTCGCGGAGGTGATCGGTTTCGTGTTCCGCCTCAAACAAAGGCCTGCCTGGCGTTCGGAGTAGCTCGGGTACGCGCAATCTGTGTCGAAAAGCCATCGCATCCTTCAGCCAAGGCTGGCTTGACCGCACCGATTGTGATTCAAAGCAGGAAAGGCAAGCAGCCGAAGCGGCTCGGTGATGCGCTGCCGGTGTGAGTGACGAGCGAGAGTGATGAGCAGCCAGGCCGACGACCAGACCAAAGCCGCTTCCGGAAAGGGCGCCGTGCCTTATCCCAAGGCGATGATCGACAAGCCCAATGGTGGCTTGAAGGTGCCCCGCTTTGCGCTTCTGGCCTTCGTGCTGGTGGCCGTCATCGGCTATCTGACACTTTATTCCGACGGTCAGCAGAATGTCATGTTGATGGGGCTTTTGGGCATTCTGGCGATGCTCGGTGTCGTCTTTCTGCTGGCGGGTGCGATTGGCTTTATCGGTCCGGTGGATCGCTCAGCCACGAACGACTTTGCCAAGGCTTTTATCGATGGTGTCGATGAGGGGCTGGTCGTCACAGACACGGACAGCCGCATCGTCTACGCCAATGCCGCCTACGGTCGGCTGATTGGCGCGAGGCAACCCAAGGACATTCGTACCGTTGAGCGCATCTTCTCCCGGGATCCCGAGGCTGCGGAAGTTGTCTATCGTCTCGCCAATGCCGTGCGCACGGGAAAGGCCATGCAGGGCGAAGTACGCCTCTCCGGTCCGTTGTCTGAAGTTGCAAAGGACTCTGCTGGTCAGACCAAAGGTGGAGCCCGGTGGTACCGTTTGCGCGTACGCCCGTTTGCCATGGAAGGGCGGAGCAATCGTCTTTCCGCCTGGCAGGTGCAGGACATTACGGAAGACCGAAACCATCAAGAGCGGCTGTTCCAGAACCTCCAATACGCCATCGACTATCTCGATCATGCGCCGGCTGGCTTCTTCTCCGCAAATTCCGACGGCTCAATTGTCTATGTGAACGCAACTCTGGCTGACTGGCTTCAGCTCGATCTCACCCGGTTTGCGCCGGGCCAGCTAAATTTGCGCGATCTCGTCATCGGCGATGGGGAGGCTCTGCTTTCAACCGTGCGGCCACAACCCGGGGAAACCCGCACGGCCACCATCGACATGGAGCTTGCCCGAGCGGACGGCATGGCCGTGCCGGTGCGCCTGTTCCACATGGTGCCCGTGGCGAGCGATGGCGCTCCCGGAGCGACGCGCACCATCGTGCTGAACCGGTCCGAGGAGATTGAGGGTCTGGATGCAGGTTCGTCGAGGGCTGCAGAGATACGGTTCAACCGGTTCTTCAATTCCACACCGATTGCCATCGCTTCGCTCGACGGCGAGGGTCGGGTCCAACGCTCCAATGCCGCGTTCCTGAAGCTCTTCAACCGCGGAGATCATGACGGCGTCACCCCCGGCGATCATCTTTCAGCGGCGCTAACGGAATCGTCGCGCCCGTCCTTCGACGCGGCTCTTCAACGTGCCCTTGGGGGCTATTCTGATATCGAGCCGGTCGAAGCCAGTCCGGTGGCCGACAGCGAGTGTTACCTGCGCGTCTATGTGAGCAGTGTTGGCGCAGCGGATGCCGAAAGCGAAGGTGGCCTGAACGAGTTGGCCATCATTTACGTGGTCGAGATGACCGAGCAGCGCGCGCTGGAGGAGCAATTTGCGAAAGGCCAGCGCATGCAAGCCGTTGGGCAGTTGGCCGGTGGCATTGCCCACGACTTCAACAATGTGCTGACGGGCATTATCGGCTTCTCGGACCTGCTGTTGACCCGCCACCGCGCGTCCGATCCGTCCTTCACCGACATCATGGCCATCAAGCAGAATGCCAACCGCGCGGCCGGTCTTGTTCGCCAGTTGTTGGCATTTTCCCGTCGTCAGACCCTGCAGCCTGAAGTGCTCAGTGTGCCTGACCAACTGGAGGAAGTGTCCATGCTGATGCGTCGCCTGCTGGGCGAGAAGGCAACGCTGGACATTGTGCACGCGCGGGAGCTGTGGCCGATCAAGGCCGATGCTGGCCAGTTCGAGCAGGTGGTGGTGAATCTCACCGTCAATGCGCGTGACGCGATGCCGGATGGCGGCAAGCTGACCATCAACACGCGCAACCTGCCGGAGGCGGAAGCTGAAGCGCTGGGCCACCGCGAACTTTCGCCCGCCGACTATGTGGTGGTTTCAGTGTCTGATACAGGCACCGGCATGCCGCCCGATGTGCTTGAGAAGATTTTTGAGCCGTTCTTCTCCACCAAGGAAGTGGGCAAGGGCACGGGCCTGGGCCTGTCCACCGTCTACGGAATCGTCAAACAGTCCGGCGGCTTCATATACTGCGACAGCCGGGAAGGTGAGGGCACGACCTTCGACATATTCTTCCCGCGCCACATCCCCACAGCCGAAGAGATTGCGGAGGCTGAGGCTCCTGCCGCTCCCGTTCCTGAGAAGGATCTCACCGGGAACGCGTCCATTCTTGTGGTGGAGGATGAAGATGCCGTACGTGCCTTTGCCGAGCGCGCTCTTCAATCCCGGGGGCATACGGTCCACACAGCTGTCACAGGCCTTGAGGGCATTGAGGTGATGGAGGAGCTCGAAGGTGACGTGGATCTCATCGTCTCAGATGTGATGATGCCGGAAATGGACGGACCGGCCATGTATGCCGAACTCAGGCAGACCTATGGCGATGTCCCGATCATATTCGCGTCCGGCTATGCCGAAGACGCTTTTGAACGCAACTTGCCCGAGGGTGTGGAGTTCAAGTTTCTCGCCAAGCCATACACGCTGAAGCAGTTGGCAACGGCGGTTAAAGAGGAGCTGGACGCGCAGCGCGCGGGCTGATTCTCGGCTTCGGGCAAAGACAATGCCCAATCCGCGAATTGGAACATGATAAGAACAAAATTTGAAATCTCATATTTTTCAATTGCTTGCGTATTTGAAAAATGAGAACAAAAATGGTACATACAAGCGGATTGCAGACGCGAAATGCGCGTGAAACAAAGGACGCTGATATGGCCAACAATTCCCTGAGACTGGTTGAGGATAAGGGCGTGGACAAGACAAAGGCGCTGGATGCAGCGTTGAGCCAGATTGAGCGTGCCTTTGGCAAAGGCTCCATCATGAAGCTGGGCTCCAATGAGAACATTGTTGAGATCGAGACCATCCCAACTGGATGTCTTGGTCTTGATATCGCTTTGGGTGTGGGTGGCTTGCCCAAGGGCCGGATCATCGAGATCTACGGTCCGGAATCGTCTGGTAAAACGACCATGGCACTGCACACGGTAGCCGAGGCGCAGAAGCTGGGCGGAACTTGCGCCTTTGTGGATGCGGAGCATGCGCTTGATCCGGTTTACGCACGCAAGCTGGGCGTTGATCTGGAGAACCTTCTGATTTCCCAGCCCGACACTGGTGAACAGGCCCTCGAGATTGCCGACACGCTCGTGCGTTCCGGTGCTGTCGACGTGTTGGTTGTGGACTCCGTTGCGGCGTTGACGCCACGTGCTGAGATCGAAGGCGAGATGGGGGACAGTCTTCCCGGTCTTCAGGCACGTTTGATGAGTCAGGCGCTTCGCAAGCTGACGGCTTCGATCTCCAAGTCCAACACGATGGTCATCTTCATCAATCAGATCCGCATGAAGATCGGTGTGATGTTTGGGTCTCCTGAAACGACCACTGGTGGCAACGCGCTGAAGTTCTACTCGTCGGTGCGCCTCGATATCCGACGTATCGGTGCCATCAAGGATCGAGACGAGGTGATCGGCAACCAGACCCGCATCAAGGTGGTCAAGAACAAGCTCGCCCCGCCCTTCAAGCAGATCGAATTTGACATCATGTATGGCGAAGGCGTTTCCAAAACCGGCGAGCTCATCGATCTGGGTGTCAAAGCTGGCATCGTGGAAAAGTCTGGAGCCTGGTTCTCCTACAACTCGCAACGTCTGGGGCAGGGACGTGAGAACTCCAAGCAGTTCCTGCGCGACAATCCTGAGATTTTTGCCGAGATTGACCATGCTATTCGCCAGAATGCAGGTCTGCTTGGAGAGAAGCTGCTGGAAGATGGCGGCCCCGGAGATCAGGACGGTAATGTGGATGACGATGATGCGGATTCCATCGTCAACGGCTGATCATCAGCTGGTCCAGTTTTTGAAGGGCTGTGGATCGTTCCGCGGCCCTTTTCTTTTGCCGCATCTTCACCTTTCCACTCTGATGGACAGTGCCTCCACCAGTGGCTAGAACGCGCCTGCCTGTACAATTCCGAACACCCAAGAGACCATCATGAGCGGCCAGAGTTCCAGTGGCGTCAATGCCATACGCGAGACCTTCCTTTCCTACTTTGAGAAGGCTGGTCACGCACGGGTCGCCTCCTCTTCGCTTGTTCCTCAGAACGATCCCACATTGCTGTTCACCAATGCGGGCATGGTGCAGTTCAAGAACGTCTTCACCGGTCTTGAGCACCGTGACCCGCCCCGCGCGGTGACGTCGCAGAAATGCGTACGCGCAGGTGGCAAGCACAACGATCTCGACAATGTGGGATATACGGCCCGCCACCACACCTTCTTCGAGATGCTGGGCAACTTCTCCTTTGGCGACTATTTCAAAGAGCAGGCCATCCATCACGCATGGACGCTGATCACGGAGGAATATGGCCTGCCGAAGGACAAGCTTCTGGTCACTGTCTATGCAGATGATGACGAGGCTTTCGATCTCTGGAAGAAGATTGCGGGCTTCACCGATGATCGCATCATCCGCATCGGCACGTCCGACAATTTCTGGGCGATGGGTGACACCGGTCCTTGCGGTCCTTGCTCCGAGATTTTCTTCGATCACGGAGAGGGCATAGCCGGTGGTCCTCCCGGATCGCCGGATGAAGATGGGGACAGGTTCATCGAAATCTGGAACCTTGTCTTCATGCAATACGAGCAGGTGACGCCAGATGACCGCCAGGATCTGCCAAAGCCGTCCATTGATACAGGTATGGGGCTTGAGCGGATTGCGGCTGTTCTCCAGGGCAAGCACAACAATTACGAGATCGACCTCTTCCAGCAATTGATCCGAGCTTCAGAAGAGGCAACGGGTGTGGCAGCGGAGGGCGATGCTCTCCCCAGCCACCGGGTGATTGCCGATCATTTGCGCGCCGCGTCATTTCTGATTGCCGATGGAGTCCTGCCATCCAATGAGGGCAGGGGCTACGTGCTGCGCCGGATCATGCGGCGCGGCATGCGCCACGGCAGCCTTCTGGGGGCCAAAGAGCCCTTGATGCACAAGCTCGTTCCCGCGCTGATTGGTGAGATGGGTGACGCCTTTCCTGAGCTCCGCGCCGCTGAGAGCAGCATTCGCGAAACCCTTGAGATCGAGGAAGTGCGCTTCCGCCGAACCCTTGATCGAGGCCTTTCACTCCTCAACGATGCGAGCGCCGATCTCACGGCTGGCGACAGTCTGCCCGGCGACGTGGCGTTCAAGCTCTATGACACTTACGGCTTTCCCCTCGATCTGACGCAGGATGCGCTGCGGAGCCGACAGATTGATGTTGAGGTCGACGCGTTCAACGCCGCCATGGAGAAGCAGAAACAGGATGCGCGAGCGGCCTGGTCCGGTTCGGGTGATGCGGCCAATGAAGCCATTTGGTTCCCAGTACGCGACGAGCATGGCCCGACCGAGTTTCTGGGATATGACAGCACGCGGGCGCAGGGCGTTCTTCAGGCGCTCGCAGTTGACGGTGAGCTGAAACAGACGGCCTCGACCGGCGAAACAGTGGAACTCGTGTTCAACCAGACCGCCTTTTACGGCGAGTCCGGTGGTCAGGTCGGGGATCGCGGTATGGTCCGTTTCGAAGATGGCGCAACAGTGGAAATCCGAACGACCCAGAAGCGTGCTGGCGGACTGTTTGTTCACTCGGGAACCGTTGTTTCGGGAGAGCTCAGCGTCGGTGCGGCTGCCGATCTGGAAGTGGATGTTGCAGCCCGCGCTGCCACAAGCCGCAACCACTCCGCGACCCACTTGCTGCATGAAGGCCTGCGCCAGGTGCTGGGCGACCACGTTGCGCAGAAGGGCTCGCTTGTGAACTCCGAGCGCCTCCGCTTCGACTTCTCCCATCAGAAACCGGTCGCTATTGAGGAGCTGGATCAGATCGAGCAGATCACCAATCAAGCCGTTCTGCAGTCCGCGCCGGTCAGCACACGGGTCATGGCCATCGACGACGCAAAGGCTCTTGGCGCACGCGCGCTGTTTGGCGAGAAATATGGCGACGAGGTTCGCGTCGTTTCCATGGCGCAGTCGGATGCGAATGAGAACGGCATTTTCTCCATCGAGTTGTGCGGCGGGACGCACGTTGCCAACACCGGAGAAATTGGAATGGTGGCCGTCGTTGCGGAGAGTGCCGTCGGATCCGGCGTTCGCCGCGTGGAAGCGCTGACGGGCGATGCCGCGCGCGCCTACTTTCGCGAACAGGAGGGGCGTCTTCTGGAGGCGGCGGACGCTTTGAAATCCACTCCGGCTGACGTCGCCAAGCGGGTCACTCAATTGCTGTCCGAGAAGCGGTCGCTGGAAACCCAGCTCGCAGACGCCAAGCGCCAGCTGGCTCTGGGTGGGGGAGGCGGCAAGGATGATGGCGGTGGCGAAACCATCAAAGGCATTGCATTCATGGGCCGCGTCGTTGACGGCATCGGAGGGCGTGAACTGAAGGCTCTGGCCGACGACGGCAAAAGCTCAATAGGCTCCGGCGTCGTTGCCTTCGTTGGAAAAGACGGTTCGAAAGCCGGCGTTGTCGTTGGCGTGACCGATGATTTGACAGACCGGTTCAGCGCTGTGGACCTCGTCCGCGCTGCATCTGCGGCCTTGGGAGGAAAGGGCGGCGGTGGTCGCCCTGATATGGCGCAGGCTGGTGGATCCGAGCCCGAGAAGGCCGCTGATGCGATCGAAGCGATACGTTCTGCGCTGAGCTGAGTGAAGCTGTCATCCGGTAGCGGCCAATCTGTCTCCGAGTTTGGCAATTGCCTGCTGCCAACCGCCCTCACCGGCGGTGCCTGCGGGTACCCCCAGATGGATCATCACCATATTGGTCCCGCTGTCGGCCTTGGTCAGTTCGACGATCACCTCCGTCACCTGGGGTGACCCTCCCGGCATGCCCACGCTTTCCGGCGCTATGAGCGTGCCGTCTTCCGTGCACATGCTCTCAGTGTAAACCAGACGCGTGGGTGACTGGATCTCTTTGAAGACACCGGTGAAGTACATGGTCATGTCGCGCTGCGGCGTGCTCATCGACATCCGAATTTTTCGGGTCCCGCCGACTTTCAGTTCCATCATGTCGACTGCCACGCTCATGCCATTCGGGCCGTACCAACTGGCGAAGAGGTCGGCTTTGGTCCACATGCTCCAAACATCGTTGATCTCAGCATCAAAGAAGCGCTCGATCCGCACCCAATTCTCACCTTCAATCATCTTTACCGTCCTTCATCCGTGCGAGGGTCTGCTCCATCGCATCCAATCTGTTTGCCCAGATATGCCGGTATTGGGCGGTCCAGTTTTCGATCTCAACGAGCGCGTCGGGCTTCAGCCTGCATGGTCGAAACTGGGCTTTGCGGCTGCGGTCAATCAGACCGGCTTCCTCCAACACGCGAATGTGCCGCGAAACGGCCGGCAGGCTCATTTTAATCGGGTCCGCCAGCTCGTTTACGGTGGCCTTCCCCTTTGCCAGTCGCGCCAGAATTTCGCGTCTGGATGGATGTGCCAGCGCTGAGAATATGGCGTCGAGGTCAGAGGTCATATCTCTATATTAAACACATGCGTTAATTAAACAACATGTAAAATAAAAAGGGTATCTCAAAATACGCCGCTAAGCGGCCCATTGGGCGCTAATTCTCAAGAAGACCGAGCTCAGCTCGTTTGGATTTCGACAGCGTTCCGATGATCAGCGCATGACTGCGCTCTATGTAAGCGGCG
>JBCBXA010000048.1:0-19976 GCA_039816825.1 Pseudomonadota bacterium | reverse complement strand
CCAATCTGGTGAACGTGATGGCCAAGCGCGCAGTCGGCAACGCCGGCGCTTAAGCTGTTTGAAGCAACAGCCCAAGAGTAAGCCCGCTTCGGCGGGCTTTTTCTTTTCCAGCAGACCCGCTTGCAAGCCTGCCAAAAGGTTCCCTCCGGTTCAGAGCAAAACTGATCACATATTTTTTGTGCAACCCGACATCGGCACCGACATTGGTGTGTCACAAAAGGAGACCGATATGTCCGCGACAGTTTTTGCTCTGTTCATGATGGGCTGCACAGACGACTTGACGGGTGTGTCGTCAGACCGCTGAACAACCTGCAGTCTTTTTGCAGGAGACCAAGTGCGACGCCGCGCTTGAGCAGGGGCTGCTCGCCCCGACACCCTTTGATGTGACTGTAGCGCGCTGCATTGAACTAGCGGAGCAGAGCGACAAAGACGCTGCCGCGATTTCTTGGTTTATCGATGTGAACGGGGACCTGATGATCGAGTTGCCGAAAGCTGAGGGCCCTACGGCGCCAGAGCTGTTTGATGAGGCTCCAAGCATCGCGCCCGACTTGGTTCCTGGCCAAACGCTCACATCGCAGCTTTCAACCCTCGCAACCACTGAAGTCGCCAGCTAGACGACGAGACGCCGCCTGGAACCATTGCCGCAGCAGTCGGTTAATGCCTGAGTGGCTGAACGAAGCTGCCCGAACCCAAGCCATAGGAGCTCAAGTTGCGCAATATCTTCTACATCATCGGCGTGATTGTCGTCGTTATCGTTGTTCTACGCCTTGCGGGCATCGCATAAGGAAGACCGGCATGCCCAACATCTTTGTCATCATTGGCGCAATCGTTGTGATTATTGCGATCCTCTCCTTTCTCGGTTTGGCCTGAGCAAGTGATTAAAACCAAAAGGCCCCGGCTCACACCCGGGGCCTTTTGTTTGTGGCATTCTATGTGAACTGCTCAAAAATTGACCTAGCGGATACTTGCACATCTTTTGCGCATCTGCTGGACTGTGCTGTCACTCGATACGGAGCAACCTGTGTTCAAGAAAATCGCCCTCTCTACCGGCCTGATCGCCGGCCTCACGGCTGGAGCGTTCGCCGCCGGCCATTCCACGGAAGTCCCATTCGCCCTCGACTGGAAGTTTGAAGGACCATCCGCCGCCTATTTCGCAGCCATCGACAATGGTCACTTTGAGCAGGCCGGTCTCATGGTCGAGATCTCAGCAGGCCAAGGCTCGCTGGACGCCATTCCCAAAGTTGCCACCGGCGCCTTCCCCATCGGCTTTGCAGACATCAACAGCCTCGTGAAATTTCTCGACCAGAACCCGACCGCCCCTGTGAAGGCGGTCATGATGGTCTATGACAAGCCACCATTCGCCGTTGTGGGCCGAGCCAGCCAAGGCGTTTCGGCACCCAAGGATCTTGAAGGCAAGACGCTGGGCGCACCGCCGCCAGATGGCGCATGGGCGCAGTTCCCGGCCTTCGCCAAAGCAGCCGGCGTGGACGCGAGTGCTGTGACCGTCGAGCCCGTGGGCTTCCCGACCCGTGAGCCCATGCTGGCTGAAGGCAAAGTGGACGCCATCACTGGCTTCTCCTTCTCGTCCTATCTTAACCTCGTTCGCCTGGGCGTGCCGGAAGACGATATCGAAGTCATTCTGATGGCTGACCACGGCCTTGAGCTCTATGGCAACGCGATCATCGTGAACACCGACTGGGCGGCTGAGAACGCAGAGAAAGTCACGGGCTTCCTGGGCGCCGTGTCCAAGGGCTGGAAAGACGTGATCGCCGACCCTGAGATGGGTGCCAAGGCTGTCATCGCCCGCAACCCAGCCGGCGATGTGGCCCTTGAGCAGCGCCGGCTGCAGTTGGCCATCGACGCCAACGTGCTGACCGACGCCGTGAAGGCCAATGGAATGGGTATGGTTGATGCCGCGCGTATGGAGAAAGCTCTTGAGCAAATCGCCGAGAACTACGAATTCCAGACCGAAGTGTCCGTGGACGACGTGTTCACAGCGGAGTATCTGCCCAAGGATGGCAGCTTGATGCTGAACTAGACAGCGTTCAATGTGAGCTTTGCGGCGGGGCCATGGCTCCGCCGTTTTTATGCAGGGGAAACAGATGACCAGTTCGAACGAGTTGATTGCGATCCGTAGCGTGACCCACGCTTATAAAACGGATGCCGGCCCCCTGCCGGTTCTCGACGATCTCAAAATCGCTGCACCGGAGCACAGCTTCACTGCTGTAGTCGGACCCTCCGGCTGCGGAAAGTCGACCCTGACGCGTCTGATTGCGGGACTGATGAAACCCGATACCGGGGAAGTTTGGCTCGGCGGTGAACGCGTTACCTCCCCACGCTCGACGGTTGGAATGGCGTTTCAAAACCCGGTTCTGCTCGAGTGGCGGACCATCCTCGACAACGTCATTCTGCCGCTTGAAATTGTCCCCAACAGCCTGAATCGCGCCCAACGAGAAGACAGGGCCAAAGAACTGTTGGCACTGGTCGGCTTGACCGGCTTCGAAGACAAGAAGCCCTCGGAGCTCTCGGGTGGGATGCGCCAGCGCGCGTCGCTGTGCCGGGCACTGGTGCACCGCCCTCAAATGCTCATTCTTGACGAACCCTTCGGTGCCCTTGACGCCTTCACACGAGAGGATTTGTGGCAAACGATGCACGAGTTGCGTCGGCAAGAACCTTTTACCGCTCTGCTGATCACCCACGACCTTCGGGAAAGCGTTTTCCTGGCCGATCAAGTGGTGGTTCTGTCCGGTAGGCCTGCGCACGCGCAATATGTGCTTGATGTGGACATCAAGCCCGTCAATGGCGAGCACAGAACGCTGGACGATCTTTACACACCGGAAGCATCGGCCATGCTCGCCACGCTGCGGCACCAGATACAGATTGCCCAGGGCAAGCTGCCACCCGATGAGCACACCGATATGGCCTCGGCCCCGGCGGCGGCCCTCAATGGCAAGATGGAAGCTGCCGCAACACCAGCCGGGCGGAGTGTCTGATATGAACGGTACCCTGCGCAAAGTAGCCATACCCACCCTCGCCATCGTGGTGTTTCTGATCTTCTGGGAATGGCTGGTCTGGGTGAATGGCTGGCCGAACTACAAGATGGCCTCTCCCTCTGATCTGGTGCCCGCTTATACCCGTTTTTGGGAACTGTTTCTCATCTATGGCTGGCAAACGCTCTGGCGCACAGTCGCGGGGCTGCTGCTGGCGGTGATCTTTGGCGTCGCCATCGGGATGATCATGGGCTTCTCCCGCACGTTGCGCGAGGGACTCTACCCTCTGCTGGTGGGCTTCAATGCCATTCCCAAGGCGACAGTTGTGCCCGTGATTGCCTTGATGTTTGTGGGCGCCCACGACATGAACACGATCCTGATCGCGTTTCTGATTTCTTTCTTCCCTATTGCCGTTTCCATCTCGCTGGGTCTCTCGACCCTCGAGCCCGAGTATAGAGATATCCTGCGGTCGCTGGGCGCGTCGCGCATCACGATCTTCTGGAAGATCGCTCTACCGAAAACGCTGCCCGAGTTCTTTGGGGCCCTGAAGGTAGCGGTAACCCTCGCCTTCATCGGCACCAATTTGATGGAGATTGTGGAGCCCCATGGCAAAGGGCTGGGGCATCTTTTCGACAGCGGCAAGATCAATGCGGACTATCCGCTGATGTTTGCCGTTCTGATCGCTCTCGCTGCTCTCGGCATCGTGCTCTATTACGTTGTGGTGTTGCTTGAAAAAACGTTTGCAGGCTGGGCCGAACGTGCCGAAACTTGATAGACGAGCCAGCTCGCAACCGGAGTTTTCATGCCAAAGACATTTTCCGCACTCTTCACCACGGCGGCAGCATCGCTGTGGCTGAGCACTTCAGCGTCTGCGAGCGGCCCGCTGCCGGATGGAGATCTCTACGTTTGTGATGTCGGGACACCTTATACGCAGGTGCTTTTGCCGAAGGACCCGAACGCAAACCCGATCATGCTTCTGGAAAGCGAGCAGCTTGAAATGGCACCAGTGCCCAGCGGCTCGGGCGCCAGATACGATCTGATCACGCCCAATGGCCATCGCATGATCCAGACAAAAGGTCCGGGTGAGATGATCTTCCAGATTGACGATCAACCGGCAAAGCTCTGCGCCTTGGACACAGCCTCTTCCACAAACAGTTCCAGTTCGACAGGGTCGAGTGGGATGGTGTCAGCAGTCGGGAACTTTTCGCTGGGTGGCATCGTCCGCTCGGGACCGGGTCTCGACTTCGACCGGATCGATTCACTTCCATTTGGCGAACCTGTGTCGCTGACCGAACGAACCGGCGTCACCATGGATGGCTATGAATGGTTCAAAATCGAATATTCTGAAGGGCTGGAAGGCTATCAGTGGGGCGGGATCATGTGCTCAAAGGCCCTCAACATCGTCGGACTTTACGCGCCCTGCCCGCCTGAACTGAAGGCCGAGTAGTTGGAGCCTAGCGCTACTCGAGACCGAGCAGCGCTCCGCCTTCAATCTTGATCAGACCGAGGTCCAGTTCGGGAGTCGGCTCAAGCCGGTCTCCTGCATTGATGATCTGGCGCGAGAGTGAGCGGTTCTGAATGAGTTTGATGAAGGTTTCCGATGTCGCGAACTTCGAGTGGTTTGTGCTGTCGCCATCGGTCACGTTTGTCAGGTCGATCACCGCGATGCCTTTCTCGATGAGGTCCTGCTTGTCAGCACCTGTGCCCAGACGATTATCGCGCTGAAGCCGGCCCGAAATGGCCAGTGCACGGTCATCAGCCGACACAACTGCCACCATCGGAAAAGGTGGCGGGGCGATGGCTTCAAACTGAAGATCGAACACACCCCTATCAATGTCAGGGCTGATCAGTGCCACCATGTTCAAATTGTTGAGGACGTCGCGGCGTCCTGTGATTGCCAGTTGTCGCAGGGTTTCCATGGTCAGATGTGTGCCCATGGAGTGGGCCAGCAGGATAACGCTCTTTGCATCTGTTTTGCCCATGATCTCCAGAAAGCGCGCGAAACCATCCCGGCTGTAGAGAACGCTCTCCTTGTCGTAGACGTAGCCTGCTGCCCGGGCCGCTGATGGCCACGAAAAATGCACCGGCACCGCCGGTAGTTTCCAGTCGGTGTGGAACTGCGCCCCACGAAACACGCCCTCGGCAAAGGATGTGTTGTAGCCATGGACGAAGATCATGACTTCGCCCCCATATTGGGGGTTGGCCGCAAGTTGGGCGTTCACGGCATCAATAAACGTCTGCTCGGTTTTGAAATAGGCTCCACGAACCGCAGCAAAGTGCTTCTCGGGATTTGGCCTGCCAAGCGCCCTTTCCAGTTGTCCGGGCACATGAGCCGGCGGCACAGAAACGGTGATCGTTCCGAAGTTCAGACCTTCGGCCCGCCGATCCGAGAACATGAATTCGGGTTCTGCATAGGCTCGAGTGGTGGCGACCAGCGTCTCGGTCAAAAGCGCCCTGCTTCCGGCATCCGGGCGGAAGTCACCAAAGTTGCGCGGATTGTTGGCGCACGCGGTCAGGACCAGAACGAGCACCAAGAGAACCGGCAGTTTTGGTAATCTGGACGAGACCAGAGCAAACATGGAAGCGGGTTCCTAAGCTAACCATACATTTGAGAAGAGAAGCCGCCTATACGCCTTTCTTCCCTTTGGACAAGTGAAATCCGACAACAGTCTGGCAAGCCCACTTACAAACAGAAACGGGAGCCGAAGCCCCCGTTTCGCGTGATATTTCTGCCAGAGCCTAGTTTGGCACTTCGCCTTCAACGCCCATCACATAATAGTCCATGGTGGCGAGGATGCCGTCATCAAGCGGCTTGCCTTCTTCACCAACGACGGTGCCGTCCTGTTTGGTGATCGGCCCCGTGAACGGGTGCAGTTCGCCCGAGGTGATGGCGGCGATGGTTTCTTCGGCCTTCGCCTTCACATCATCCGGCATGTTGGTCAGGCCGGCCATTCTCACCATGCCCGTATCCATGCCACCCCATGTGTCTTCAGACTTCCAGGTTCCGTCCATGGCGGCGCGCACACGCGCTACATAATAAGGATCCCAATCATCGATGATCGCTGTGAGCTGAGCATTGGGACCGAAAGCGATCTGGTCGTTCGCCTGACCAAAGCCCTGAAGGCCGCGCTCTTCAGCAATCTGAAGCGGTGCGGGGCTGTCAGTGTGCTGAGTGATGATGTCGACGCCCTGATCGAAAAGCGCCTTGGCAGCATCGGCTTCCTTGGCCGGATCGAACCAGGTGTTCACCCAGACGATTTTCAGTTTGAAGTCGGGGTTCACGGTCTGCGCACCCAGTATGAAAGCGTTGATGCCGCGAATAACCTCGGGGATCGGGAAAGAAGCAATATAGCCGGCCTCACCGGTCTCAGACTGCGCCGCTGCGATCTGGCCGAGGACGTAACGGCCCTCGTAGAAACGCGAGGAGTAGGTGGCGACATTGTCGGCGCGCTTATAACCGGTCGCGTGCTCGAACTTCACATCAGGAAACTTCTCGGCGACAGCGAGAGTTGGATCCATGAAGCCGAAGGACGTGGTGAAGATCATGTCGGCGCCATCGCGGGCCATGCGTTCGATCGCACGCTCTGAGTCTGCCTCCGGAACACTCTCAACAAAGACTGTTTCAACCTTGTCGCCGAACTCGGCTTCCACCGCCATACGCCCAATGTCGTGACGCTGCGTCCAGCCACCATCGTTCTTCGGACCAACATAGATGAAGCCAACCTTCATCTTGTCGTCCATGGCAAATGCAACGCCGCTCGACAGCGCTACGGATGCAGCGGCAAGAAGGCCCGTGCCCATGGAAATGAGTGTTCTGCGATTGATCATATAACCTCTCCTGTGGTCGCCCGCCCCTGCCGGACGGACATTGAAACGCCCCGACTTATCGGTCGGGTACGAATGGTTTTCCCAGGCATGCTGGGGTGTTGACGGCGATCAGGCGGCGGTTGCCGGAGATGGCAACGAGTACCACGATGGTCACGATATAAGGAAGTGCATTCAAGAATTGTGCCGGAACCGAAACGCCAATTGCCTGCAGGTGAAACTGCAAAAGCGTCACTCCGCCAAACAGATAGGCACCCAGTGCCACCCGTTTGGGCAACCAGGAAGCAAACACCACCAGAGCGAGAGCGATCCACCCGCGACCCGCTGTCATCCCGTCCGTCCATTGCGGCGTGTATACGAGGCTCAGATAGGCGCCGCCCAAGCCGGCCATGAGCCCGCCGAACAACACCGCCAAGAGCCGAACCCTGAGAACCGGATATCCAAGGGCATGCGCCGATCCGTGGCTGTCGCCCACGGCACGCAACACCAGCCCTCCTCTCGTCCTGTTGAGGAACCAGATGACGGCTGGAATAGACAAAAGTGACATATAGACCAGAAGATCATGGCCCAAAATCAACCGCCAGACCGCGGCTATTGGCGCCGATGTTTCCTCAGGCGGTGCGCCGAACAGAGGAGCAAGCTTAATTCCGGGCTCACCGACATAGCTAGCGCCAATCAGCCCCGATAATCCCAGGCCAAATAAGGTGAGCGCCAATCCCGTCGCAACCTGGTTGGTCACAAAATACAGGACCAGCACCGCAAACAGCCCGGCAAGCAGCGCCCCGGCAAGTGCACCCACAATCATGCCGGCATAGGCGCTCCCGGTCAGCTGCGCTCCGGCAAAGGCCGCCACTGCCCCCGTGACCATCATGCCCTCGACGCCAAGATTGAGGACGCCGGAACGCTCGGCGATCAGTTCACCCATTGCGGCCAGAAGAAGGGGCGTCGCGGCGGTGATGACCGTGAGCATGAAAGCTTCGGCCAGTTCCATCAGGAGCCCTCCTCGATGGTGTCGGGCGTCGCCACGGCCTTGGGCACCCAGCGCAGGCGGTACAGAATGAAGGTGTCGAGGGCCAGGACGCAGAAAAGCAGGAGACCCTGCACCACCTGCGTGGCCTGAACCGGCAGGCCGAGATCGAGCTGCGCTCCCTCGCCGCCAATGTAGGTCAGAGCCAGAAGCAGACCCGCAAAGATCGCACCAACGGGATTGAGGCGCCCAAGAAAGGCGACGATGATTGCGGTGAAGCCATATCCTGGCGAGATGACGGGTTGCAGCTTTTGTGCGTTTCCAGCGACATCCACAATGCCTGCCAGGCCCGCCAGTCCGCCGGAGGCAGCGAACACGAAAACGGTAATCCGTGCGCGGCTCACACCAGAGAAACGCGCCGCCCGAGGCGCCGCGCCCGAGACACGAACGTCAAACCCGCCGATCGTCCGGGACAAAAAGAACCAAACGCCCACGGCCACAAAAATGGCGATGGGAAAGCCCCAGTGCAGATCAAAGAAACCGGGCAGAACCGAGAGTTCAGCCGATGTATGAAAATCGCGGGATTTTGGAAAACCAAAGCTCTGCGGATCACGCCAAGGGCCGCGCACAATCCAGTCCAGAAAAAGCTGCATGATGTAGACCATCATGAGCGAAACCAGGATCTCGCTGGCACCAAAACGCACCTTCAGCTGGGCCGGAATCATGGCGCACAGGGCGCCTCCGATGGTGCCGAGAACCAGCATCAACGGCAGAACCCAGAAGCCTTCCACATCGGGAAAGGCCAAAGGCATGATCGCTCCGGCCAGAGCACCGGCCACGAACTGCCCCTCCGCGCCGATATTCCAGGTGCTGGACAAAAAGCAAACCGTCAGGCCAGCACCGATGAGGATCAGTGGCGTGGCCTTTATCAATATGTCTTCGCGCGACCAGTCGGCCTGCAATGGCTCGATGAAGAACACGTACAGTGCACGACCGGCGTCGACGCCAAGCACTTGGAAAAACAAGCCGGCAAGAACCAGGGCCAGACCAACCGCCAACAGAGGCGACGCGAGGCGCAACCAAGCGGCCGGTTGATCGCGGCGCACGAACTCAACGCGCATGATCCGTGCCTCCTGCATGGTGACTCTGATCTTGAGGCGTCGCAGCAAGGGCCTGCTCGATCTCGGCTTCCGATGAAGCCGCGACCGAACGCGACAGCAGCAGGCCGATGGCTTCACGATCCGTCTCACCGGCTGCGGTGAACGGTGAAAGATGACCTTCCGCCAGCACGGCCACGCGATCCGCCACCTCGAAAATCTCGTCAATATCCTGACTGATAATCAGGATGGCCGCTCCGTTCCTGGCCAGCTCAATGATGGAGCGCCTGATGTGCGCCGCCGCACCAGCATCAACGCCCCAGGTTGGCTGGTTGATCACCAACAGGTCCGGGGATCGATCAAATTCGCGGCCAACCAGAAACTTTTGCAGATTCCCGCCCGATAAAGAGCCCGCCACGGGGTCTGGCCCTCCCTTGCGAACATCGAAGGCCTCAACAATCCGGTCTTTCCAGCGCTTTGCCGTGCCCCAGCGGAGAAATCCTGCGCCGCCGAGCTCCGGTTCGCTGCGACCACGGGAGAGAACGATGTTGTCCGACAGCGTGGCTGTTGGCACGGATCCGTGGCCAAGGCGTTCTTCCGGAACAAAGGCAGCGCCCACACGACGGCGGGCCGTGACCGACAGGTTGCCGGCGGGCTTCCCAAACAGCATCACAGATCGGGAATCGGTGGGGCGCTCTCCAGAGATGGCGTCGAACAACTCGCCTTGCCCATTGCCGGCTATGCCAGCGATGGCAGCCACCTCGCCGCGGCGGATATCCATGGAAACACCGACCAGATCCGTGCCAAACGGGTTGTCGCGGGGCAGATGCAAATCGCGGAGCTCCAGAGCGGTGTCCGCATCACCAAGGGCAACGGGCTCGGCGCGCACCGACTGAACATCATCTCCCACCATCATCCGCGCCAAGGAAGCAGGACTTTCCGTTCGAGGGTCGCACTCGCCAACATTCCTGCCACCCCTCAATACGGTGGCCGCAGAACAGATTTGCCGGACCTCAGCGAGCTTGTGGGAGATATACAGCAGGGACTTGCCCTCATCTCGAAGCCGCAGAAGCGTCTCAAACAAGGCGTCGGTTTCAGACGTCGTGAGCACCGACGTGGGCTCATCCATGATGATGAGCTGCGGGTTCTGCATGAGGCAGCGCACGATCTCGACGCGTTGCCGCTCGCCCACCGACAAGTCAGCAATCTGACTGTCGGCTTTCAGAGAAAGGCCATATTGCGCCGACGTGCGCTCTGCGCGCTCGCTGATCTCCTTGAGTGACGAGCCGGGTGGCAAAGCGAGGGCGATGTTCTCTGCAACCGTGAGCGCCTCGAAGAGGGAGAAGTGCTGGAACACCATTCCGATACCCAGTTCCCGGGCCGCAGACGGATTGGGTATGACCACGGGACGACCACACCATGCAATCAGGCCCTCATCCGGCTGCAAGGCGCCATAGAGCATTTTCACAAGCGTGGACTTGCCCGCACCATTTTCGCCAAGGAGAGCATGGATCTCACCCCGCCCGATCTCCAGCCGCACGCCTTCATTGGCTGCGAGCGAACCAAATCGTTTGGTCAGGCCCATAGCCAGCAGCAACGGCTTGCGCTGCGCTATCTCTGACAGATAGTCATCGTCATCATTGGAAGCGTCGGTCACATATTGCACGCTAAGCCTATGTACCCAATTTGCAATTGGGCCAGAGCGAGTGCCCAGTACTTTCTGTCGTTGAATTGGCTCCAGAGCCGCACAGGTCGAAACTTATGCCCAAACTGCCCCCAATGACGAAGCATCGCGGTTTTCCTTCTCGGCTTCCAGGAACCGACTTTCAGTTCACCATTCGGCGCGCCAGCCCAAAGCCGGTTGCTCTGGAGAAAAAGGCGCGCCACGCTGATCGCAAGCAGATTTTGCATGAGGCCGATGCCAACTTTCTCGCCTGCCTGTGGGACCATTTCGGCACAGAACCTTTTGAGCGCGGAAATCTCGATGCCGGAAGGCTTAACGCGCTGTTTATGCGTGAGGTTCAGCCCCATTCGGATCCGTTTGACCCCACTGACTACGAAGCAGAACTGGTTATCGACGAGCAGGCCGCCCGCAGCGCTTTTCCCGAAGTGTTTGATCGTTAGGGCAAACCGCCGTTGCAATGCAGCGCCCGGTTTGCGAGCGTCATGCGTATGCGCTTGGGAGAGCGCCGATGAATACGAGCGGGAGGCGCGCCACACTCAATGGCCATCATCAACTATTTGACCCATATCCGTTTTGATCACGGCGCTATTGCGCACACCCACGCGGACGCGTGCTCGACCGGCATGAGCCACCCCCTGATCGTCACCGACAAGGGCATTCGAGAAGCTGGCCTCCTTGACCAGTTGTTGGGGCATCTGCCCGAAGACTGGCATCGCTCCATCTATGACAACACGCCTTCGAACCCGACCGAGGAAGCCGTCAGTGAGGCGCATGAACTGTTTGCCTCCCAGGGCTGTGACGGGCTGATCGCCATTGGGGGCGGCTCACCCATCGATCTGGCCAAGGCTGTGGCGGTGGCTGCCCGGCATACGGGCCAACTGACTGATTTTGCGTTCATTGAAGGCGGTGCCGATCTGATCACGGACGCAGTGGCGCCGGTCGTCGCGATCCCCACCACCGCCGGGACCGGCTCGGAAGTGGGACGCGCCTCGCTGATCACCCTGCGCGATGGGCGCAAACTCGCGCTGATCTCGCCTCATATCATTCCGGCGCGTTCCATCTGTGATCCGGATCTGACAGTGAACTCACCATCTTGGCTGACGGCTGCAGCCGGCATGGATGCTCTGACGCACTGCATCGAGTGCTACATTTCGCCCAAAGTAAACCCTGTGGCCGACGCCATCTCTCTGGACGGCGCAGCCCGGGCATGGCGGTGGATCCGTACCGCATATGAAGAGCCGACCAACAAACAGGCACGCTGGGAAATGATGATGGCAGGCACCCAGGGCGGCCTGAGCTTTCAGAAGTCCCTGGGCGCGGTTCACGCCATGAGCCATCCGCTGGGCAGCCTGCAGGACCCCGGCTTCCACCACGGCATGCTGAACGCGGTGATCCTGCCCCACGTACTTCGTTACCACGAAACCGCTGTTGATCGCCATTTCGCGGGATTGCGCGACGCCTTTGGCCTCGGCTTCGGGGCAGATCTGCCCGCTGCAATTGAGAAGCTCAATCGCGGGCTCGGCCTGCCAAAGAGCCTGCGCGAAATGGGCGTTCCAGAAGATTGCCTTCCTCATATGGTTGAGGGCGCATTGGCCGACCATTCCAACGCGGGCAATCCGCGTGAGGTTGGCCGGGCGGACTATGAAGCACTCTTCCAAGCCGCATATGGATAGCCCGGCATAGTGACCATGACCCTTGATCTCTGGGCCTTGCTCATCTGCATGGGAGCGTTCGCTTTCGCGATCAGTTGGCAGGGGCTGCATCTGGATTGGTATGCGGGCATTTACCATGGCTTTTCGAGCCGCGACAGCGCACCGCCGGGTATCGATGACACGCTGGCACCCCGACTCAATCGAATGGTGCGCAACCATGTTGAAGGTCTGGCGCTTTTCACACCCATGGTCGTTGTGGCGCACGCAGCCAACATCCAGACAGATACCATGGGCTGGGCTGCCCTAGCATATGCGGCAACCCGATTGCCGTATACGCCAGCTTACGCCTTTGGCTGGACGCCGTGGCGCAGCATCATCTGGCTGGTCGGCGCGGGCGCTCTGCTGGTCTATCTGGTGAGCATTCTGGCGTCGGCGATTTAGGCCGAAATCGCCTGGATCTCGGCCAGCAATGCATCATCCACCTTGATGCCTTCGGTCTCAATCCGCTTGGCAAGGCCGTGGCGTCGGGCACCGGGAACGCGAGCGCCTTCGGTCTCGGCTACAGCCGTCACAAGACTGGTCAGGCGCTCAGCGATATGTGGACCAAAGGCCGACGGATCAATGGCGATGATGGATTGGCCTACGCCGGGAGGATCACCTTCGGCGTTAAAAAAGCTGGTTGCTTCGTAGCTGTAGTTCGCACCGGTGATTCCTGCGCAGAGCATCTCGACCATGAGCGCGAGCGCGACGCCTTTTGCATCGCCTGCAGGCACCATGAAACCATCAAGACCGACTTGAGCGTCAGTGGTTGCTTGGCCATCCTTGTCGAGCGCCCAGCCCTCGGGGATCGGCTCGCCTTTCTGGTTGGCGGCCATGATCTTGCCCCGCGCCACCTTGGAAAGGCTGAGATCAACGACCAAAGGCTCATCGCCTTCGACCGGCGTCGCAAAGGCGATCGGGTTGGTACCGAAGAGCGCGCGATTGCCGCCCCAGGGAGCCATGGACGCCGGCGCATTGGCAAACATCATGGCGACAAGCCCCTTTCGGGCCAGCGCATCAACGACCAGGCCTGTAACCCCGCAATGGTGCGAACGCCGAATGCCGGCCATGGCGATACCCTGACTCACTGCCATGCTCGGTAGCCGATCCATGACAAGGTCGAGTGCTGGGTAAGCAAAGCCCTGGCAGGCATCGACCATCAGAAGCCCGGGTCGCGGCTGCTCGGCCTGAGGTATCGCGTGTCCGTCCACCTTACCGGCGCGTGCCTGAGCGGCGTAGGCCACGGTGCGGCGCAGGCCGTGGCCCATCTGGCCCCAAAGCTCTGCATTGACCAGCGCCGCGGCGACAGACGCCGCATTGGGCAGAGACGTATTGGACGCAACCAGAGCTTCTGCAACGAGGCCCTTGGCCTGATCGACGTTCAGCATGTTGGTCATGGGTCTCTCCGAATTGGTCGCTTAAGCGAGGCCTGCAAGATGATCGCGCACGCGCTGAGCAATTAGCGTGCTCACCCTTCCATTACTCTCTTGGGTGACGCCTGCAATGTGCGGCGTCACAATGAGGTTGGGAACACCGGCAAACATGGTCCCACTTTCGGCGGTCACAGGCTCGACCTCGAACACATCAAGCGCCGCGCCGCCAAGCCTGCCCGCACTCAGCGCAGCCACCAAGGCTGCTTCGTCGACAACGCCGCCCCGCGCTGCATTGATGACGATGGCATCGCTCCTCATGCCGTGCAGAGCGGCCTCGTCAATCATGTGTCGGGTGCCGTCTGTCAGTGGCACGTGCAGGCTGATGACGTCGGAATTTTCGAGAACTGCATCGCGGCTGACATTTCGGGCCAACTGCCAGGCCGGATCATCAGCCATGACGTGCGGGTCAGTGGCGAGCACCTCCATGCCCAAGAGCTTCGCGCGGAGCGCTACTTCGCGGGCAATGGCGCCGAAACCGATTAGGCCCATCACCTTGCCGGCCAGCTCGCGACCACTCATCTGCTGGCGGGGCCACTTGCCGGCAATCACCTGCTCTGACCCGATGTAAGCGCCGCGCAGAAGCGCCATGGCTGTTGTGATGACATACTCTGCCACGGACAGATCATTTGCGCCGGTGGCGGGGTAGACCGTCACACCACGGGCGGCACAGGCGTCGAGATCTATGTTGTCCAGACCAACGCCCAAACGGCCGACGCAACTCAATTTAGGGGCGCTTTCCAGAAGCTCCGCCGTCACCTGGGTGCGATTGCGGACGACAATGGCTCTGGCATCCGACAGGGCTGCGGCCAGTTCTTTAGGCTTGTCCACCAAGGTTGGATCGTAGTGCGATCCGGGCATGCTTGCAGCCGCTGCCTCATCCATAAACTCGGTGATCACGATGTCGGCCATGTGATGGATCCCTGACAAAAGGTGGACGTTCGCTCACTACTAGTCCAAGCGTGATGCGGCGTCATCCAGCGCTTTCCAAGTTTCGCAGAGCGACTAGTGTGGTGAAGACCAACCCACGGAGTACACATGACTTACATGCCATCGCCCAACCGCTACGACAGCATGGTATACCGCCGTTGCGGCCATTCAGGCGTTCAACTGCCTGCAGTCTCCCTGGGCCTTTGGCACAATTTTGGCCACGATACGCCGCATCAGACCAAGCGGGACATGTGCCGCACCGCCTTTGATCTTGGCATCACGCATTTCGATCTGGCGAACAATTATGGCCCACCACCCGGCAGCGCTGAGGAAGCGTTTGGCGACATTCTGCGAACCGACTTTCACGGCTATCGAGACGAGCTCATCATCTCGTCCAAGGCTGGCTACGACATGTGGCCCGGGCCTTATGGCGAGTGGGGCAGCCGCAAATATCTCATCGCCAGCTGCGACCAGTCGCTGAAGCGTATGGGGCTAGACTATGTCGATATCTTCTATTCCCACCGCTTCGACCCAGACACGCCACTGGAAGAAACCATGGGCGCGCTCGACCAGATCGTGCGCTCTGGCAAGGCGCTTTACGCTGGCATTTCGAGCTACAATTCGGAGCGCACGCGGGAAGCTGCAGCGATCCTCAAGGAGCTGGGCACACCGTGCCTGATCCATCAGCCGAGCTACAATATGCTCAACCGCTGGGTCGAAGAGGATGGCCTTAAGAGCACGCTTCAGGAACTCGGCATGGGGTCCATCGCCTTCACGCCACTCGCCCAGGGAATGCTGACCAAGAAGTATCTGGGCGGCATTCCGGATGGCAGCCGCGCGGCGCAGGATAAGAGCCTCGATCCGAATGCGATTTCGGAAGAAGCCATCCGCCGGATCGGCAAGCTCAACGAAATCGCAGAACGTCGCGGACAAACGCTGGCTCAAATGGCCATCGCATGGGTGTTGCGCGATGGCGGCATCACGACGGCTCTGATAGGAGCCTCAAAGCCCGAGCAGATCGTAGATTGCGCCGGCGCCATCAATAATCTGGAATTCACAGCTGAGGAGCTGGCAGAAATCGACAGCTATGCCATCGATCAGGACATCAACCTCTGGGCCCCATCCTCCGATGCCTGAGGCGGACGCAACACTCCGCTTTGACAAGCCTTTCACTCAGCAGGAGCCGATGAGTGAAGCAGCCATTGCGAACGCAGTGGCCGTGATGCAGTCGGGCCGCCTGCACCGTTACAACACACTGGATGGAGAAGCGGGCGAAGTGGCAGAGCTCGAGGCGGAATATGCCGAATGGCAGGGCGCGCCCTATTGCCTGGCCACCGGCTCCGGTGGCGCGGCCATGCAGATTGCCCTCCGGGCTCTTGGCGTGAAACCGGGCGACGCGGTGCTCACCAATGCCTTCACTCTGGCCCCTGTGCCCGGTGCCATCGCGGCAGCGGGTGGCGTGCCGATCTTCGTGGAAACGACCGACGAGTTGACGGTCGATTTCACCGATCTGATGCGCAAGTTCGAGCAGACCAACGCCAAGGTGTTTCTTGCCTCCCACATGCGCGGCCATCTGGCCGATATGGAGAAGCTGGCAGCCCTTGTCGCGGGTTATGGCGCGCAAATGATTGAGGATTGCGCCCACACGATGGGGGCAGCGTGGAACGGCAAACCGAGCGGGAACTTCGGCACCGTCGCCTGTTTCTCGACCCAGACCTACAAGCACTTGAACTCGGGCGAAGGTGGGTTCCTCACAACGTCGGAACCGGCTGTGATGGCCCGCGCCACCATACTGTCCGGCAGCTACATGCTCTACGGTCGGCATCTCGCACGACCCGACGATGAAGCCTATGCCAGCGCGCGTCTGGAAATGCCGAACTGCTCGTCGCGGATGGACAATCTGCGCGCGGCGATACTGCGCGCTCAACTGCCCAACCTTCGGGCGAATATCGAACGCTGGAACGAGCGCTATCGCGCTGTTGAAGCACAGCTGGAGATGGCCAGTGGCCTGAATGCGATTGAACGCCCGGAAGCTGAGAGCATTGTGGGCTCGTCGATCCAGTTCACTCTACCGAAGGGAGACGATGCCGCCATGCGCGACTTCGTTGTCCGATGTTCCGAGCGCGGCGTCGAGCTCAAATGGTTTGGGGACGGCCAGCCCGTCGGCTTCACCAGCCGCTACGACAGCTGGACATACGCGCCGCCGCAGGAGTTGCCGCAAACCACACGCGTCCTGTCCCGCCTCATGGACATGCGCATCCCGCTGAGTTTCAGCGTGGAAGATTGCACCCTGATCGGCCGGATCATAGCGGACGAAGCAAGTTAACACGTGCGAGACGCTGCTCGGCCTACGCGACGATGACCGCCTGAAAGATGATCCCTGAAAGCACGGCCCCGCCGACACCGAGGACAATGTAGGCCGCGAAGACGGGCCGTTTCACCAGGGACCATACCGCCGCCATGGCGGGCACTGAGCTCACCGCCCCCGCCACCATGAAGGCCATGGCTGCGCCCGCTGTCATGCCCTGCTCCATCAGGCCGGCCAGCAAGGCCGGAGCAACGTATGAGTTGAGGTAGGCAGGCATGCCGACCAGCGCTGCAGTGGCGATCGGTTGAATGCCCTCTCCGCCAACCAGGGACGCGATCAGCGTCGCCGGGACATAGGTCACCAAAAGAGCCTCCAGCGTATAGGCCAGCGCCAGCCATTTGATGAGGAAGGCTCCGTTATGCAGCGCCTCGTCACGGAAGGTTTCGCGCCGGGCACCTTCTTTCCAAAACGCCCAAACGGGTCGACCACTGAATGGATCTGGACCGCAACCGCATCCGGAGCGCTGATAGGTGCGAAGAGGGTCGGAGAAGGCACCGAAGCGAAGCAGCAGCTTCATGGCAAAGCCGCCAAACAGCCCTAGTGCCACGGCTGAAACCGCTTTGCCGATGGCGAACGGCCAGCCCAGTGCCGCCGCAGTGATCAACAGGGTCGGTGGATCAATCAGCGGCGATGCCAGCCAGAATGCCATCACGGCAGAAATTGGCGCTCCAAGAGCCAACAAACCCGCGATGAACGGGATGACTTCACACGAACAGAAGGGTGCCAGGCCGCCGAACAAGGCCGCCAGAACGATCATGCGATTTTCGCGGCCCTGGAACGCCTTGGCGATCACGGCTTCCGCGCCTGCTGCCTTCAACGCAGCGATCAAGAAGACGGCAAACGCGATGTAGGGCAGCGTGGAGATCAGCGCTCGAGTGGCAAACTCAACAACTGGGAGAAGGTTGGTCGGATCCATCAGAGCGACCAGCAAGGGCGCAATAACAACAACCGTCCAAGGCGTCTTCAACCTGTCGATCCATACCCCTGGTCCGGGGCTTCGAGCCGATGTGGGGGCTGCATCGCTCATGATCGTTGTACCTCCTCGGCACAGCACTCATCTCGGATGAAACTGGCCAAGGTTTCCAACAGATCGAAATTCGCGCGGTTGATGATCGACCGCCCGATCTTCTCCTGGTCGATGAGCCCTGCATCAGAGAGCGTCTTTAGGTGATGCGACAGGGTTGAGGCCGGCATCCCCGTGCGCGCCTGCACCTCGCCCACCGTCAAACCACTCCGGCCCGCGCGCACAAGCGCTCGCAAAACCGCCAGTCTCGGTTGTGCACCAAGGGCCGAAAACCCCTCAGCAAGAACGGCAACATTCATGACAACCTCATATTTCTATATAACTAGAATTATCGAAATATAAGAACGAGTCAAGCTCGTGCGCAAGCGCCCCGCTCCTGTGCAATCTCCAACTCTTTGAAGGACGGTGAGGCTTCACGGAAATTTTGGGGAAGGTTGTCTCTGCGAGACGAGAAACGGCCCAAGGGCCGAGAGTTGGGGGCCAGCCGAGAGTTGGGGGCCAGCCGAGAAGCAGGCCCCAACCGGTTAAGCCGAGCGGTACAGCTTTGTCATGGAGAACTCGCGGTGGCCGAGGGCTTCGGCTGCGGTGTTGCGCCCGTTGGCGGTGCGCACGATCATGTCGATCAGAGCGTCGCCAGCCTCCTCAATAGTCTGTTCGCGGCGGAGAATGCCAGAGACGTCCACATCCACATGCTCACCCATGGTACGCACGGTGCGCGGGTTGGCCGTGATCTTGATCACCGGCACGATGGGGTTGCCCACCACATTGCCCTGCCCGGTTGGGAAGGTGTGGATCACGGCGCCACCGGCGGCCATGAGCGTCACGCACTCGGCAGCTGCAGATGATGAATCCATGAAGTAGAGGCCGTTGCCACCCTCGGGCTGCTCGGCAGGCTCGAGAATGTCGATATAGCGGCTGGTGCGCCCGATCTTCTCGAGATTGCCCAAAGCCTTCTCTTCAATCGTGGTCAGGCCGCCTTCAATGTTGCCCTTGGTGGGCTGGCTGTCAGACAGATCGTCGGTTTGGTGCGCGAAGATCACATCGTCCTGATAGGCCTTCCACATCTTGTACCAGCGCTCGCCCACCTCTTCATTGATGGCCTTCTTCTGGCAGATGTGCTCGGCACCGGTGATCTCCGACGTCTCGCCAAAGAAACCGGTGATGCCTTCGGGCAGCAGCTTGTCGTACATGTTGCCCACGGTTGGGCAGGAACCGAGGCCAGTCGTCGTGTCGCTCTCACCACATTTCGTGGAGACCCAAAGGTCCTTGATGGAGCACTCTTCCTTCTGGAGTTCGGTGGCGTAGTGCACGAACTCTTTGGCCTTGTGGCTGGCCTGGCGGATGGTCTCAAGATCGCCCTTCTGCTCGATCGAGATACCCCAGACGGGCTTGCCAGTCTTCTCGATGCCCTTGACGATGCGGTCCGTCCAACCAGGCTCAATACCGATAACGACGACAGCAGCGACATTGGGGTTGGCGCCGGTGCCAATGATGGTGCGGAAATGCGTTTCAAGGTCTTCGCCAAACTGCAGGCGGCCATACGCGTGGGGGATCGCCAGCGTGCCCTTGATGTTGTTGGCCACGGCCTCGCAAGCGGCGTTGGAAATATCGTCCACTGGCAGAACGAGCACATGGTTGCGGACGCCCACGCGGCCGTTATCGCGCCGATAGCCCATGAAAGTCATGTTGGAATATTTGGAAGCCATGATGCCCGCCCTACCAGCGTTTGGTTTTGAGATTGTGGGTGTGGACGTGCTCGCCCTTGGCAACGTCGGCTATGAATTTACCAATATCTTCGCCGTACTTCATTGCTGTGTCGCCGGCCTTCAGGTCCGTCAGCGCCACTTTGTGACCAATCGGCACGTCGTGCTTGGTTTCCATCTCAAAGGACGAATTGTCGTGCGTGATGACGCACAGCATATTGGTGCCTGCTGTCAGGCCTTCGACGACCACGACGCCGACATTGTCGG
>JBCBXA010000047.1:0-20668 GCA_039816825.1 Pseudomonadota bacterium | reverse complement strand
CGGTGCCACAATCGCCGCAAACCGCCATAGACCATCAGTTGACCGGCTTGAGGGAGAAACCGGCCCCCACCTTGGCATCTGCACCCCGCATGTAATCGAGGGTGGCGGGACGGGTGGGCCAGTCGTCGTCCAGCGCGAGATGAGCGATGTAATGGATATCGGCGAGCGGTGCCGTTGGCCGCACTTGGTCAAGCGGCAGGGCCGCTGCATTGGCCAGTTCAGCCGCGAACGGGCCATGCAACGCGCGCGTTTCAAAATCAAAGGATGGTGCATCGTCCAGCATCAAACGAATTCCGGGCCTCGACGACCCTTTCGGCCGGATGAAGGCTTCCCCGCGCCGCCCATCCAGCACGATCCAGTCATCATTCGATGCTTCCCGACCATGCGCATCAAAAGCCGAAATACCCACCAGGGCCGCGCCGCTGGCGAGGGCAAAGCCTTTGGCCGCGCTGAGGCCTGCCCGCAGCCCAGCAAAGGAACCGGGGCCTATGCACACCGCAATGGTGACAATGTCCTCGAAAGACACGCTGCCTCGTTCAAGCGCTCCATGGACCATGGGTATGATGGCTTCTGCCTGCCCACGCTCCATGGGTCGGCTTACGCTTTCCAGCAGGTCGCCCGTCTCAATCTGCGCCAGGGCGATGGAGCAGGCTGGCCCGGATGTATCCAGCGCCAGAAGCATGCCATCTGTCGATTTGCCTGTCATGCTGGCGCTCGCACCACCTACGCCGATAGCCCCTCGGGAAACGCGCCTGAAACTTGGTTTCAGACCGCGACAGCCTCGACCTCTTCCACTTCCGGTATGAAGTGACGGAGCAAATTCTGAATGCCGTGCTTCAAGGTTGCTGTCGACGAGGGGCATCCTGCACAGGCGCCGCGCATGTTCAGAAACACGATCCCGTCCTTGAAACCCTTGAAGGTGATGTCACCGCCGTCGCGAGCAACAGCTGGCCGCACGCGGGCGTCCAGAAGTTCCTTGATCGTGTTGACGATGTCAGCGTCCTTCTCCTCGAAGAACTCCTCGCCATCATCATTGGCCACGGGTGCTGCCTCGGCCATGACGGGCCGATCGGAGGTGAAATGCTCCATGATGGCGCCCAGAACAGCGGGCTTCATATGCTGCCATTCAACATTGTCGTCGGACTTGGTAATGGTCACAAAGTCATAGCCAAAGAAGACACCTGTTACGCCGTCGACGGCGAAAAGCCGTTCGGCCAGAGGCGATTTTCCCGCAGCCTCGTCCGCAGCTCGAAAGTCCACGGTTCCCTGCGGCACGACGACCTGGCCCGGGATGAACTTCAATGTCGACGGGTTAGGCGTCGCTTCAGTTTGAATAAACATCTTCGATCCTCATCTGGTCTGTCACAAGCCGGCCTCTGCGGGCTGAAGGTTTGATACATATCGCACGGTTTCAAGCGCCACATCTGAAATGGTGACGGTTGATCCATGCATTGGCCATCAGTTTAGAACATTTCAAAACTGACACAAGCTCACCGGTATCACGATGCGTCACACTTGAAACTTGGAGATGCGGGTGCGGCGTATGAGGTCCGGGTAGGTAGGTCCCCACGCTTGTTACATACGACTCATGTGGGATGAGCAGGAGCGACCGGCAAGAGATGGAGCTCTGGGCCGAGCATCCACAGACCGCTAGACGAGCGCGAAGATTTCCTCGTCCGTGATACCCGCCGGCACAACCGTCACGGGAATGGGGAAGGCGTTGCCCCGCGCGCCAAGCGAAGAAACGAGCGGCCCCGGGCCATCCTTGTCACTGCCCGCTGCCAGAATGAGCGTCGCAATGTCCTGATCCTCTTCGATCAGCTGATCGATCTGCTCGCGGGTTTGGCCTTCGCGGATCACTTTCTCCACCGTCACATCGGCAATGGACGTAGCGCGATCCGCATAGCGCGCCAGCATCAATTCAGCCGCTTCTCTCGCTTCAGCGCGCATGATCTCTTCAACACCCAGCCAATGCTGAAAATCGCCTGGGGGGATGACGTACAGCATGTCCAGAAGACCATTGGACTTGGCAGCCCGAAGAGCCGCGAATGTCACGGCGCGGTCGCACTCGGCGCTTTCATCCACGATCACCAGCAACTTGCGCCGGTGACCTTCTTCATTGGCGAGACGTTTCGATACCATGGTCTGACCCTGCCCTTATCGGCCCGAGGGGGCAAGCATCATGAGAGAAACCCAATGATGCGCTTCGTTTCGGCCAAAACAGGCTCAGCGATAGCACGTGCGCGGTCCGCGCCATCGGCAAGCACGGCGTCAATGTGATCGGGCTGAGCCAGAAGCCGGTTCATCTCTCCGGCAAAGGGCGCAATCTTCTCCACCGCCAGATCCGCAAGAGCCGGCTTGAACGTGCCGAACTGAGCGTTGGGATATTCATCCAGGACCGCCTGCTTTGTGATGTCCGCCAGGGACGCGTAAATCCCCACCAGATTGTCGACTTCCGGACGGCCTTTGAGGCCTTCTTCCTCCAGGGGAAGCGGATCCGCGTCGGTCTTGGCTTTTTTGATCTTCTTGGCGATGGCGTCCGCATCATCGGTCAGGTCAATTCGGCTGAGACCGGATGGATCGGACTTTGACATCTTTTTGGTTCCGTCCTTCAGGCTCATGACGCGCGTGGCGGGCCCTTCGATCACCGGCTCGGTGATGGGAAAGAATACATCGCCATGGCCCAGTTCGCGGATGCGCTTGGCAAAGTCGTAGTTGAATTTGGCGGCAATGTCCCGGGTCAACTCAAGATGCTGTTTCTGGTCATCACCCACAGGCACATGGGTCGCACGGTAGGCCAGAATATCGGCGGCCATGAGGTTGGGATAGGCAAACAGACCCACTGAAGCGTTCTCAGAGTTCTTGCCCGCCTTATCCTTGAACTGCGTCATGCGCTCCAACCAGCCCATGCGCGCCACACAGTTGAAAATCCATGCCAGCTCGGCGTGCTGAAGCACCGCTGACTGGTTGAACACAATATGCGCTTTCGGATCGATGCCACAGGCGATGAAGGCGGCGGTCACCTCCCGGGTTGCGGCTTTCAGATCATCGGGGAATGTCGCGGTGATGGCGTGGAGATCCACCACGCAATAGAGGCACTCATTGCCCTGCTGCAGGGCGACGAACTTTTTGATGGCACCCAGATAGTTGCCCAGGTGCAGATTGCCGGTTGGCTGCACGCCGGAGAAAACGCGCGGCGGGATGTTGGTGGCTGAGGGGTTGGTCATCGTGATGCCATCGTCGAAACTGGAAACGTTTGCGCAGCTATGGCGGCTGCGCTGCGCCTAATCAACCCAAAGTCAGTTGCCGTTTGGCCTGACCATCTGCTGCCGCAGGGCGGAGAGGGGAAAAGCCCTCGTCAAATGCAGAAAAGCAAAATAGCTCACAGCTGCCACGCCGATGACCAGGAAAATCGAGACCAGCCGTATGAGAACTCCGGCGTTGAGCATCATGTCTGCGCCCCAAGACTGGGCACCGATACAAATCGCGGCGAGCAAAACGCAACCCCAGATGATGAAGGCGATCCGCCGTGAAGCGAAAGGGCTTGGCCGATAGAGACCGCGTCGCGCCAGCAGAACCACCAGAGCAATCGCATTTATCCAAGCTGAGATGGCCGTCGCCATGGCGATGCCCACATGCCCGAAAACGGGAAACAGCGTGAGACTCAGTACGATATTGATGATGGCGTTGAGGCCCGCCAGCCACATGGGTGTGCGGGTGTCTTGCCGCGCAAAAAAAGCTGGCGTGAAGATCTTTATGCCCATGAAAGCCGGGAGCCCGATGGCGAACCACTGGATCGCATCCGCCACGGCCAAAGTGGTTTCACGCGTGAAAGCCCCGCGCTCATAGAGAAGCGCTGTTATGGGATCAGCCAGGATGAACAGGCCTACAGACGCCGGCAGAATCAGCAGAAGCGCAAACTCCACGCTCCTGTCCATGATCTCTGCGCCCTCCTTCTCCCGCCCCGCGGCCAAGACCCGCGTGAGCTCCGGCAGCAACACAACGCCGATCGCGATGCCGATCACTCCAAGAGGAAGCTGATACAGGCGGTCGGCATATTGCAGAAGCGCAATGGCGCCCGCCTGTGCGGAAGCGATGGCCTGCCCGACAAGAAGATTGATCTGCACAATGCCATTGGCGGCTGCGGTGGGGGCTGCCAGCCATAGGAAGGCTTTCACTTCCGGAGTGATGCGCGGGCGACTCAATGTGAAACGAAAGCCCTCCCGACGAAGAGCCCAGAACACCAGACCAAACTGCGCCAGCCCGCCAACAAGCACACCGACAGACAACCAGATGCCAATGCTTCGGTCAGCCGCGCCCGACACAATGGCCCAGCCGAGCACGGACACCAGACAGATGTTCAGACAGAGCGGCGCCAGAGCAGCCAGAAAGTATTTGCGGAACGTGTTCAGGATCCCCGCAATCATGGCCATGAGAGAGGCCAATGCGATGTAGGGAAACATGATCCTGCCAAGAAGGATCGTCAGGTCCAATTTTTCGGGGTTGATCACAAAGGCAGGCGCGATGACCGTTCGAACGATCGTGCCCATGAAAATTTCGGCCAGCATCGTAAGCACGACCAGAACGACCAGCAGAACCGCAAGGATTGTCGAGGCAAAGCGCTGGGCTTCTTCGACACCGCCACGCTCCAGCCGCTCTCCCAGCATGGGCACGAAAGCGGAGTTGAAGGCACCTTCGGCCAAAAAACGCCGGAAGAAATTGGGCAACCGAAAAGCGGCAAAAAAGGCGTCCGCCACGGGACCTGCGCCGAGGGCCGCCGCCATAAGCGCTTCACGCACAAAGCCCAGCACCCGGCTGGCCAAGGTCGCGCCGCCCACGGAAGCGAACTTGCCGTAAAGGTTCATCCCAGCACTCGCATGTGGGCGCGCCTCATATATTGAGCTCCATCACAAGCCCTGCGCCGCCCGCCTTTTCTTCGACGGCACGGCGCTCGATCACCATCAACAGCGCATCGCGAATCCGTGCCAAACGCTGTGGGGCTTCCACACGATGACCGATCAGATCATTGACATAGAACGTGTCGATCACCTTCTCGCCGAAGGTCGACACCCGGGCGGAAGCGATGTTGAGATTCAGGTTCGACAGTTCGCCAGCCACATCTGCGAGAAGTCCCAACCGGTCAAGACACTCGATCTCGATGACCGTGAAGCGGTCCGAAAGCTCGTTCGACACCGTCACGCGCGGCTCAATCTGGAAGGCCTTGTGGCGTCGGGACCGTTTCCCGCGTTTCTCGATCATCGCAGGCAGGGAGCCGGCACCGGCGGCGAGGGCATCTTCGATCAGTTTGGCCATATGGGACGCGCGGCGCATCTCGGCTTCGTCATCGGGCAGTTCGCGCGGCACGAACACCGACGTGATGGCGCGTCCATCACGGGTGGTGAAGATGCGAGCATCGACAATTGTCACCCCCGCTGCCGCACAGCCCTGGGCAATGGTGGACAGAAGGCGGGGATGGTCGGCGGCCAGGAAGTTGAGTTGGGTCGTCTCCTGAAACTCTCTGCAATCGATTGTGTAAAGAAAGCGCCCACCCTCTTCGCCCGCCTGCGCCAGCATGCGCGAGACCCGCGCCACTTCCTCTGTTTCCACCGCCAGCAAGAAGGCCGGGTAGTGAAGGTCGGTGTAGCGCTCTGCCTTCTCGATGGGCCACCTCTCCTCTGCAACGCTGGTCATATGCTCGATGGCCATCTGGCGCGCATGGTCGGCGCGCTCCTTCCGGCCGTGCTTCGAGAAGCCGCCCGTCAGAAAGAGCTCTGTTTCGGCGTAGAGCGTCCGCAGAAGCTGACCTTTCCAGCCGTTCCAGACATTGGGGCCCACGGCCCGAATATCGCACACTGTAAGCACGAGAAGCAGTCTCAAACGCTCGCGTGTCTGAACCACGGCACCGAAGTCAGCGATGGTTCTGGGGTCTGCCAGATCACGCGACTGGGCGAAGGTCGACATGGTCAGATGCTCTTCAATCAGCCAGGCGAGCAGTTCTGTCTGCGACGCAGAGAATCCCAGTCTCGGCCCCAGCTTGCGGGCGACTTTGGCCCCGGCAACCGAATGGTCCTCCGGTCGCCCTTTGGCTATGTCGTGGATGAGAAGCGCGAAATAGAGAAGATCGCGTTCCTGGATGTCCGGTAGAATACGGCTGGCGAGCGGGTGCTCTTCCGCGATGGTGCCCTTCTCAATGTCAGCAATCACGCCAACCGTCCGGACCAGATGCTCGTCGACTGTGTAGGAATGATACATGTTGAACTGCATCATCGCGACGATTTTGCCGAAATCAGGGATGAACCGCCCCAGAACACCCGCCTCGTTCATGTAGCGCAGCGTGTTCTCGGGATCGCGGCCATGGGCCAGAATCTGCAGAAAGAGCGCGTTCATGTCTTCGCGCTTGCGGGCCGCAGCGTCGATGTAGCGAAGGCGGCGCGACAGTGCCCGAAGCGCGTTGGGGTGATAATCAAGCTGCTCCCGATCCACGATCTGGAAAAGGCGCAACGCGTTGAGGGGCTCTTCAAACACCTCAGCCGACGTGACATTCACCCGACCGTTCTCGACCACGAACACGCCATCAT
This sequence comes from Pseudomonadota bacterium, assembly GCA_039816825.1. Taxonomy (GTDB): domain Bacteria; phylum Pseudomonadota; class Alphaproteobacteria; order Rhizobiales; family Rhizobiaceae; genus JBCBXA01. The sequence goes on along the minus strand of JBCBXA010000047.1, from coordinate 14,090 downwards.
CGCCAGTGGGTTTGGGCCCGGTGTTGGTCATGCGCGTAAGAAGCCCGGCGGCCTGCTTTTTCTCAGCCTCTTCCAGTGCAAGGCAGAAAATTCGGGTGAGATTGCCCACATCGCGCGTCCACTCGAAATAGACCTTCATGAAGCGCTCGACACCGCGGAGCGCGGCCTGATCTTCGTAGCCAATCCGGGACGCGAGGGCAGGCTGGAGGTCGAAACTCAACCGCTCCTCAGGGCGACCCGCGATGAAATGCAGGTGACACCGAACGGTCCAGAAAAACTCCATCGCGCGGAGAAAGCGGTCATGCTCGGAGCGTGTATAGACACCGCGGGATACCAGCTCCCGACCGCGCTTCACATGGTAGACATATTTGCCGATCCAGAAGAGCGTGTGCAGATCCCGCAGCGCGCCCTTGCCTTCCTTTACATTGGGCTCAACCAGATAGCGGCTCTCTCCCATCCGCCTGTGGCGGGCGTCGCGCTCTGCCAGCTTCGCATCAATGAACTCAGCGCTGGTTGGCTCAGCGATCTCGGCGTGAAAGCGGGTTTCGAGTTCCTCAAACAGATCAGGATTGCCATGGATCAGGCGCGCTTCCACAAGCGAGGTGCGAATGGTCATGTCAGCCATGGCCTGACGCATGGTTTCATCGACTGATCGGGTGGCATGACCGACGGTGAAACCGAGGTCCCAAAGCATGTACAGAATGTACTCGACGATCTGCTCGCCGAAGGCGGTTTGCTTGTAGGGCAGCACGAACAGCAGATCGATGTCAGAGTGCGGTGCCAGCATGGCGCGACCGTAGCCCCCCACCGCCACAATCGCGATCCGTTCGCCTTCGGACAGGTTCTGCACCTTAAAGACGTGATCAAGGGCATAATGGTAGATCGCCGTAATCAGTGTGTCCTGAACGGCGGAAAGGCGTTGCGCGCACAAAATGCCCCGACGATCATCTTCAAGAAGCATCTTCTCAGTGCGTTCGCGGCAGCGCTGTATCGTTCCGCGGAGAAGCTCAACCACTTCGGCTCGCGCGTCTGGTTTTTCACCCTGTCCGCCATGCTTCTCAGCAATTTCATCCAACGATGCCCGCAGACGCTCGGCGTTGACCAGTTCTTCCAGCCGCAGCCCGCTCTCATAGTCAGGCACAACCCGTTTGGGGCGCAGCTTCTCAGCAGCTTTCGCACCTGTAAGCGCATTGATCGTTTGTGTGATGGGGGCGATGGGCATGCCCCGTTTATGCGCTTTTGAAGCGGCAGGGCAAGCAGCACACCAGAGCCAGCGTGCGCCTAAAGCCTGGCTTTGAGATCGTACAGCGCCGACAGAGCCTCTTTGGGTGTCATCTCATCGGGATTGAGGTCAGAAACCGCCTTCTGCAGGATGCTGTCATCCGGCCGCTTGGGCTCCTCACGCACCGGCGCTGCCGAGAAGAGCGGAAGATCGTCGATCAGTGTGCTGCCGTCACGCTTCGCATCGGCGCTTTCCAGCTGGTCGAGCACGTCCCGGGCCCGGGACACGACCGAAGCGGGCAGCCCGGCAAGACGGGCGACCTGAATGCCATAGGAACGGTCAGCCGCTCCGGGCTGCACCTCGTGCAGAAAAACGACATCACCATCCCATTCACGGACCGCCATCGTCACATTCGCCAGCCGGTCATGAACAGACGCCAGTGCGGTGAGCTCGTGATAATGAGTCGCGAACAGCGACCGGCATGCATTGACTTCGTGCAGATGCTCAAGCGTCGCCCAGGCGATGGACAAGCCGTCATAGGTGGCCGTGCCCCTTCCAATCTCGTCAAGAATGACAAAGGAACGGTGTGTCGCCTGATTGAGGATCGCTGCCGTTTCGACCATCTCCACCATGAAGGTGGAGCGACCCCGCGCCAGATCATCCGCCGCCCCAACCCGGCTGAAAATCCGATCCACGACACCAATGTGAGCCGAACCCGCCGACACAAAGGCACCGATCTGCGCCATGATGGCGATCAGTGCATTCTGCCGCAGGAAGGTCGACTTGCCGCCCATGTTGGGGCCAGTGAGCAACCAGATGGAACCGTTTGCCGACCGGTTCTCGTCGGGGCCCAAACGGCAATCATTGGGCACGAAAGGGTTGGCCATCTGTGCCCGCAGCGCCGCTTCGACCACAGGATGCCGACCGGCGGTAACCTCGAAGGCCATGGACGCATCCACATGGGGGCGGCAATAGCCTTCGGACAAGGCAAGCTCCGCATGACCGGCGGCGACATCCAGCGCGGCAATGGCTCCGCTGGCCGCACGCAACTGGGAATCGGCGTCCAGAACGGCTTGCCGCATCACCTCAAACTGCTCCAGCTCTATCTGGATGGCGCGGCCTGCCGCATTGGCCATCCGGCTTTCCATGTCGGACAGCTCAGTGGTCGTGAACCGCATGGCGTTGGCCATCGTCTGGCGGTGGATGAACTCGGACTTAGCTTCTTCACTGCCGGTCAGCGCATCTGCATTCTGACTGGTGACCTCAATGAAGTAACCCAGAATATTGTTGTGCCGGATCTTGAGGCTCTTCACCCCGGTCTGCTCGCAATAGCGCGCCTGCATGCCGGCAATGATCTGACGGCCTTCGTCCCGAAGGGCGCGCAGCTCATCAAGCTCTTCGGAACAGCCCTGCCGGACGAAGCCACCATCCCGAGCCAGGAGGGGCACCTCGTCCGAAAGCGTGCGGGCCAGCGTCTCACCCAAATCAGCAGGCAGGCCATCGAGCGCTCTGGCAGCACCATCGAGAACTGCAGGCAGATCGCCAAACGAACCGGCAGCGAACCATGATGCTATTGACAACGCGCCTTCGCAGGCTTGCTTCAAAGCCAGAAGATCGCGCGGTCCGCCCCGCTCGAGTGCCAGCCGGGACAGGGCCCGCACCATATCGGGCAATGCCGACAACATGCCGCGCAATTCATCCCGAGCTGCATCATTTTTCAGACACCATGAGACGGCGTCCAACCGATCATTGATAGTGTCAACATCGGTGAGCGGGCCGGCCAAATGTTCCGTCAACAAGCGCGATCCTGCGGGCGTGACGGTGCGGTCAATAGCTGCGAGAAGTGACCCCTTGCGTTCTCCCGAAAGCGTGCGGGTCAGTTCAAGATTGGCTCGGGTTGCAGCATCCAGCCCGAGGGCACCCGTCGCATCCAGACGTTTCGGGGTCGACAGAGTCGGACGCGCAGATACCTGAGTTTTGAGTACATAGCCCAGCGCAGCCGACGCAGCCGCCAACTCCACCCTCGAGAAGCCTCCAAAGGAATCCATGGTGGCCACCGCGAAGTGGTCCTGCAGTCGACGAGGCGCGGCTGTCGAGTCGAACAGCGCACCCGGCTCCGGCGTGATCGCGCACCGACCCATCTCGATCTGCTCCCGCGCAGGGGCAAATTCGGGATCGCTAAACAGACTGTCCGGCACGATGAGCTCCCGGGGCTCAAAGGCCGAGAGATCGCCGATCAGGCGGCGTTCATCTGTCTCCGCCACCTCGAAAGACCCGGTTGAAATGTCGATGCGCGCCAGTCCGTAGAGCCACGCATCGCCATTGCGAACGCGGGCAAGCGCTGCCAGCCACGCGTTCTGGCGCGGATCAAGAATGGCTTCTTCTGTGACGGTGCCGGGCGTGACAAGGCGAACAACGTCACGCCGAACAACGGCCTTGGAACCGCGTTTTTTGGCTTCTGCCGGATCTTCTGTCTGTTCGCAAACAGCCACACGATGGCCAAGAGCAATAAGCTTCTGCAGGTAGTCATCGGCTGCATGCACCGGCACGCCGCACATGGGGATGTCGTTGCCCGCATGCTTGCCGCGGCGGGTCAACGTGATGCCCAAAGCACGGCTGGCGACTTCAGCATCATGAAAGAACAACTCGTAAAAGTCTCCCATCCGGTAGAACAGAAGCGAATCCGGATTGGCGTTCTTGATCTCGATATATTGCCGCATCATGGGGGTGGCGGCGGCATCGATCTGGAGACTTTCACTCATGGATGCTGACTAACAGAGCCAGGGCCTGCGCGCATCTTTTGAACACGCGCGGGCAAGGCATTCCCCGCTAAAATGTGGGGAACCTCTTCCGTCAGGTCGCTGCATGACGGCTAGCGTCTGCACCGTAATAGTTGACGTAGGACGGGTTGATCTCCGCCACGGGCAGGACAATGAGCACGTCGGTCGTGTGGAACTGATGGTCAATCACCGATCCACTGGAAATGCTTGCTCCAAGCCTGAGATAGCCTTTGATCATAGGCGGTAGAGATCGCATGGCGGTGCGGGCGTCCACCTCATCGGCATCAAGTGGCTCAAATGGCGCGGCGAGCCCTCTGAGCGGCTTGACCTGCCATTCGCCGACAGCCTCACAATTGTGGTGCAGAAATGAGAGGGGCGCGCGGAGCGCCGACTGGTCGACCCCACTGAGCGAGGCGCAACCAAAGAGCACGTCCATTCCGTGCTTCAGAACATAGGCCCAAGTGCCCTGCCATAGAAGCTCGACCGTGCGCTTGTTGCGGTAAGGTGCCAGCACGCATGAGCGGCCGAGCTCAAGAAATGCTTTGTCGGGGTGCGCCGTCAGCAGCGGCTCAATGTCGAATTCACTGGCCGAATAAAAGCCATCGTTTTGATCGGCCACTTCCTGCCGCAACAATCTGTAGGTGGCAACGATCTCCCCATACCGATCGCCTTCAAGGCCCCTGTCGATCACGATCAGATGGTCACAGATCTCGTCGAAAGCGTCGGCATCCATGCCGCTGGCCTTCGTGGCTTCGCTGGGGACGGCATCCAGTTCTTCGTAGAAAACCGCATAGCGCAAGCGCTGAGCGGCCTGAATTTCTTCCGCCGTTTGGGCCAGACGCACTTCCATAGTGCCCAGTTGACCCAGCAGCGCCTGACCCTCGTCACGGGGGTGTATGTTCATGCCAGCCCTCAGAAGCGCTTCGATTGGAGTTCCGATCGCGGCCTATATGACTCGATATGGGCTTTTATGACAGTGGCTTTTGGAAACAGCTGTCAGGCGCGCAATTGTTCACCAGACTGAACCGGCTCAATAGCCGCCATGAGCGCGCATTTGTCGAGCGGCTTTGTGAGAACCGCCGCCGGGCGCAAATAGGCCAGCTCGGAGACCAGTTCGTGACGGGCATCAGCCGTCAGAACAACGCTTGTCAGAGGCTCGATATGTGCGTCCTGCTCATGTCTGCGCAGGGCATCCAGAAGCTGCTGGCCGGACATGCCGGGCAGGTGCAGGTCGGTGATCAGCGCATCAAAACCGTGACCCGGCTCTTGCAGCGCGGCAAGCGCGGCGTGGGCATCATCAAGGCATGTGACACCGTGCCCCCTGCGCTCAAGCAGGGTGCGCACAAGCAGTCGATTGATCGGATCGTCTTCCACAAACAGGACATGTCTGCTCATCTCGGAGCGGTTGTAGCTGGCGGGCACTTCGCGGGGCTCGGCTGGCAGGGCCTCCAGCAGTTCTCCGGCCAGCAGGCGCGAAATGGTCTCACCACGCAATGGGCGAATGATGTGCCCGTGGGCACCGGCCTCCCGCAATCGCGCCAGCCGCTCACGATCCACGGCAGGAATGCATGACACAATCTGGGCAGCCTTCGCGCGGCGAGTAACCGCAGCAACATCATCAGCCGTCGCTTCAGACACAATGATCAGCGAATCCGCATCGAAGTCGGCGTCAATGGCGGCAAAGCGGAAACGGGCTCCACTGTCCCGCGCCGCACGCTCCAGGGCATGGGCCGTGAAGCTTGGTTCGCCAACCCAGACAATGCTCTGGAAACGGCGCTCGCTTGATGCAGTTGCCTTGCCGTTGGATGCAGTTTTGGGCACCGAACCGGCCTGCCCGCCCTGCGCGACCTCGGAGGCCAGAAGCGGCAGAGACAGTTCAATCGCGGCGCCAATTTCACCTTCAGGCTGATCGACAAAGGCGAGGGTTCCGCCCATGGCCTTGGCCAGGCGCCTGGAAATGGCCAAGCCAAGGCCCAAGCCAACCTGGGTTCGCGTTTCGGTTTCTTCGCGACGTTCAAACTCTTCAAACAGGCGCTCGCGGTCGAGCTTGGGCACGCCGCGACCGCTGTCCTGAACGCGGAAGACCAGACGGTTCTCGTGCACCTCGACTTCCATCATGGCGCCGCCCTGCTCCGTGAACTTAACGGCGTTCCCGACGATGTTCATGAGGATCTGGCGCAGGCGCCCGGCATCCAGATGCGCGGAGGCCGGGACAGTTGGGGAGACGTACAACGCCAGATCCAGACCCTTTTCATCAGCGCGCGACGCCATGAGCTCAATCACGGACTCGGCAACGGATCTGATGGGCGTATCGTCAGGCTCGAGTGTCATTCGGCCCTTCTCGATCAAGGTGATGTCCAGAAGGTCATTGATCAGCGCCGTCAGAGCTTCGCCCGAGCGGCCGATGGCTTCGACGTAAGCCCGCTGCTCACCGGTGAGGCTCGTGTCCATAAGCAGTCCATTCATCCCGAGAATGCCGGACAATGGCGTGCGGATTTCGTGGCTGACGGCCGCTAGGAACTGGGACTTAGCGGCGTTGGCGGCCTCAGCCTTCTCGCGCGTCTCCCATGCCGAATCCCGTACTGCCTCCATTTCGATGAGGGCGGTGCGCAGTTCGCGGGCCTTAAGGCCATAGCCCCGCGCGCCGATGACGCCCATGATCGCCGCCATGCACAGGGCAACCATCGTAACCGTCTGGCCATCGCTGACTTGCGACAGATAGACCAGCAGGCTGATGGAGACGACGGGCACAACCCAGCGCAGAATCCGGCCCGTATTGGGCCGCAACTCCGCAAGGGTCCACCGCCAGTTGGGGTCGGGTCGAAGCCGGTTCGCTTTGGCGCGATGCTCAGTGGGTTTTTCCTGCGTGCTCATGGCTGCAGCATTGCCGTTTCACCCTGCCAGCAGGTGAATCGGGCAGACCGATCGCATCGCGTGGTGAGGAAGGCGTTTCCAGATCTGGTAAAGTTTTAGGATTCAAGGCCCCAAATGTCGGGACCCTAGCCTTCGGACGATATGCGCCGCTGGCGCCACCAGCCTCCGAACTCATCGAGGATCACGGCCGCTGCGCCAACAGTGATGAAACTGTCGGCTGTGTTGAAGATAGCAAACGACCAGTTGGCGGTATGGACCAGGATGAAATCAATGACATGGCCGTGCAGGGCGCGATCAATCAGATTGCCGACCGCGCCTCCCCAGATGAGCGCGAAGCCCAGCCTTGAGAGCCAGCGATCCGGCTCAGTTGACCACCAAAGCCATGTCACGAACACCAGCACGATGGCGGCAATGGCTATCAGGAGGGCCTCGTCCAAGCCGGCCAACATGGAGAAGGCAATCCCGTCATTCCATGTCCGGTAAAGCGAAACAAAGGGCAGGAACGGGACGGGTTCAGCGTAGATCAGCTGCGCCTCCACGTACCATTTGCAGATCTGGTCGATCACGATGGTGACCGGGACAAGCGGAGCAAAGGGGCCCGGACGGAGGCGAGGCTTCAAGCCGCCAATCATCAGACCGTCTCCCCCACAGCATCCCAGCTGAGGTGCCGACGTGAAGAGCCGGGATTGAAGGCCCCATCGCCCAGAAGATGACGCCTGGCTTCAAACAGGGTGAGAGCCGTGGCCACGGCCAGGTTGAGGCTGTCGGCACCACCCGCCATGGGAATCCGGATCAGTCGGTCGCACACATCCGCAAGTTCCTGACGCATCCCTTCGCGTTCATTGCCCATCACGATGGCTGTGGGCCCGGTGGTGTAGTCCGGCTGACGCCAGTCAACCGCTCCCTTCAGATGCGTGCCGAGAAGCTGCCCCTTCAAGCCGGGCCTCAAGGCCAGAAACTCCTGCAGAGTGGTTCGCGCCACCTCAACATGAAAAAGCGAGCCCATGGACGCGCGAACCGCCTCCAGGCTGAAGGGATCGGTACAATCCCCCACCAGCAGCAATCGACATGCACCGACGCCATCCAAAGTTCGGATGATGGTGCCAAGATTGCCGGGGTCTCGCACCCGGTCGAGAATGAGAAGCGTATCATCAACACCCCGATGAGCGTCGAGCAGCGCTGCAGCTGAGCGCCACTGCTGGTCGATTACGCTGAGAACGGGCTGCGCATTATCACGTTTGACGAGGGCAGACATGGCCTTGCCGGATACTTCCAGCACATCGGCGCCCGAGGCCCGAGCCCGCGCCGCCGTTTGCGAGATCAAATCCTCGCCACCCACCGAACCGCCACCGCTCAAGACCAGTGTGCGTACCGTCCAGCCCCGGTCCAGAGCATCGATGGCGTGTTTGAGACCTTCGGCCAGGAACACGCCCTCAGCATCCCGATTCTTTTTCAGGGACAGGCCGCGCAGTGACTTGATGATCGGGTTGGCCGCCGAACTGATCTGATGGACGCGACCGGGTTTGCGAGTTGCCGGCTCAGCCATCTGGCTTTTCCCCCGTCCAGCGCGAAAACAGCGACGTGGAGAGCGACCGGCCACCGGTCTCCTCACGCAGCAGCAACTCTCCCGACGCCAGATGCCCGCCACGAGCAGCAAAAACCTCCTGCATGAGTTCGTGCAGGCCATAGAAGCTCTGCCGCACGGCATAGGAGGTCAAAACCACAAAATCAGCGCGGGGATCAGCAATTGTTTCCACGGCAGAAAGCATGTCGGGCAAGTGCTCGAAGAGCTGCCAAACCTCGCCCTTGGGCCCACGGCCATATTTTGGCGGATCGAGCAGAATGCCGTCATAGGTCTTGCCTCGACGCCCCTCACGAAGGACGAACTTCATGGCATCATCACAGATCCAACGGATGGGTTTGTCAGTGAGCCTGGCCAAGTTCTGGTTCTCACGGGCCCAGCCAATCGCCTTTTTGGAAGCATCGACATGGGTGACTTCCGCCCCTGCATTGGCCGCCACCAGTGATGCCAGTCCGGTATAGCCGAACAGATTGAGAATACGCGGTGTGCGGCCCTGCGTTTTGGCGGCCTTGATCCGATCCACCATCCATCGCCAGTGCGCCGCCTGCTCCGGAAAGACACCAACGTGGCGGAAAGACGTGAAGCGGCCATGGAAGGCGACGCCATCAAACATCATGGGCCAGGTTTCGCCGAGTGGGGCTTTTGGAAAGCGCCAGCGGCCCGGGCCTTCTTCGTCGGTATCGCCCGTGAAGACCGCATCCACGTCGTCCCATTCTCTGGCTGCCAAAAGCGGAGTCCAGAGCGCGGCGGCCTCGGGCCGAACCACGCGATAGGGCCCATAGCGCTCCAGCTTGAGGCCGTGACCCGAGTCGACCAGGGCGTAGTTCTCGTCCGAACGGGTCTCCAGAACCTCGGGAACCGCTTCCGAAAGCCTGCGATCCGCAGCAACACCCATGCGCGAAAAAGCCGGACTGTCGGGCCCGTTGTCTGGCGCGTTGTCCGGCGCGGCAGCTCCGCCAACCATGGCAGCTTGCGGTCGTCGTTGCTGGTGCGACTTACTCTGTGATCGAGGACGGCTCATGGACCGGTACGTACGGCAAGAATGGGCTGGGCAAAAGCCGTTGCCCTGTCTAATCTCATGTCTAATCTCGGGGCATGCACGCTTGCAGCATGCTCCCGAACCGGTGGAGAGATGGATGCGTTCTGAAGATTATGTCGAAAACCATTGGACGGTCGCTCTCTGGAGCCTGGCCATCTGCATCGTTCTGGCCATCATCGTATCGGCCATCGGCTGATCAACCGGCGGTCGCCAGGCACCGTTGATGGATAGCGGCGGCAGCCGCCAAGTCTTCAATCGCGGCGCCCACTGACTTGAAAACAGTGATGTCTGTTTCAGGCGATCGACCCGGATGGTGACCTCGGGCGAGGTCAAACAGATCAGCCTTGATTTCGGCAAACGCAAGATGGTTCTCTCGAACCGCTTGGATGACGTCCCCGGCCTCTGACTCAACCCCCGCCATCGTGTCAGCATACACCTCGGCCAGTCCCAGAAGCCTGCCTTCGCTCTCGCGCATATCGGGCGAGAACGCGCCCACCAGATCCACATGTGTGCCGGGCTGAACGTCGTCGGCGAAGATGAGCGGCTCGGTGGAAAGTGTGGCGGCCGATACCAGGTCAGCTGATCGTATCGCCGCCGGGAGGTCACCGGTCGCTTCGACGCGAAGCTCGGTGGACCCGCTGAGCTTCTCAGCCAGGGACTCAGCCTTTGAAAGGTTGCGGTTCCATATGGTGACGCTCTCAATGGGCCGAATGGCTGCATGAGCGGCAATGAGATGCGGCGCCATGGCGCCCGCGCCGATCATGGTGAGGTTTCGAGCGTCAGAGCGCGCCAAATAGTCAGCAGCCAGAGCGGAGGCCGCAGCGGTGCGCAGAACAGTGAGCATGGCTCCATCGAACAGTGCGACGGGCTCGCCGGTTTGGCCGTCGTTGAGAACGTAAACGCCGTTGATCGTGGCCACGCCTCGATGGCTGTTGCCGGGAACAACAGTCACCAGTTTGACCCCGGCATAGGAGTCCGACTGCTGGTTTGCGCCGCTCCAGGCTGGCATGAGAAGCAGGGTCGCGTCCGGCTCGCCGGACTTCTCAATTCGATGGTGGTGCCTCACGGGCGCCACGAGATCAGCCTGAAAGGCCGACCGAAGCGCCTCAACCATCAGGCCAGGCGTTGAGATCGACGCTATATCGTCGGCTGAGTAGTCCCGCACGACCCGCTAGAAGCTCTCAAGCTTGGCAAGTGCAGGCTGAATTGCAGAACCGCCCTGGCCAGGCGTCGGCACAGCGGGATCGTGGGTGTCGGCACGAGTCTTTTCCGCTTCGACCCGGCCTTTCAGCCGCTCAACTTCGCGGTGCTCTTCCCGCGCCAGCTTGCGATAGCGATGCTGGCGTGCCCACACCACGGCACCGCCGAGAACAAGCCCCACAAGCAAAGCGCCAAATATCAGAACGAACAACGGTACCTCGAACGCAAGAGCGGGATTGTCTTGGGTAAATGGATCAAAAGAAAGAAGGACCGAGCGGCGATTGGCGATCATAAACATCAGCAAAACCAGGCCGACGGGAATGACGATCAGAATTTGAAAAATGCGGCGCAACACAAACGGGCTCCCAAAGTCACAGGTCTCAGCAGACGATTACCGACCACTTTGGGAATGAACAAGCGGAAAGCCGATCGGTTGCATGGTGGATGGGCCAGGCCTCTCTAGCTGTCTTGGTTCAGCCGCTCGCGAAGCTCTTTGCCGGTCTTGAAAAAGGGGACCCATTTCTCTTCGACGAAAACGGACTCACCCGTGCGGGGGTTTCGGCCCTGCCTGCTGGGGCGGTTCTTGACTGAGAAGGCACCGAAACCGCGCAGTTCAACACGGTTGCCGTCGGCCAGAGCGTCACCAATCGTATCGAAAACCGCGTTGACGATGTTCTCCACGTCCCGCTGGAACAGATGCGGGTTCCTTTCGGCAATGTTCTGGATGAGTTCAGACTTGATCATGGACAACCATCTCCTGTGCACAGCGCGCCAAGCGCCTTACGGCTGTGCCGCCACGTCCCCAGCCCGAAAAACCGACTTGAGACCTACCGCAGGGGCGGCATTCAAACCGCCTTCTGCCTCCGAGTCCAGCACTACAACCGGTTCCAAAGCGTGAAAAATCGCGTTGGCCGCAACGCCAAGCTCTCCCGATGAGGCGACCCCAAGGCGCGAAAGCACCGATTTCACCACGCTGCCCAGGCTGAAAAGCCCAAGAGTTCGAGGCTCGGCCACAGACCAAGTCCGCACTTCCAGATCAACCTGAATATCGCGCTCTTTCTCGAGCCAGGCGATGGCCTCCAACTCGCCACCAATGGCATCTGCCAGCTTCAACTCCACGCCTCTGGTGCCCGACACAATGCGTCCGTCGGCGAGGCGCAGCACCTCTGCGCGGTCAAGACCACGCTCTTCGGCCACGATACCCACGAACCATTGATAGGTGTCATCGATCAGCTCGCGAAGGCTGGGTTCGAGTTCAGCCGGGGCGTTCTGGTAGGGTGCCGGTTCGGCCTTCAGAACCCCGGTCTTGATATCCTTTACCTCGATGCCAATCCGGTCGAGCAGTTCTGTTGCATTGGCGTAGGTGAAGATCACGCCAATCGAACCGATGATGGAGGAACGGCGCACAAAAATCTGGTCCGTTCCAACAGCGATCATGTAACCCGCCGATGCCGCCAGGGTGCCGACTTGCGTGACGACAGGCTTGGTCTCCGCCAATGCCTTCACCGCTTCATAAATCGCTTCCCCACCGACAGTTGTGCCGCCGGGCGTGTTCATGTCGAGAATGACGGCTTTCACGTTGTCGTCTTCGCCCACGTCTTCGAGCAGTTTGAGCAGGCGACGGTTGTCGAAGATCGGCCCCTCAATCGCGACACGGGCGATGTGGGGCGACGCGCCATCCGACAGGTTTCTAAAAGCGCCAGCCCCCCAGGCCACTGCCAGGCAGGCGAGAACAAAGGCTGCAAACGCCAGCAGGCGCCACAGCGTCAGACGAGCCCGCTCACGACGCGATGCGGCCAGTGCCGATGGATTGGTGATCACTGCCATATGCCTTCCCTATGACACGCTAGTTGGTGGCGAGCCATGTCGCGGATGCCCAAAGGCTGTACCAGACCGCATCCGGTCTTGCCGCCAGTTCCGCCGGACCGGGCTGAAGGATGCGCACGGCGCTTGCAAGATATTCACGCCCTTTGACTGTGGGGATTGCAACCTCGCCCATGTCATCGGTCCTGAACAGCACTCTGTCGCCCTTTGTCGGAGAGCCGGCCTCCGTCGCCGCTCCCAACTCTCTGGACCAGACGGCGACCTGGGCATTGGCATCGGGTTTCCCATCCCGAAGCAGCTGGAAACGCATGTCGCCCTTATCGGTATAGGGATTGGTGAGCGCAACCAGCTCAAACGCCATGCCAACGGGACGGTCCATACCCTCGCCGGTTCCGACACTCAGGTAGGTCTTTGCAAAACGCCTGTAGACCTCCTCAAAGCCGCTTTCAGGAAGACCTCGCATCGTGTGGGCATCGATAGCAGCGTCTTCTCCCTCCAGCCGGGCGAAGGTCTTGAACTTCTCAAAGTCGCTGTAGGTCAGGCGGTCCAAATCACTTTGGTGTATGCCGATCAGCAGGCCAGGTTCAGCGTCAGGCACCCGCATGGCCGGACGGTCACCCAATTGGCCCGACACGGGAGACATTTCTCCCGCCATGAGAACATCAAACCGCTCAAAATCACGCGGGTTGTAAGTGTACGAATTGCCTTTGAAATGCTCTCCGACGCGGATGGTCGCCGTCGCGGCCTGTCCCGGGTCAATCTCATAACTCTCCGGCCAGAGCCAGAACTCGTGGGCTTGGGCCGCTTGTGAAAAAAGCACAACCAAGGCAAGTGACAGCCCCGACGCAAGCTTCGCCGGTGATCGAAAGCGAGCGCGTACGAGGTTGCGACAGCGATGAAAATCGTGGCTAGGTTCGGGTCGCACGATATCTTGCACGATATCTTGGGGGAAGCGGGATTTCATGGACCGAACATATGTTACGCGCGCGGTCAGCGGCAACCGCATTTGGCAGATAGCAGCTCTCCCATGCCTGTTTTTTGTGGCGCTTGTGATGGGATTTCTGGCCATCATTTCACCGACCAATGCCCATGAAGTTCGCCCGTCGATTGTGGATATGAGCCTTGAAGATGGACGGGCCGTGCTCATCATCGAGACGAATCTGGAGGCCTGGCTGGCTGATATTGGCGATGATCATGAGAACACGGAAGAGACGCCCCAAGCCGCAGTCTATGACAGGCTTCGGGCACTTTCCCCTGAGGAACTCGAAACAGAATTCAATCGTCAGCAGGCTGGCTTTCTGGACGCCGTAAGTCTGGTCATCGGCGGCACAGCCGTGGCGTTTGATCTGCAGTCGCTGGAGGTGCCCGCAGCACCGGATCTCGCCCTGGCGCGAACGTCCCTTGTGACGCTCGCCAGTTCGTCCGCCATTGATGCCCAGGCCGAAGCGACCATCGCCTTTACGGAGCGCTTCTCTGAAACGATCATCCGCGTGAACGGGCCGGACGGAACAACCGTCTATTCCGAGTTTCTGAGTGGAGACATGGCGACCGCCCCGTTTGCAATAGGCG